>JANPMG010000027.1:0-33702 GCA_031422675.1 Acidimicrobiia bacterium | reverse complement strand
CCACGGAATCTTCAACCACCACCACGCGGCGGAGCCCGGGCGCGGCAAGACGTCGACCCCGTACAGCACCGCCCCGACGACGGCCGCGGCGGTGAGATGCCACAAGAAGATGGTCATGATCCCTGCGTTCGCGGCCACGGTTGCGACCCAGACGCGAGGACGGGCGAGCAACCGCCGACTCGCGGGACGCACGGCGGTGAACACTGCGGTGTGCACGACCGTGAGCAACAGGATGCAGAGCGTCGGCGGACTCATGTTGGAGACCCGAGCCCCGGGCAGTCCGACCATGGACGCGGGATACGGACCGAGCGCCACCATCCCGATCAGCGACACCAAACCCACAGTCGCCGCTGCGAGTGCCGCGCAACGGGTGATGCGATCCCAACCGGCGGAGAGATGGAAGCCGAGCTCCTGGGCGAACGCGAAGACGAAGAGGTAGTTCAGCACCGCCAGGCCCGGGACCAGGTCGGCGAAGCGCAGCCAGTCGCACGCGAGGGTCGCGATCGGGAGCGCCACGATGACGAGCGCCGGTGATCGCCGATGCAAAGCGAGCTGCGCGGGGGCGATCAACGTCATCAGGAGATAGACCGCAAGGAACCACAGCGGTTGTGCGGCGATGCGCGCGATCGCGTGGGTGAGACCGGCGTCCACCCCCACCGCCTCGAGCACCGCCGCGGCGCTGAGCCAAACGACCACGAACACGAGTGTGGGCCGGAGCAGCCGCTCGACCCGCCCGGCCAGGAACCCGCCGGCGTCGAAGGTTGTTCGGCCCTCGATGGCGCGCCGAGTGGAGAACCCACCCACCACGAAGAACACACCCATCACCTGGAACACCCACGTGAGTGGACGCAGCCCGGCCTGATGGCTGAGGACGTTGCCCACCTCGATGCCGCTCGACGATTGTTGGATCGTCGCGATCAACCAGTGACCACCGACGACGGCCAGGATCGCGAGGACGCGGAGGAAATCGACGTAACGATCGCGCGCCGCCGGGGTTGCGCCGGCCATCGCGCGCACTTGGGCGAGCACGGTGGCGGCTACGCGGATTCGGCGTGCGGTTCGAGTGCGTGCTCGGCCGCGTCGACGTCGCCGAGGAAGCGGAGCACCGCCTCGTTGAAGCCGTTCGGCGCCTCGGCCATGAGCCCGTGGGCCGCGCCGGAAATCACTTCCAACCGCGCGTGCGGTATCAGCTCGGCGAGTTCCTCGGCATCACCGACGGGCGTGAGCGCGTCCTGGGAACCCGTGATGACCAACACCGGCACCCGGATCGATGCCAACTCGTGACGCAGACTGTCCGGCGCATCCAGGATGGCGTGGACCTGCGCAACGAACGGCTCCGGCGGCTGCTGCAACACGACCCGCGCGATGAGGTTCAACCACATCCCGAAGCGGCGGCGCAGGCGCGGACCCACGAGCCATTGCATTGCTTCGTCGCCGAGCGCGGCCATCCCGCCAGCCGAGACGGCATCGGCCCACTCGGTGAGCAGTTCCCGGCGCCACTCGTGATGCCGACACGCGGTGCACGCCAGGATCAGCGACCGAGTCCGGTCGGGATGGAGCACGCCGATGATCTGGGCGATCACCCCGCCCATCGAGGCCCCCATCACGTGGGCGCGGTCGATGTGCTCGGCGTCGAGGACCGCAATGGCGTCGAGGGCCATCCGTTCGAGCGAATAGGGCTCGGGCGCCGGGCCGGTCCGGCCGACGCCCCGATTGTCCAGCGTGATGCAGCGATAGCGGCGGCCGAGCGCCAGCCGCTGGAGCGCCCACCCTCGCGAGTCGGTGCCCAGACCTTGAATCATCAGCAGGGGCACGCCATCCTGACGACCGAACACGTCGTAATGGATGGTCATACCGTCGTCGACGACGACCTCGGACACGCAGCCTCCCGGATCACGAACGGCAGCAGCCGCCCGTCGGATGCTGAGAAAGGCTAATCAGCGAACCGGCCTTGGCCGGACCAGAACCGGACGAATGCGATCAATCAGGCCAGGGCGTGGACGGCTTGCCGGACCGCTTCGGCGAGTTCGGCGGCCGAGAGCGGGTCCCGGTCTCCCACGTTTCCCACCCGGATCGGCGCGCCGAAACCGACCCGCCACGGGGTGATCGGGAGACCGAGCGGCCCGCCGGGTCCCACGTGGACCGGGATCACCGAATAGCCGAGCGCGGCGACGAGCATGTCGGTCGGCGGGGTCCCGCCACCGGTCCGGAGCCAGTTCACGCCGAGTGGCAGAACCGCGAGGTGACCGGCCCGTAACACCGCACCGAGGTCCCCGGGATAGTTGCTGATGCTGCCGAACTTGCGCAGCAGATCGCCAAGGATCGGTACCTCGGGCGCGCCCACCACCCGCAGCCGACGGCCGGACTCCTTGCGCACCGCAACCGCGAGTGCGGTGGGTTCGAGCACACCGAGCCCCCGGTTCGAGACGAATAGGGCCGGGCCCGCCGCCGGGATGTGCTCGGCTCCCGAGACCCGCACCGGGGTGAGACGTTGCACCACCGGAGCGAAGAGATCCTGAAGCTGGGGATCCGCACCGAACGGGTCGATCGAAAACCGCCCGTCGAGCCGGCGCCGCACCACTTCCGCCGCCCCGACCTCCTGGCCGTGATCCAGGTCGACGCCGAACAGCGGCCGCACCGCGAACTCATCCACGAGACGCTCCCATCATCGGGACCTCGGGGCGCAGTGGGGTGACCGTCGCCCACTCGAACAGTTCGGTGCAGACGTCGTGCGTGGAGCGCAACGAGTCGAGTCCGAGCTCGTCGACGGCTCGGCTGCCGTCGGCCGCACTGCCCTTCGTCAAGAGTTCGATCACGTGCGGCGGCATCGGCGCGCCCGCCAACTCCACGGTCTGGGCGGCCAGCGACCACAGCGGTCCGGCGATCGGCACCGGGATCCGCCCGCCGAGGCGGACCGCCTGCCACACGCTCGCCGCCCCCGGTCCCACGATGTTGAACGGTCCGTCGGTGTCGGCTCCGAGCGCGGCCACCGTCGCCCGAGCGACGTCGTCGGCGTGCAACAACTGGAACACCGGGTCCGCCATCGCCGGCACCGGCACGGCCGGCAAGCGCAGAACTCGGCCCAGCGGGCTCGGCATGTGCGACCCCGCAATTGTCGCCGTCCGCAACGCGGCGATGGGGATGTCGTGGCGGCGGCCGATGTCGGCGGCGAGCGCTTCGAGCGCGAGCAGCGTTCGGCCGAACGGCGTGGTGGGCGCGACCGGTGCGTCCTCGTCCGGGACGCCGGGCCGACCCCGACCACGTCCGTACACCGAGATCCCGCTCCGCAGCGCGATCCGCTCCAGCCGCCCGGTGCGAGCCGCCGCGCCGAGCGCGGCGACCGCCATTGCGTGGGTGTAGCGCGCCGAGAGTCGTTCGGGAAGCCGCGACGCAGGCTCGTAGACGCCGAGATGCGCCACGGCGTCCGGCGCGAACTCGGTGACGAAGGCCGCGAGCTTCTCGCGGTCGCGTGGATCGATCCGCCGGAACTCACTGCGGCGTAGCCGACGGCGGGGCGGGACGAAATCGACACCGACGATCTCGGTAACGTCACGACGCGGTTCGAGCAGCTGCGCGACGCGAGTACCGAGCTCACCGCCCATTCCCGTGATCAGTACCCGCATGAAACCCCTCTGGTCCGGAGCGAGCCGCCCAGTATGGCGGATCCGGCTGCGATGCGGTCATGGTGCGCGCCGCGACGTCCGTCGATCCCTGCCTTTTCGACCGGTGCCGCCGATGCCTGAAGCGCGCCGATGCCTGGGGTGAGTCAGTGCGTTTCTGCGATCAGCCGGCGTTTCGTTCGAAGATGATGCGGAGTCCCTCCAGGGTCAGCCACGGTTCGTGGTGTTGGATCGTCTCCGAGAACGGCATGATCAGTTCGGCGAGACCGCCCGTCGCCACGACCGTGCACTCACCGAGCTCGCGCATGAAGCGGTTCACGATCGCGTCCACCTGCCCACTGAATCCGTAGAGCAAGCCGGATTGGATCGACTCGACCGTGGACTTGCCGATCACGTTCCGCGGCGGCACCAGCTCGACCTTGCGCAACGCGGCGGCCCGCCCGAACAGCGCCTCCATCGAGATCTCGACGCCCGGAAAGATCGCACCCCCGAGGTACTCACCCTTCGCACTGATCGCCTCGACCGTGTTCGCGGTCCCGAAATCGACGACGATCGTGGGCCCGCCGTAACGGTCGAAGGCACCGACGGCGTCGGCGATGCGATCGGGGCCCACCTCCTTCGGATTGTCGTAGAGGATCGGCATCCCGGTCCGGATCCCGGGTTCCACCACGAGCGCGTCGAACCCGAAGTAGCGCGCCGTCATCTCCCGCAGCGCGCCGGTCACGCTCGGGACGCCGGAGCAAATGACCACCCCGGTCACCTGATCGTCGAACGAGAAGCCGTGGAACCCGAGGAACTGTTGGATCATCAACGCGAGTTCATCCGACGTGCGCGACGCCACCGTCGCGATCCGCCAATGGTCGACGAGCTCGCCGTTGTCGAACAGACCGATCACGGTCTGGGTGTTGCCGGTGTCGATCGCCAACAACATTCGCGATTCAGCCCTTCTGTGCGGGGATGACGTCGAGCGCGATGTCGAGCGCGGGCGCGCTGTGGGTGAGCGCACCGACCGAGATGAAGTCCGCGCCGGTGGCGGCGTACTCACGAATCGTCTCGAACGTGACGCCGCCCGACACCTCGAGCGGCACCATGCCGTCGACGTTCGTCACCGCGGCGCGCACGGCCTCGGGCGCCATGTTGTCCAACAGGATCAGATCGGCACCGGCGGCGACGGCCTCGAGCACCTGCGCCATCGTGTCGCACTCCACCTCCACGGTCCGCCCGGGCCACCGCACCTTGGCCCGCTCGACCGCCGCCGTGAGATCCATGAACGCAAGATGGTTGTCCTTGATCAGGACCGCATCGCTCAGACACTCGCGGTGGTTGAACCCGCCACCGGCGCGGACCGCCGCCTTCTCGATCGCCCGCAGGCCCGGAAGCGTCTTGCGGGTGTCCCGAACCCGAGCCCGGCCCTCCGCGGCCTGGACGTACTCCCGGGTCAGGGTGGCGATGCCCGACGCATGCTGGAGCAGATTCAACGCGCTGCGTTCGGCGGCGAGAATCGATCGGAGGTTGCCGCCGACGGTCGCGAGCACCTGGTCGTCCTCGATGACATCACCGTCGGCGGCTCGCCACTCCAACGCGACACTCGGGTCCACCTGACGGAACACTTCGCTCGCCGCCGCGGTGCCGGCCAGTACGCCGTAGCGGCGGGCCACGACGTTCGCCGTGGCGGTCGCGTCCTCGGGAATCGTTGCGATCGACGTCAGGTCCCCGAGCAAGCCGAGATCCTCTTCGAGGGCGCGCGTCACGAGCGTGCGCAACCCGACCGGCGGCGGATCGAAGTCGCGTTGGAACCCCGTCACGCCGACACCTCCGCCGGCAGCGGAACGAACATCGGCGTTTCGCCGGCACCGAAGAACCGGCCGACGAGATCCGCGGACGGCTCGGGGAAATCCAGCCGCGTGTGCGTACCCCGGCTCTCCTCGCGGGCGAGAGCTGATGCCACCAGCGCCCGGGCCACGGTCAAGAGATTGCGCAACTCGAAACCGGCGGCGTCGTGCGCAGCGACGTCGACGGCCACGCGTCGAGCACACGTCTCAAGACTGTCGGCGTCGCGCAACACCCCGGCACCGGCGGTCATGGTCGCCTGCAACGTTCCGAGTGACATGGCGCCTTCGGGACGCGCCGGCACCTCGTTGATCGCGAGAACCTCGATCGGCGCGCCGCGCAACACGCCCGTCGCCTCCGGTGCGTCCTTCCCCGCCGCGATCGCCTCGACGATGCGCGGCGCGAACACCAATCCGTCCAGGAGCGAGTTCGACGCCAACCGATTCGCACCGTGCACCCCGGAACACGCGGCCTCACCGCACGACCAGAGACCCGGCATCGTGGACGCGCCGTCCAGGTCCGTTGCGATGCCGCCCGAGAGGTAATGCGCCGCCGGGGCGACGGGGAGGAGATCCACGCGCGGATCGAGGCCGACCGATTGCGCCGATGCCCAGATGGTGGGGAACCGATCGGGAAAGTTTTCGATCGCGGTGGTGTCCAACCAGAGGTGCGCCAGATTGTGGTCGACGAGCCGTCGCGCGATGGCCCGCGCCACGACGTCGCGTGGCGCGAGGTCCGCCAACGGATGTTCGCCCACCATGAACTGCACGCCGTGCTCGTCGCGCAGCACTGCGCCGTCACCCCGCAGCGCTTCGGACAACAGCGGCCGGGGCATGCTCGGATGGTCGAGCGCGGTGGGGTGGAACTGCATGAACTCGACGTCGGCCACGGACACGCCCGCACGCAATGCCATCGCAATACCGTCACCCGTCGACACCGGCGGGTTCGTTGTCACCGAGAAGAGCTGACCGGCACCACCGGTGGCGAGGACCGTGTGTCGGGCCCGGATCTCCATCGGCCGGCCGGTGGGATCCAGCGCGTGGATGCCCACACACCGACCCGCCTCCACGATGACGTCGACGCTGAAGCATCGCTCCCGCACGTCGATGTTGGGCAGCGCATGCACCGCGTCCGCGAGGGCCCGTTCGATCTCCGCGCCGGTCGCGTCGCCACCCGCATGCACCACGCGCGGCAAGGAGTGTCCACCCTCGATGGCGAGCGCGAGCACGCCGTTGGTCTCGTCGAACCGGGCCCCGAGTTCCATCAGTTCCCGCACCCGCGCCGGCCCCTCGGTCACAAGGATGTGCACCGCGTCGATGTCGCAGAGCCCCGCGCCGGCAACGAGCGTGTCGGTCTGATGGAGTTCGGTCGTGTCGGGATCGCCGAGCACCGCGGCCACGCCACCCTGCGCATACCGAGTCGCCGACGTGACCAGCTCGCCTTTGGTGACCACACCGACGGTCCACCCGCGCTGGGCCGCGTGGATCGCAGCCGACAAACCGGCAATGCCGCTGCCCAGCACCAGGAGATCCATGGCGGCGGAGCCTATGGGTTGACGGCCGGTGCGGGCCCGTTCGACGGCGGCACGCACACGCCCGCATCCACGGCCACCGCGTCACCGTCGATCTCGAGCACCATGTTGTCGATCAGGCGCGCCCGCCCGACGCGCGCGGCCACGCCGATCACGAACGAATCACTGAGGCGATCGAGCGCATCCAAGGTTTCGGAATCACGCACCTCGACGTACTCGAGCTCCAGCGCCGGTTCCGGAGCCACGGCGGCCCTGATCGCCGCGATGATCGCGGCGCTGTCACGCGCACCGGCCCTGACCATCTCGGCGCCCAGCACGAGCGAGCCGTAGAGCCGGGGCGCGGCGGCGCGCTCGGCCGGCGTGAGATAGGCGTTCCGGCTGGAGAGCGCAAGGCCGTCGGACTCCCGCACGAGCGGGCATCCCACCACCTCGACCGGGAGGTCCAGATCCGCGATCATCCGGCGCACGACCGCGAGTTGCTGAAAGTCCTTCCGACCGAAGTACGCACGCGAGGAACCGACGATCGTGAACAGTTTGGCCACCACCGTGGTGACGCCGTCGAAGTGGGTCGGGCGGGCGGCGCCGCACATGCCCGCGGTCAGTTCGGCCACGTGAACCGTCGTGCGCGGCGCGCCCCGCGGATACATCTCGGCGACCGTCGGCATGAAGAGAAGGTCGACGCCGGCGCCAGCCGCGAGCGCAGCATCGGCCTCGATGTCGCGCGGGTACGCAGCCAAGTCCTCGGTGGGACCGAACTGCGTGGGGTTCACAAAGTGCGACACCACCACGAGGTCGTTGTCACGACGCGCCGCCTCCATGAGCGAGCGGTGACCTGCGTGGAAGAAACCCATGGTCGGAACGAAGCCCACGCTCGACCCGCGCCGGCGCGCGGCGTCACACGCGGCTCGGATCTCGGCGATCGTGTCGACGATCCTCACGCGTGCAGCCCGTCGAAGTCCGCGTCCGGATCTCGACCCGCGAGCACCGCCGCTCGCCGCGCCAGGGCCACGTACGCCGCGCGCTCCGGCTTCGGCAGCGCCTCGATGTGCCGACTCACGGTCTCGGAGTCGCCGCGCGCGACGGGTCCGGTGAGCGCGGCGGCGGGACCGAGCACGGCGGCGTTGTCCAGCGCGGCGCGCATCAACGGGACGAAGGCGGCGAGCGGTACATCGGTGACGGCCGCCATCTGTGCCATCAGAGCCACGAGGTGGTTGCTCGCGATGCACGCCCCCGCGTGATACGTCGCGCGATCCGCGTCGAGCACCGGAAACGGTTGCATGCCGAGTGACGTCGCGATCTCTTCCACCTCCGGATCTCCGGCGGTGGCACACCACACTCCGTCGAAGATCGATGCGGGCGTCTCCACCCCCGGGAAGGTTTGCAACGGGTGCAGGGCACCGATCCGTGCGACCACCGCATCCAGCGCCACGAGGGGGGTTGCACCCGAAAGGTGGATGACCAGCGCCGACGGCGCGACCAACTCCGCGATGGACTCGGCGACCGTGGTGATCACTCGATCCGGGGTGGCGATCACCACGAGGGCTGCATCGGCCACAATCTCATCGGCCGACCCGACCACGGTGGCGAACCGATCGGCCGCCGCGATCGCCGACGGTGAATCCGGTTCACGGCCAGCAACACCGACCAATGTCCAGCCCCGGTCGATCAGTCCCGCGGCGAGCGCGGTACCGGCGCGTCCGGGGCCGATCACGGCGAAGGATCCGGGGCCGCTCATGTGGGCATCGCCAGATCGACCCCGGCGCGCCGGACACCGGCCCAACCGTCGGCCCCACCGTCGGCCCCACCGTCGGCCGGGGCGTCGACGAGGGTGGGATCGAGATCGTGCATCGGCGCGAGGACGAACCCGCGCTCGCGCCACCGGGGATGAGGAATCGTGAGATCCGGATCGTCGAGCTCAACGCCATCGATCAGCACGACGTCCACATCGAGGGTGCGAGGCCCCCAGTGTTCGGTCCGGACGCGACCCGCCGCCGCTTCGGCCTGCTGCGCCACCGCGAGGAGTTCGTGGGGAGTCGCACTCGTCGCCACCTCGACCACCGCGTTGAGGAAGTCGTCCTGAACCGGTCCGCCGACGGGATCCGTCTCGTACACCGACGACACCGCCCGCACACGCAGCCCCGGCGATCGATGCAGGAACTCGACCGCCGCCTGCAGGTGCGCGTGACGGTCACCGAGGTTGGAGCCGAGCGCGAGGAAGGCGCGAATCACGTCGAGACGCGCACACCGACGGATTGGATCGATGCCGGCACTGGGGGACGGAGCTTGCGGACGGTGACGGTGGCCCCGGTCACGCGAGAATCCTCGCGACACACCGCGGCGATGCGCGCGGCCAACCGTTCGAGGAGTTGGTAACGCTCGGTCTGCACCACGCGGACCACCGCGTCGATGACGGCGCCGTAATCGATCGTGTCCACCAGATCGTCGGACACGCCGGCCGGGCCGAGATCGGTGGCGAGTTCGAGATCGACGGAGAACGGCTGCGCGCGTGTCTGCTCCTCGGGCAGGACCCCGTGGACGCCGAGGATCTCGAGCCCCGTGACGAGGATGGTGTCCACTCAGGCGCCTGCGACCCGCGGGACGCGACCCCGGACAATGCCTTCGGCCACGGTGACCGACACGATCTCCCGACCGACCGCGCCGAGTTCCCGTCCGGTGAGACGCTCGATGAGGAGTGTGGCGTGGGGACCTTCGTCCACCAACCCGGCGTAGAGCAAGTAGCCGGCGAGGACACCGATGAGTCGGTCGCCGAACTCCTCGTGGTGGACGAGCAACCGCTCTTCGGGCAGGTCGAGGCGGCGCGCGATCGACTCGTAGATGCTCGGCAACCGGTCGCCGAGTTCGTCGTGACGGCCGATCGGCACGTGTTCGCACGCGATACCGGCCTCGCCGTACGCGTGGAGATTGTGCGGCGAGTCGAGCAACGAGATCACTCGCGTGAACCCGTTCTGGGCCAGCCAGATCAGCTCTTCCTGGCGTCGGATCTTGCGGTGATTCCGCGCAAACCCGCCCGGCCGCTCGGACGCCGCCAGCCGATCCTTGATGATCCAACTGAACATTCGCGGCTCGAGCCCCTGGGCCCAGCGTCCCCGCAACGTCGTCATCTCGACTCCACCACTTCCCGACGCGCGACCGTTGCGCGCGCCAATGCACCCAGCACGACTGCCACCTGAACTGCTCCCCGCACATCGTGCACGCGCACCATCGCCGCGCCGCGCTCGAGTGCCCACACCACCGTGGCCAACGTCGCGTCGTCGCGCGCCGCCGGCTCCTCCACGTCGACCAATCGACCGAGGAAGGACTTACGCGACGTCCCGACCAGCACGGGCACGCCCACCCCCGAGATCAGGTCCGGCAGGCTGGCGAGCAGCGCGAGGTTGTGGTCGATCGTCTTGCCGAACCCGATGCCCGGATCGGCCATGAGCGCGTCCTCGGCGATGCCTGCGGCGCGCGCCGCGTCGAGGCGTGCGGCCAGATACTCGACGACCTCGGCCACCACATCGGTGTACTGCGGATCGTGCTGCATGGTTTCGGGCCGACCGCGCCGGTGCATCGCCACGTAGCCCACTCCGGCCTCGGCCACCGTCGCCAACATCATGGGGTCCGCCTCGCCGGCGGAGACGTCGTTCACGATGGTCGCACCGGCGCGAATCGCGGCCTCGGCCACGGCCGCCTTCGTGGTGTCGATGCTGATCGGAACCGAAATGCGAGCGGCCAACCCTTCGATGACCGGGATCACCCGATCGAGCTCGGTACCCACGTCCACCGGCGCAGCACCCGGGCGGGTCGATTCGCCGCCGATGTCGAGCACGGACGCGCCGGCGTCGACGAGCTCGATCCCGTGGGCGATCGCGGCTTCGGGCGCGATGAACTGCCCACCGTCGGAGAAGGAGTCAGGGGTGACGTTGACCACACCCATGACCGGCCCTGCGATCGTCGCCCAGCGAAACATCAGCTCGCCAGCGTACAGGCCGACCACCGGGATCTCCCGAGGGTGGATCCGGTCCCGAAATCCGTCAGGCGCGTGATCTCGGGGGGCCGATGAGGGCCATGGCCTCGGCCCGAGTGGCCGGGTTGGCCTTGAAGATGCCGCGCACCGCGGAGGTCACGGTGAGGCTGCCGGGCTTGCGCACCCCGCGCATCGACATGCAGAGGTGTTCGCATTCGATGACCACGAAGACCCCGCGCGGCTGAAGGGTCTCGACCATCGCGTCGGCCACCTGCGCGGTGAGTCGCTCCTGCACCTGCGGGCGGCGGGCGAAGCCGTCGACGAGTCGAGCCAGCTTCGAGAGACCAGTGATGCGCCCGTCGTCGCCCGGGATGTACGCCACATGCGCAACCCCGTGGAACGGCACGAGATGGTGCTCGCAGGCCGAATAGAGCGGAATGTCACGGACCATCACCATCTCGTCGTGGCTCGCCTCGAAGGTCACCGTGAGATGCTGCGCGGGATCTTCACGCAGGCCCGCGAAGATCTCCTCGTACATACGCGCCACCCGGATCGGCGTCTTGACGAGACCGTCGCGGTCGGGGTCCTCCCCCACCGCGATCAAGATCTCGCGCACCGCGACGGCGATGCGCTCGAGGTCGACGGTCGCCGCGGGCTCGATTGGCTCGATCGGTTCGACGGGCTGGAGGGGATGCGCAGTGCTCACGTGACACTCCCGAAGTTCGATGGGCCGGCGGTGACGTCGGCGAAGATCGCGGCCACCTCGTCGGCTTGCACGGTCTCTTTCTCGAGCAGCACCGACACGAGACGATCGAGCGCATCGCGGTGGTCGCCCACCAAGGTGCGCGCGATGACATGAGCTTGCTCGATGAGATCCCGGACTTCGGCATCGATCCGGGCGGCAACCTCGTCGGAGTAGTCCGGGGTCGAGGTCAGATCCCGGCCGAGGAACACCTCTCCCTGGGGCTGGCCGAACCGCATGGGGCCCAACGCGTCACTCATCCCGAACTCGGTGACCATCTGACGAGCGATCGTTGTGGCCCGCGCGATGTCGTCCTGGGCGCCGGTGGTGGGGTCCACGAACACGAGCTCCTCGGCCGCGCGGCCACCGAGCAGCATCGCGAGCTGGGCCATGAGCTCGCTGCGTCGCATCAGGAACCGATCCTCGGTTGCGAGGGTCAGCGTGCTGCCGAGACTGCGACCGCGCGGAATGATCGTCACGCGGTGCACCGGATCCGTGCCGGGCAACGCGTGCCCCACGAGCGCGTGTCCACCCTCGTGGTACGCGATGACGCGCCGTTCGCCGTCCGAGAGCATCCGGCTGCGCCGCTCGGGACCGGCCACCACCCGATCGATGGCTTCCTCCACTTCGTGGACCCCCACGGCGGGAACGCCCCGGCGCGTCGCGAGGAGTGCAGCTTCGTTCATCAGATTCTGGAGGTCCGCGCCGGTGAACCCCGCGGTGCGGCGGGCCAACACGGCGAGGTCCACTTCCTCGGCGAGCGGAATCCCGCGCGAGTGCACTTTCAAGCCGGCGATCCGACCTTCGAGGTCCGGGCGGTCCACCACGATCGTCCGATCAAACCGGCCGGGGCGCAGCAGGGCCGAGTCCAGGACGTCAGGACGGTTCGTCGACGCCAGCACGATGACCCCGGACGTCGCGTCGAACCCGTCCATCTCCACGAGGAGTTGATTGAGCGTCTGCTCCCGTTCGTCGTTGCCCCCACCGACACCGGCGCCGCGCTGTCGTCCCACCGCGTCGAGTTCGTCGACGAACACGATGGCCGGCGCCGCCGCCTTCGCCTCCTCGAACAGCTTGCGCACGCGTGACGCACCGACGCCCACGAACAGCTCCACGAAGTCCGAGCCCGACAGCGAGAAGAACGGGACCCCCGCCTCGCCGGCCACCGCACGCGCGAGGAGGGTCTTGCCGGTACCGGGCGGACCGGTGAGCAGGACCCCTTTCGGGATGCGCGCACCCATGAGTTCAAAGCGCTTCGGATCGGTGAGGAAGTCGCGGATCTCGGAGAGTTCCTCCACCGCCTCGGGCAGACCCGCCACATCGGCGAAGGTGACGTCCGGTCGGTCCTTGAGCGGCCGGCTCTTGCCCCGCATCCCGAGGAGCCCGTTGCGCCCGCCCTGCGCCTGACGCAAGACGATCAGGACGACCCCGACGATGAGCAGGAACGGCAACACGCCGAACAGCAGGGACACCAATCGGTTCTCACGTTGAGGATCGACGCTGAAGGAGCGCACACCGCGTTTCTCCGCGGCGGCCTCCGTGATCGCGGTGGTGAGTTCGTCGGCGGACTGCTCCGGGAACCGAACCGAGAACTTCGATCCGTTCGCCCGGGTCCCGCGCAGCTCGTGGTCACGATCGAGCAGCGTGACCGTCCGGATGTTGCCGCGAACCAGCTCGGAGCTGAACTTCGTGAGGTCGAGCCGGGTGGCATCGTCGCCCGTCGGCCACCACGTGAACGCCCCGACGACGACCGCCACCACGGCGAACGCCGCAAGAACCTGGAGACGTCGGCGACCGGTCATGACTGTTGCTCCCAGACCCGCGCTTAGGGCAGGTACTCGACGATCTGGTCCAGGTTTCGGTACCGCTCGCCGACGTCCAGGCCGTAGCCGATGACGAAGGTGGGCGGGATCGTGAACCCGACGTACTTCAGATCGGGATCGGTCTTCTGCTGCCCACTCTTGAGGAGCAGTGTGCAGACCTCGAGTGATGCCGGATCCCGGGCGAGCAGGGTTCGGCGCAGATAACCCTGGGTGAGTCCCGAGTCGACGATGTCCTCCACGATGACCACGTGCCGGTTGGTCAGATCCAGATCGAGGTCCTTGATGATCCGAACCACGCCCGAGGACCGGGTGGCCGACCCGTAGGACGAGACCGCCATGAAGTCCATCTCCACCGGCAGATCGATGGCGCGGGCGAGATCGCTCATGAACATGAACGCGCCTTTGAGGACCCCTACGAGCAGCGGGGCCCGATCCTGATAATCCGCGGTGATCTGGGCGCCCAGGTCTTCGACGCGGTCTCGCAACGCTGCGGTGGACACGACCGTCTCACCGAGGTGCGGATCGAGCATGCCGGTCACGGTACTTCGTCGGGTGTCGTGATCGAGATCCGCCCGCCACGACGCGCCACTCGACGGCCGCCGGCCAACTGTGTGCCGACGATCTCATGGCGCGCGATCGCGAGGACGCGCTCCACCTCGTCGGCCGACGGCGGCGGCGCGCCCAACCACCGGCGGATCGCCCGCCGCGCGATCGCCAGCGGCGCAGCCGCGATCACCCGCGCGTCGATGCCGGTCGGGTCGGTCGGGTCGGTCGGCGCCGGCTCGCCGGACCCATCGGCGCCGGTGGACGCGCGCTCGATCACGTCGTCACCCATCCGGTCCAACAACTCCGATTCGGCGCGCAGGACCTCGGCCTGACGCACCAGGATGGGGACCACATCTCTCGCCGCACCCTGGTCCAACATCGGAATCAGATCGTGGCGGATCCAGGCCCGACGCCACCGCCGGTCGGTGTTGGTGGGGTCGTCGGCGATCGTGAGACCCCGCCGCTCCACCACCGCCCGCACCGCGGCGCGGCGCAAGTGGAGCAGCGGGCGCACCACCAATCCGCGGCGGCGGGCCATTCCCGCGAGCCCGGCGCTCCCCGACCCGCGCAGCAGATTGAGGAGCACGGTCTCGGCCTGATCGTCGGCGGTATGCGCCACGAGAATCGCGTGGGCGCCGATGTCCCGTGCCGCCGAATGCAATGCGTCGTACCGCGCGTCCCGCGCGCGCGCCTCGAGATTCCCGCCCGGCTCGATCTGCACCCGGACCGTGCGCCAGGGAACTCCGAGCGTGCGAGCTGCCGCGTCCACCGCCGCGGCGTCGGCAGCACTGTCCGCGCGCAACCCATGATCCACGTGCACCGCTTCCGGCTCGAGGCCGGCGGCGGCCGCGAGCACCAACAGCCCCAGCGAATCGGCACCCCCGGAACACGCCACCACCACGGGCGCGCCCAGTTGGTCGATCGTCGGGTCGAGCCGGATTTCGTCGGGCCGGATTTCGTCGGGCCGGATTTCGTCAGGACCGGGTGCGCGGGACTGCTCAGGCGGTGGCGGTACGCCCGACACGATCCAACCAGTCCGTCGGCGCCGTCAGCTCGGCCAAGGTGGGGAGGTTCTCGGGACCGGCCCACGCGGCGTCCAAGGATCGGAAGCCGGCCGCGTCGGTGATCGCCTCGACGAACGCTTCTCCCACCTCGTACTGGCGCATCTTCATCTCCAAACCCATGAGCCGCTGGAGCAGCGCCGTGGCCCCGCGTGCGTTCCGGCGGGCGGAGAGCACCGACGCCATGCGCTCCTGGCCGTCGAGCATCCGCGCGCCGAGCTGGTTCATCACCGCGTTGCCATGGCCTTCGAGCAGCGACATCAGCGCTTGCATGCGATCCATCGCGAGCCGTTGTTCGTCGTTGCCGAACAGTCCGACGAGACCGCGTTCACCCACCGGGCTGCGCCCATGGCGAATCTCGTCGGCGGCGCGGCCGATGGCTGCGAACACCAGGCCCGGATCCGGCTCGATACCGCCGACCAACTCGTGGACCTGCGCGAGGAAGTAGTCGCGCAACCACGGAACCCCCGTGAACTGCGCCCGGTGGGTCACCTCGTGGAGCGCGATCCACAACCGGAAATCGCCGGGGCGGAACGCGAACCGCTTCTCGAGGCCGAGCACGTTCGCGCCCACGTAATAGACGCGGTCGTCGGTGGGGGCGCCGTCGTCGTCCGGGACGAGCAGGTCGTATTGACCGAGCACCCGTTGGGCCACGTACCCGAGGAGGACCCCAAGTTCGGTCCCCGCCACGCGGCGCCCGATCGGCGCCAAGGGGTTGCGGTCCAACTTCTCGCCGACGCGGTCGGTGAGCGGTTCGAGCATGCGCCGCATCGAGCGCACGTTGGCGACGACCCACTCACCGCGATCGACCACTTCCGCAGTCGCGCGCCCCGGGGATCGCAGCCCGGTGAAGTCCGCCACCGCAGCCTCGGCCGCGGCGGTTGCCGACGCGAAGTCACCCCGGAGCGAGGTCGCGAGGTAGGAGTCCGCAAATGCGTCCCGGCCGGCGACGGAACGGGCGATGCGCTCGGCCAGCCGCCAGTCGATGGGCTCGGGTTTGGAGAGGTCCCGGGCCGCTGCGGCCATTTCGATCAGCGACCTCGGTGCTTGAGCCGCCACACCTTGAGGTAGTACGCCAGCGGCATCCCGACGAACAACAGGCCGACCGCACTGAACGCCATGAGGGGTGCGAGCCAGTAGTGCCAGGGCTGAGCGGGGTCGCCGTTACATCCGGCCGCGAAGACCGCCAGCATCGCCACCAGGGCGAGTGAGCGAAGCGACGAGGGCAGCTTGGTCAACGAAGACTCCTCCGAATGGTCCGGGCCCGGCCATCGTAGAGGGACCGTGACCACGCCCGGCAACTCCGGGGCCGGGTTGTCGCGCCGACGAATTACGGGGTCGGCGGTTCGAGGCCGAGGGCTTCACCGATGCGATGCCGCAGTGCCGCCGGAGCCTCTTCCGAACACGAGACCGAAATGACGCGCCGGATCTCGATCTCGAAGAGAAACCCGTCCGCACAGGGCGGACAGTCGTCGAGGTGGCGTTTGATCGCCCGCCGTTTCCAGACCGTCATCTCACCGTCGAGGTAGTGGTACACCCGGTGTATCGCGCCGTCGCAGTCCATCGTCTCGATTCGGTCCCGTTACTTCCCGGCGGGCGTCGACCCGCTTGGTACCAGCCCTCGCTCTATGGCGAGATCCCACAACCGCGTTTGGAGCTGCTTTCTTCCCCGATGGAGTCGACTCATCACGGTTCCGATCGGTACGTCCATGATCTCGGCGATCTCCTTGTAGGAAAAGCCCTCGACATCGGCCAGCAGGACCGCCATCCGAAACTGCTCGGGAAGGTCTTCGAGCGCTTCCTTGATCGATGCCTCAGGAATCGAATCCAACACTTCAGCTTCGGGCCCGCGTTCGGCGGCGACCGCTTCGAGCCCCCCGATACGCCGGTAGAGGTAGAAGTCCTCGACGTCGTCGAGCGTCTCCTGCTGCGGCCGACGTTTCTTCGCCCGGTAGATGTTGATGTAGGTGTTGGTCAGGATCTTGTACAACCAGGCTTTGAGGTTCGAGCCTTCCTGGAACCCGTTGAACCCCCGGTACGCCCGCAGATACGTCTCCTGCACGAGGTCTTCGGCGTCGCTCGGATTGCGCGTCATCCGCATCGCCGCGGCGTACAGACCCGACATGAACGGCATCGCCTGCTCCGCGAACCCCGCCTGATCAGCCACGAAAGGAGGATATCCATTCGCCACGCGATCGTTGAACCCACCGAGCGGAGCCTGCGGAGCGAGCCGCGAGGGAGGGCGCCGCCGAAGCATGGAAAGAATCTCGCCCAGGCGCCCGTACGAGCCATCAGTTAGGCGTGAGCCGAAGTATGAGGTCGCCGCCGGGGCGGTTGTCGGTGGTGACGTAAAGGTTCCCGTCGGGGCCTTGGACCGGGGTGCGCAGCCGGACACCGATCGCGAAGGGTACGAACGTCGACCGCACCGAACCGTCGGCCCGAAGTTGGAACAGTCGCAGCTGTTGGTCCTTCAGGACGGCGACCGCGACGGCGTTGCGCCACGCGCGCCACTGCGGGCCGGTGAGAAAGGTGGCACCGGCGGGTGCGATCGTGCGAGCGCCGGAGGACCAGACCGCCGAGACCGCGTTCGGGAACTTGGCGAGATCGGTCATCGGCACTGCCTCGTTGTATCCCGGCACGGGATCCCACCCGAAGTTCCCGATCCCGAGCCGGTTGACTTCGTCGTCGACGCCCGGACCGTGCTCCACCGACACGCCGTTCCACGCCGGGCGCGCCGGCGAGAACGCCAGGCCCTGAACGTTGCGGTGTCCGTAGCTCCAGATCCGCGGGTCACCGAAGGGAGCCGATACCGGATTGTCCGGCGCAGCATTGCCGTTGGTGTCGACGCGCAGCACTTTGCCTCCGAGCGACGCCAGGCTCTGGGGCACCGTGCCGATCGCGGCGTCGCCGGTCCCGACCCAGAGGTATCCGTCGGGCCCGAATCGGGGTCGGCACCCGGAGTGGCGGCCGAGTTCACCGGACGGGTTGATCGGGAGCCCGGTGAGCAAGTCCACGCGCGCTGCGAGCCCCGACCAGTCCCCGTTCACCGTGAACCGCGTCAGGCGCACGTCGTCCGGACGACCCGCCGCCCGGGCCGCGAAGCACACGTACACGCGCCGGTTGGTGGCGAAGCTCGGATCGAGCGCCAGGCCCATCGCCCCCGCTTCCGATGCCACCAGGAGGTCGTCGGGTCGGAGCAGCAGTCGCCGGCCGGTGCCGTCGGTTCGCACCGCCGAGATCCCGTTCGGCCGTTCCGTGAACATCACCCAACCGTCCGGAGTGAACGCCAAGTCCCACGGATTGGTGAGCCCGGTTTGGAACACCGAGAGGTTGAGCTGCGGCGCGCCGCTGCCGAGCGCGAAGGGGTGCATGCCGCCGAGCCCGTCGAGCACGAAACCGCCCGACCGATCCGGGAGCAGCGCCAGGCCACGCGCGATGTCCCAGCCCGGCCAGGCGGCTCGGGTGCCGCGCGGCACCACACTCGGAATGCCGACGTGATGAAGTGATCCGAACCCGTCGAGGACGAACCCGCCGCTCGCGTCGGAGAGCAACCCGACATCGGCGGCCACCGGCGTGGGGAGGCGGCGGCTGAACGCCAGGCGAGGCGGTCTCGACGCGCGGCCGAACCCGATGCGGGTCAGGACGCCGGACGCATCCGCGATGTACGCGCCGAGAGCATCCGGCGTGAGCGTGATCCCGCGAGCGGTGTCGGAACCCGGGTGGTACGCCGCGGGCGTGGCCGGGTTCACCGCCGGCGCGCCGCCGAACGGATGCACGCCGCCGAACCCGTCGAGGACGTACCCGCTCGTCGCACTGCGCAGAGCAATCCCCCGGGCAACATCCCACCCGGACCAGTACGGCGCCCCTCGTGGGGACGGCGCTGCGGCGTGACCGTCGAGTCCGAATCCGTGCACCCCGCCGAAGCCGTCGAGGACCACGCCGGTCATCCCGTCGGGCGCCACGGCAACCCCACGGGCGATGTCCCAGTTCGGCCAGTACGGAAGTCCGGCAGGCGCCGCGGGGGTGGCCGCGCTCGCGGTCGTCCGACCGCCGCCGACGACCAGCCCACCGAGCGAGAGCGCGGCCACCCCGACGAGCGCAAAGATCCGACGCATCACCCCATGTTGGTCGATCGAACCGCGCCGAGGCCCGCCCTGGAAGCGAGAATCTCACCATGGCACGCTCGGTTCGCCTCACCGACGGCATCGTGGAACTCCGCCCACCGAGACGGACCGACGCGCGCCCGATGTTCGAGGCCGTCTCCGCTTCGCTTCCCGAGTTGGTGCCGTGGATGGCATGGGCCCATCCGGATTATCGCGAGGTCGAAGCCGCCGAATGGGTCCGACGTGCCGGACGCGCGTTCGCCGACGGTCTGGAGTTCGGATTCGTCGTGCGTTCGGTCGAAACCGGCGAAGTGTTGGGTTCGGCCGGTCTCAACACGATCGACCGCCTCAACCGTTGGGCCAACCTCGGCTACTGGATCCGCAGCGATCGGACGGGCCACGGATTCGCCACCCGGGCGGCCCGACTGGTCAGCGGTTTCGGTCTGAGTGAAGTGGCACTCGGCCGCATCGAGATCCTCGCTGCAGTGGAGAACCGCCGGAGTCAGGCGGTCGCCGAGCGGTGCGGAGCGGTGCGAGAGGGCGTCCTTCGGCGCCGACTCCGGGTGGGCGACGACGTCCAGGACGCCGTGGTCTTCTCGCTCGTGCCGTAGGTGGTATGAATCATCCCTTTTCAAAAGGTTCTAGCCGTTCGTGGCAATAGGTAGTATTTATTCCGTTTCCTCACCTTCGGGCCGGGACTGGGATGAAAACCACCGATATTGCGGCCTCGCACGGGGCCCATCCGACGCATTCCCCCTCCATTGGTTCGACGCGCAACGCCGTGGTGGTGACCGGATGGCGATGAAGCGCCGCAGCCCGGCAGTGGTCACGGCCGTTCGCGCCCGGCTCGTTCCGGACGTGACCCTCACCCGGGACCGGCCCCGCGTCGGCGACATCCTGGTCGAGCGGGGTTGGGCCACCCGCGCCAACGTGGAGAGCGCAGCCGAGCGGGCGCCGTCGCGGCGCCTCGGCGAGACGCTGCTCGCAGACGGTCAGGTCGACGAGATCAGCCTCGCCCGCGCCGTCGGCGAACAGGCCGGGCTGACCATCGTCGACATCCGCGAACATCCGGCCGCAGCGGATGCCACCCGCATGGTCTCCGCGCACGAGGCCCACACCACCGGCATCTTCCCGTTCAGCGTCGTCAACGGCGAACTGCTCGTCGCAGTAGCCGACCCGTACGACCCCGAGCTACACGAACTCCTCCAGAAACTTCCGGTCTCGGCCGTCCAGCTGTCGCTCGGGATTCCGTCCCACATCCGGGCTCGGGTCAATCAGGTCTACCGCGCGTTGTCGGACATGCACACCGACATCGAGGCGTTCGCGGTCAGCGACGCGGCCGCCGATGTGGCCGCGGGCACCCAAGACGGCGGCGCCACCCTCCTCGACGACGACGCGCCGATCATCCAAGTGGTCAACAAGATCGTGACCCAGGCGCTGCGCGACCGCGCGTCGGATGTGCACATCGAACCCACCGACGACGAAGTGCGTGTGCGCTTCCGGATCGACGGTGCGTTGCAGGAGGTGCTCTCGCTTCCCGTCGACATGGGACCCGCGCTCGTGAGCCGGGTGAAGATCATGGCGGACATGAACATCGTCGAGCGGCGGCGCCCGCAAGACGGTCAGTTCGAGATGACCATCGACAACCGAGTCCTCGACGTGCGCGTCTCCACCACGTCGACGATCTGGGGCGAGAAGACCGTCATGCGGTTGCTCGACCGCACGCGTTCACTGTTCAAGTTGGCCGAGCTCGGCATGTCACCGGCGTTGAACGCCCGGTACTCGCGCATCGTCTCCTCGCCGTTCGGCATGGTGATCGTGAGCGGTCCCACCGGCAGCGGCAAGACCACCACGCTCTACGCCACGCTCAACGAGATCAATCGTCCGGACATGAACGTCATGACCATCGAGGATCCGGTCGAGTACGTGTTCCCGAAGGTCAACCAGATCCAGATCAGCGAGCAGGCCGGGCTCACCTTCGCGACGGGCTTGAAGTCCATCCTCCGCCAAGACCCGGACGTGATTCTCGTCGGCGAGGTGCGAGACGTGGAGACCGCGCGCATCGCGGTGCAGTCGGCCCTGACCGGCCACCTCGTCCTTTCGTCGGTGCACGCAATCGACTCGATCTCGGCCACCTACCGCCTCTTGGACATGGGCGTGGAGGCCTTCCTCATCACCTCCGCGGTGGTGGGTGTGGTCGCGCAGCGGTTGGTGCGCCGCATCTGTGTCTCGTGCGCCGCCGAGTACGAGCCGCTCCCCCAACACGTGGAGCTGTACCACGCGCTCGGTGGGACGCCGAAGACCCGTTGGATGCGCGGAACGGGCTGCACCATGTGCTCGGGTAGTGGCTACTTCGATCGGATCGGCGTCTACGAGGTCCTCACCCTCACCGACGAGATCCGCGAGGCGATCATCGAGAACCGCCCGCCTCGCCAGACGCGCGCGCTCGCCGTTGCGCAGGGACTGCGCACACTCCAGGCCGAGGCCATGGACCTCGTCGGGGCGAACACCACCACCATCGAAGAGGCGCTGCGGCACGTGTTCGTCTCGGAAGCCACGGAGTGACCCGCTGATGGCCGTCGCCGAACCACTCGCACCCCCCGCCGCCGCACCCGCGCCGCCGTCGGCCACGTCCGCGCCGGGGATGGAGAAGGACCCCTGGTACAAACGGGAGTTCTTCCTCGGCCGCACGGTCAAGGCCGAAGACGTCATGAACTTCTCCCGCCAGGCCGCGAGCTTCATGCGCGCCGGCATCCCGATCCTGGACTCGCTCTCGATCGTCGCCGAGGAGAGCACCGCCAAGGAACTCAAGAAAGTCCTCGCGGACATCCAACGGCGGCTGCGCTCGGGTTCCAGCTTCGGCGACGCCATCGCCGCGCATCCGCGCGTGTTCCCCGGCTACTACATCGCGGTCATCCGCGCGTCGGAACTCACCGGCCAGCTCGACGACGCATTCGACCAACTCTCCGCGTACATGCAACGGGACATCAACGCCAAGCGCCAAGTGAAGAGCGCGCTCACCTACCCGACCTTCGTGTTCGTCCTCGCGATTGGCGCGGTCATCGTGATGGCGGCCTACGTACTGCCGAAGTTCAAAGGGTTCTATACGAACCTGGGTGCGAAGTTGCCCCTCCCGACGCGGATGCTGCTGACGTTCACGGACTTCATGGCGGCGTGGTGGTTGGTCATCATCGCGGTACTCGCAGGGCTCGTGGCGCTCGCAGTGGTAGTCCTCGGCGGCACGCGTGGCAAGCGACGTCGAGACGCGGTGCTGCTGAAGATCCCTGCGATCGGGCCGTTGCTCCAACTCATCGCGATCGAGCGGTTCTGCCGGGTACTCGCAGCCCTGGTGCACGCGGGCGTGTCCTTGCCGGACGCGGTGACCGTCTCCGCCGACAGCACGAACCAGACCGTGTTCAAGGAGAAGTTGGCGATTGCTCGCGAGGCGATGATCCGCGGCGAGGGACTCGCCCGACCGATCGCAACCACGGGCCTCTTTCCCGCCGCGGCGCGTCAGATGATCCGGGTGGGAGAGAGCACCGGCTCGCTGGACGAGCAGCTCCAGACCGCGGCCACGTTCTACGAGCGCGAGCTCGAGTACCGGCTCAAGCGGGTCACCGACCTCTTCGAGCCCACGATCATCGTGCTCGTCGGCGGCGCAGTTGCATTCGTCGCCCTGGCGCAGGTCTCGGCCATGTACTCGATCTACTCACAGGTGGGCACGCAACCACGAGACCGAGAAACACCTGCGGTCACCAGATCTGCACCCAAGTCCTCCACTTCGGGGGTCGGCGCAGGAAATCCCCGAAGAGGGGCTCAAACAGGGAGGCAATCCACACCATGAACACTTACATCAAGGAGCGGCGCGAAGAGGGTTTCACCCTCATCGAGCTCCTCATCTCCATCGTCGTGGTCGGCATTCTGACCGCGGTCGTCATCGTAGGAATCGGTGGACTCAACGACACCGGCGCCAAGGGCGCTTGCCAGGCCTCGCGGGATGCTGCCAAGGCGGCGTCAACAGTTCACAAGGCCAACCAAGACGTGTACCCGACGACGTTCACCGACATGACCGGTGCGACGCCATCGCCCGAGCTCGACCTCGGCGACAGTGTCACAGCGAATGGTGCCGGCGATCTGTTGACCGGCGACGGCTGGACGCTGGGCATCAGCGGCGGCGGCGCAACGCCACCGGTTTTCACCACCTGCTGATCGAATCCGGTCCCGGGGCCGAAGGTCCCGGGACCGGATTCGTCCTTCCTCTATGAACCGGACCGAGCGTGGCGACACGCTCATCGAGATCATTTTCGCGATCGTCGTGATCGGACTCGTCGTGAGTTCGATCACGGCGGCGATCAGCACGTCGGTGAATGGCTCGACCGCCCACCGCCAACTCGTCACCGGCGACACCGTGATGCGCAACTACGCCGAAGCCGTCAAGACCGCCGCACGCACGCAGTGCACATCGAGCGGCGCCACCTGGACGGCCGCATACCCGGCGCCGGGGCTTCCGCTGGGCTACTCCGTGAACCCCCTCGCCGGACAGGCCTGTCCCAACGTGACCGCCACCGCGCCGGTGCCGATCCAGGTGCAGCTCCCCAACGGCACCGCCAAGTCCATGAACATCGTGGTGCGCACCCCATGACGCGCGTGCGCCGAGACGAGCGTGGCGTGGCCCTCGTGCTCGCACTTTCCTTCATGGTGCTCATCGGCGTGGTCACGAGCGCGCTGCTGAGTTCGCTGATCAGCTCGGTCAACCAGCGGGGCGTGCTCGACGGCGTGCGCAACCGTCAGTACGCCGCCGACGCGGCGGTGGAGAAGGAGATCGCACGCGTCCGGGCGTTGGGATCCGGCGGCGCGGGCAGCGCGCCGTGCGCGCCGGCCTCACCGATCGCGTACCCACTGAACGGCGTCACGATCCACGTCGACTGCACCAACGTCCCCACACTGACCCGAACCGGGTTCGAGCAGCGCAACGTGGTGTTCACATCCTGCATCGACACGGGAGCTGCCTGCACGACCGGCAACACGATCGTGCGAGCGCAGGTCAACTACGAGGGCCAAGGTGGCGGGACCCCGACCATCACGAAGACCTACATCCAGTCCTGGACGGTGACCCGATGAGCAGACGCGCACCGCGACGGGAGACGGGCTACACGCTCATCGAACTCATCATCTCGATCACCCTGCTCGCCACGATCACCGGCGCGATCGTCGCCGCCTTCATCACCACCAACAACGCCAACGCCAACACCGCGGAACGGATCCACGAGTCGAACGACGCACAACTGACCGCGGGATTCTGGACCGCAGACGCGCAGGCGGCCGGTGGGATCGACCCGTCACTCGGCGGCACGGACACCACGCTCGGTGTGCTCGGCGCGGCCGACGACGGCGGCTGTTCGCTCGGCGGTGGCACGAAGGTCATCGGCTTCAAGTGGCGGGAGTGGGCGAGCCGAGATGCCACCTCACTCGCCGACATGTACACCACCCGGGTCGCCAAC
The DNA here is from genome assembly GCA_031422675.1 of Acidimicrobiia bacterium. Taxonomy (GTDB): domain Bacteria; phylum Actinomycetota; class Acidimicrobiia; order IMCC26256; family JAENVU01; genus JAENVU01. Next base: position 8,978 of record JANPMG010000027.1, on the reverse strand, counting down.
TACGTCTACCGACCATCCGCGCTCGAGCTGGAACGACGCACCTGTGCCAACGGAGCGTCCACCGGGTTGGTCACGCTCGCCACCCGCGTCGCCGCCGCGCCCGTGGTCACCTGCGACGGAATCTCCACCTGCCCCGCCCTCCCGCGCACCGTGAAGATCGCGGTGACCGAGACCAACGAGCCCTACACCGGGCCCCAGTACACGTTCGAGCTGACCGCAACCGTCCGACCGGACGGCCAGACCACGCGGGACTCCACCAACTCGCAGGGCTCGCCGTTGCTCGTTCTCGGCGGATCGTGCACCGCCGGCGCCGGCTTCAACATCGGCGGGAGTACCACGATCATCGTGAACGGTTCGGTCGTTGTCGGCGCGACAAACGGACCGGGGTGTACGGGCATGTCGGTGAGCGGCAACGGCAACACCTACGAAGCGGACTCCACGATCATCGCCAACGGCGGATCGTGCGCGCCCGCGAACAAGTGCCCGCTCACGACCAACGGCACGCAACTCGGCAACCCGTTCGCGAGCTTGCCGGCGCCGTCGACCGTCGGCTGCGGTGCCGGATCGAATCCGGCACCGGATGCGTTCGGCAACTTCGTCCCGGGCACCTACCCCCAGACCCTCAACCTCTCCGGCTCCGTGCTGTTGAACCCGGGCACCTACGTCCTCTGCAACGGGATCTCCGGATCGACGACCACCCGATCGACCGGGGTGTTCCTTTACGTCGCCGGTGGCGAGATCACCAACCAGCTTTCCTTCGTCGCGCCGACGAGCGGGGCGTACCAGAGTGTGGCGCTCTGGATCGCGAACAGCACCCCGTGGACACTCACCGGTGGCACCTCGATCAACATTGGCGGTGCGGTCTACGCGCCCACTGCTCCCATCAGCGTCAGCGGCCAGGCGTTGTTCACCGTCGGCGTCCTCGTCGCATGGAACGTGACGTTCACGGGCAACAGTGGCCAAACATCCGGGATCACGATCACCGGGACCGGCACGCCGCGCAGCCCGATCCTCACGGCGACCACCGGGGCTGCGCTGCGGACCGTGAATCTGTCGTGGGTCCCGCAGACCTTCACCGGGATGTCGCCGATCACGAGTTACGAATACCGAGCTGACCGCGGCGCTGGTTTCAGCGATTGGACCGCCGTCCCGGGCGGCGCCGCGACGACGAGTTTGATCGACACCTGCGGGACCAGCAACACAGTGGCCACCACGTGCCAGTACCAGGTGCGCGCGATCAACGCGATCGGCATCGGGAGTCCGAGCAACCTCGCGTTCGCCGACTCGTCGTTCGACGCCATCGCACCGCCGGTCGCCATCACCGCGCCGTCGAACGGTGGCCGCACGGGTCTCACCACCACCATCACCGGGACCGCCGGCAACGCGCCCGGAGATTCGGCGACGGTCGTAGTGACCCTCTACGCAGGGTCCAACTGCACCGGTGCGGTCCAGACGTTCAACGTCGCCCGCACGGGCACCACGTGGTCGGTGGCGTCCGGGGCCATGGCCGCAGGGCCGCAGTCCATGTGTGCAACCCAGACCGACACCGCCGGGAACACCGGGTTCGCCGGCCCGGTCAACTTCACCGCCGGTCAGGTCGTGAACCTCGCGATCACCAACGGCGGAACGCTCGGGCGGATCGATCGCAACGACACCGTGGCGATCACGTTCGGTCAGACGATGAACCCGGTCACGCTCTGCACGGGTTGGAATGGCACCACCGTCCGCACCGGCGCCACGGTACGCGTCGTCATCACCGACAACGATGTGGCGACCGCGGGGAACGACAGCCTGACCGTGACCGACACGACGTGTCCCACCCTCAACGTCGGCAAGATCAACCTCGGTTCGACGACGTGGGTGAGCGGGACGGCCTCGTTCTTCAACGGCGGCGGCAACTCCAGCCGGGTCCAGTTCGACGGAACGCTCAGGGTCCTGACCATCACCGTTGGGAGCCTCGGCTCGGGCACGGTCAACAGCGGCGTTGCCGCGCAGACGATGACCTACACGCCTGTCGCCGCGATGACCGACGCCGCCGCCAACCCGATGACCCTCACCCCCTACTCTTTCCCGACCCTCCGCTTCTAACCGACACGCCCGCCTGACCCCCACGCCCGCCTGGCCCTCCGCTTCTAACCGCCACGCCCGGCACCCCCCACAACCCGCTTGCGCGCGTGAAGCGCGCCGTGAACGTGTCGAAACGCGCGTGAGAACGACGCCGGCTGCAGATTGCGACGGCCTCAGCTGACCGCCGCGGCCGTGAGAACGGCGCAGGCGTGGTTTACGCGCCGGCGGCGGAGACGGGGTTGAGCAGCGAGATGCCGGAGCCGTCGATGTCCTGGGGCACGAAGGCAGTGGCGATGGCGTCAGCGGGGGTGATCAGACCCTGCGCCATCAAGGCGTTCAGCGACATCTCCAACGTCTGGTTGCCCTGCCCGATGCCCATCTGCATGGCGTTGCGAAGCTGACGGGTCTTGCCCTCGCGCACGAGGTTGCTCACCGCCGACGTGGCGATCAGCGCCTCGTAGGCCGCCACCATGCCGCCGCCGATACGCGGCACGAGCCGTTGGGCGACCACCGCGGAGAGCACGCTCGCCAGCTGCAACCGGACCTGGGCCTGGCGATCGGCGGGGAACACGTCGACGATGCGGTCGAGCGCTTGCGGCGCGTCGTTGGTGTGCAGCGACGAGATGACGAGGTGACCCGTCTCCGCGAGCGTCAGTGTGATCGCGATGCTCTCGAGGTCACGCATCTCACCGACGAGGACAACGTCGGGGTCTTCGCGCAACGCGCTCTTCAACGCGCGCTCGAACGACTTGGCGTCGAACCCGACTTCACGCTGGTGCACCACCGCTCGGTGGTTGTTGTGCAGGTACTCGATCGGGTCTTCGATGGTGATGATGTGGCACGGCCGCGTCCGGTTGATCGCGTCGATCAACGTGGCCATGCTCGTGGACTTCCCACAGCCCGTCGGTCCGGTGAAGAGAACAAGGCCCTGGTGCAGACTCGCCAACGAGCGGATCGAAGCCGGGAGCCCGATCTCCTCGAAGGTGGGGATCACGTTGTGCATGAGCCGCAACGCGATCGCCGGTCGGCCGCGTTGGAAGAACGCGTTGCCACGGAATCGTGACTCACCGAACGACAACGCGAAGTCGATGTCGCGGTCGGTGATGAACTGCTGTCGTTGCTCGCCGAGCAGCACGGCTGCGAGCAACTCCGACATGAGATCGCCGTCCACCATCGGGAGCGCGTCGACGGGACGGAGCGTTCCTTCCAACCGAACCAGCGGAACCGAGTTCGTCGTGAGGAGCAGGTCGGTGCCGCTCATCGCGATGACGGTCTCCAGAAACGGATCCAATCTGCCGTAGGTTTCCATCATCACGCTTCCGTTCCCTCGACCCGGCTCATCCCGCGGTTTGCACCGTGAGCCCGGCGACGACACCCCTGCTACCGTCCGAAACCGGACGAACTGGGAGATTCTACCCCGTCCCGAAGGTGGCGCTTGCCGACCCGACACGGCGGCCTGGTTAGTGGGACTCGCCACCATCGTCTGGGCCATCGTGCTGGACCAGGGCACGAAGCTCTGGGCGGCAGCCGCGGAACCCGGTGGCGTCGAGATCGCCCACAATCCGGGATATGCGCTGGGCGTGATCGGCGGCTCGGCCCCGGTGCTGATCCTCGGCACCATCGCGGTCCTGGCCGTGTTCGCGATCGTGATCGTGCCGTTCGCGTTCCGGCTGGGTCTGCCTGCGTGGATCCCCGGTCTCGTGCTCGGCGGAGCACTGTCGAACATGATCGACCGGGCCCGGTTCGGTGCCGTCCGGGACTTCATCGCCACTCACGGGGCGATCATCAACGTGGCCGACCTCTGCGTGCTCGGCGGAGTGCTCATCCTCCCCGTCCTGCTCGCGATGCGATGCGCCCGGCTCGCCTCCGCCCACGAGCGGACCGACGCGCCGCTTCGCAGTCCCGCCTGAGCCTCGCGCGACGGCGCGCGCGTGCCGCGAGTGGAGCCGTTCGGACGAGTCATCCAACGGGCGCTGACTGCGGCCCAGTCACCAAAGTTCGCTACAACTTCGTGACGTTGCCGTACGCGTCGACCGTCGCGGCGCGATCCGTCCCCGCGACACCGGCGATATCGGTCATCGCAACATGACGGGGATACACGGTGCCCGCCGGTAGCGCCGGTGCACCACCGAACGGATGGGTGGCGCCGAGCGCGTCGAGCACCCAACCGGAGATGCCATCGGCGCGCAGCACCAGCCCGCGTGCGATGTCCCACCCGGGCCAATAGCCGGTGACACCGAGAACCCTGGGCGCGCCACCGAAGGGATGCAGGCCGCCGAATCCGTCGAGCACGTATCCCGAGGCGCCATCGGGACGGAGCGCGATGCCGCGGGTGATGTCCCAACCCGGCCAGTAGCCGGTGCCGGTGACCGACGGCGCGCCGCCGAACCGGTGGATGCCACCCCACGCATCGAGCGTGTACCCCGAACTCCCGTCGGCACGCAACGCGGCCGCCCGGGCCAGATCGGCGGGGAAGCGGGTGGTGTTCGCGATCGCGGGCGCGCCGCCGAGCGCGTGCACACTCCCCAGGCCATCGAGGACGTACCCCGACATGCCGTCCGCGCGCAGGACGATGTCCCGCGCGATGTCCCAATCCGGCCACACCGGCGCACCGGTCAGCGGTGGAGCACCACCGAAGCCACGAACCCTTCCGAACGCGGTCAGGGTGTAGCCCGAAACGGCGTCACTGCGGAGGGCGATCGACCGAACTGCCGGCGCATTCGTGAACGGCGCCCGGGTGCCGTCGGCGCCGACCACGATGCCGCTGAGGCCATCGGCACCGAGGCCCACTCCCTGCGCGCCGGCACCGCCGAAGAGGTGCGTCGGTCGGCCCGGTGGGGCGGCGCCGAACCGGGCCAGGACCCCGGCACTGTCGACCACCCAGCCGGACCGACCGTCGAAGCCGAGTACCAGGCTGCGGGCCCGGTCCTGGCCGGGCCAGTACGGCCCGTTCCTGACCGCGGGTGCGGCACCGAACGGATGTAACCCACCGAGGCCGTCGAGCACATAGCCACCGGTGCCGGCGGGCGTGGCCACGATCGCCCGCGCGATGTCCCAACCCGGCCAGTACGCGGACTGGGGGAGATTCGGTGCACCGCCCCACGGATGCGCGGCCCCGAACGCGTCGACGACCCACCCCGATCGACCGTCCGGCCTGATCGAGATGCCGCGTGCGATGTCCCAGTCGCGCCAGTATCCCGTGACCTGGACCGCCGCGGGTGCACCACCGAATGGATGGATACCACCGAAGCCGTCGAGCACATACCCCGACGTTCCGTCCGCTCGCAGCACGACGCGCCGGGCCAAGCCCGGAAGCGGCGTGCCGGTTGCGGCCGGCGCACCGCCGAAAGCATTGAGCGCACCGTTCGCATCGAGGGTGTATCCGGACCGACCGTCGGCGCGCACCGCGACGTCTCGGACGGGCGGCGGCGCGACCACCGGTGGCTGACACAACGCAACGGGGGTGAGGCCGCGCGCGCGTATCCCTTCGATGATCGCGGGCAGCGCGGCGAGCGTGGCGGTCTTGTTCACACTGTCGTGCATCGCGAGCACTGCGCCGGGACGCGCGCCGGCCAACGCGCGCGACGTGATCGACGCCGCGGTCGCGCCGGCTTCAGTGTCACCGGGGTTGACGTTCCAGATGACGGAGTGGACTCCGCGTTGCGCCATCTGGTTGACCACCGACCCGTTCCACGCGCCGTACGGCGGACGCAAGCACGTGGGGCGGCGACCGGTGACGCTAGTGAGCAACTCGATCTCCGGATCCACCTCGGCCGCGAGCTGTTGTGGCGAGAGCTTGGTCAAATCTTTGTGTGTCATCGTGTGCAACTGCACCGAGTGGCCGAGCGCGATCGCACGCTGCACGAGGTCCGGGCGGGCCGCGACGTACTGACCGACGACGAAAAAGGTTGCGGTCACGCCGTAGCGCGACAACGTGTCCAGCACCCCCGGCGTGATCTGGAAGCTCGGGCCGTCGTCAAAGGTCAACGCCACGACGCGACTGCCGGCGGGATACGGCGAGTTGGGCAGGTCGAAGACGGAGAAGGCAGGGTTCGACACCGCACCGGCCGGTTTCGCGAGCCCGTTCACACCGACGACTGCCACCGCGGCCACCGCGAGCGCCGCCATGATCCGGCGCACTGTTCTGAACCTGCCCACTTGCCCCTGCCCTCCGTCGGGGCCGGGACCATATTGGGCTGTGCCGGGCGCGGCGGTAATCGCCGCCCGGACCCGTCGAGTCCGAGCGCCGGCTAAGTGAGCCATCGAAGCTCAGACCGCACGCGATGGTCCAACCGGGCCACGACGCCGACGTCGTCACCGCGGGCTCGCGGCGGCGCGCTGGCACGGTTGAAGTCGTCATTGACACCACCGATTGAAACGGCGGGATCGTCGCTCACTCGGACGTGACGACATCATCGATCGTCCTAGCGTGGCTCCGCATGCGCGCAACGCCGCCATTCTTCGGCCGACACGTCGGGCTGGTTCTCATCGTCATCGCCACCTCCACCTGCACTTCGACGAACGCGACGGTGACGCGCGGCCAGGGCATCGCCATCCGAGCAGCCGACGCTCGCAGCCCTGGCACACGACTCGGTGATGGCCTGCGGGTTCCCCGTGGCGCCTCGCTCGCGGGAGCCGCACTCCCGAACGCCGCCGTGCAGCTCATCTTCCGCGGCACGCCGGTCCGCGCCCCTAGCTGGACCGCCACTCTCGCGGTCGGTGGGTCCCCGTCGAGTGTCGCCGACGCGCTCTTGGCCCAGGCTCGGCGCGCCCACTTTCCGAACCTCCCGTCCCGGGTCGAATGTTTCCCCAATGGCTCATCGCCACCAGAAGGTTCTCTCACCCAGACCACGGTCCCCCCGGGGCGCGCCGGATCCGCCCGGACGTCGGCGCCCAGTACCTGTCGGTTCGGCACCGCACCTCGGCGTTTCGACCACGGGCCGACAGGCCGTGAACTCCGCGTTGAGATCACGCGCATCGCCGGGATCGGTACCTGGGGCGTGGTCGAGTTCGCTCGGTACCCGGGCCGGGATGCGCCACCGCGGCCGAATGAGCCGCTCAGGTTTCCTCCACTCGACGTCAGGCCGAATCCACGCCCGCCGACGAAGCTGCCGATGAAGGGTGACCCCATCGGTCGCAGCGACGGTCCCGGTTTCGTCGTCGTCGACGGCAGCGCGGCGATCCTGCCGACGCTTCCGGTCGATGGGTCGAACTGGACCGCATTGCTCGCTGTCACCGGCGACCGCCGGAGGGTCTTCAACGCTTACGTTGCAAGACTCCGCCAGAACCTGCGCGTGGGCTCAGGCCCGAGCCGTTCCGACAACGGCACGCCGCGCTTCACGATTCGAAACGAGCGGCGCGGACCATGGCGTGTCCGGGTGGCTTTCGGGAATGACGGTGCGCCCGATGGCGGGGCCGAATCCGTCGAACTCCTGACCCTCGGCGGGCGATCCTTCATCCGCATTCACGCCACGAACGGGTAGTCCACGCCGTCCGGCCCGACCGACCGCGCGGTGACTCAGCGTCGGAGCGCGGGGAATCCGTCCCGAGCGGCGCGCGCAATCCCTGCGCCGACCTGGTCGCCGATCTCGACGGCCTCGTCCATGAGGAGCTCCGCCCGCTCGCGATCCCCAGCACCTCGTCGGCTTCGGAGACCACATGCGCCGAAGATTCGTCCGTACATCGACAGCAACGGCGCGCCGAGCTCGTCACAGATCGCGTATCCAGTATCGAGCAACTCGTCGAGGGCATCGGCCTCGCCCACGAGCGGAGCAATACCAGCCATGAACAACTCGGTCGGGCCGTGCCACGCGATATTGCCGAATAACTGGCCGCGCCACGGACTCATGTACTCATACGCTTCGCGTAGCCAGGGCCGCGGCTCGCCCAGCGCGCCGCCCACCGCGCCGAAGTCTGCCGCCAGAGCCAACGAGCTGTCTCGCGGGCCCCCGGTCGGGCTCCATGGTGCGTGCCGCGAGGAGCCGACCGCGTCGAGCCGCGCCCTGATCCGATCGTGGCCGTCCGTGAGCGCGATCTCCATGAGCAGGGCGAAGAGTTCGTTGCCGGGGTAGTGCGGAGGCGAGAGCTCGTACAGGGCGCGAAGATCATCGAGGGCGGCGGGATCCGCCCGGTCGACGATCGAGGTCAGTTTCATCCCGGCCTGGAAGAACTCGGCGTCAGGGATCCCAGCATCGGTTCCGATCTCCATGCTGCGAGCGACGAGTTCATCCGCGCGATCGAGATCCCCGTCGAGCCGGACCAGTCCGGCTCGCATCCACGCAACGATCCACTCGAACATCGGCTGCGACAGAGTGCGGGCGATCACCTCGGCATCGGCAACGGCCGTCTTGGCACCCTCCATGTCGCCGCGTTGGAGACAGCAGAAATAGCGGAACGTCCGCGTGTAGTACCGAAGGTTCGGATCGCCCAATGAATCGCTGAGTCGGAGCATCTCCTCGTAGTCGGCCTCGCGCTGCTCGATCGTCTCATGGCTCAGGATCACGTTGTGTCGGTTGCTGAGCACGCTGGTGATCGTCGCCGGGTCGCCGTGGGCTCGCGCGGTCTCGATAGCTTCCTCCGCGAGTCCCAAACGCCGGGTCGAATCTTCGTCGTAGAGACTCTCGACCGCGAGCCGGATGAGGAGCAGGGCCCGCGTGTTCGGATCCTGGTCGCCGAGTGCAGTCAGCGCCGCCTCGATCGCGCCGACCCGTTCGGTGTCGACGCCCAGTGCATCACTCTGCCAACCGCGCCCGTTTGCCAGGGCCGCTCGCGCCATGCGAGGTCCATCGCCGATCGTGGCCGCCAGCTGCCCGGCATCCAGGAGGACTCGGCGATGCGACGAATCACCGATCCGCCGGAGTGCTTCGCCGGTCATGGTCATGACGTCGACACGCTGAAGATCGCTTGCGGCC
>JANPMG010000026.1:0-5561 GCA_031422675.1 Acidimicrobiia bacterium | reverse complement strand
CTGACGGGCTTGTCTGCGCCGATGACACAACCCGAGAACGCCGGCATTCTGTGCTCGTCCATCGCGAACCGATAGGGTCACGACCTCAACGCGGGAGTCCGGTGCGCCGGGCTGAGAGGCGGGCACGCAGCCCTCGACCGTTACCACCTGACCCGGATCATGCCGGCGCAGGGAGTCTTCGCAGTCTTCCGTCCGCGTCGGTGGGTCCCCGACCGTGAGGACGAGGATGGACGCGATCGTGGCCGCCGGTGGCGACGCGCTGGATCCCCGCTGGCGCTCGAGCCTGCCCACCCACGCGCTCGTCGTCGCGGCCGACTCCGGTTTGGCGCAGGTCGACGCGCTCGGGCGCGTACCGAACATCATCGTGGGTGACTTCGATTCCGTCGATCCCGAAGATCTGGCGCGCGCCGAACGCGATGGTGCACGAATCGAACGTCACCCCGCCGACAAAGACGCCACCGACCTCGAACTCGCGCTCGAAACAACGCGCCGGGAGGGTGCCACCGACGTGGTGGTCATCGGCGCGGGCGGCGGTCGGCTCGATCATGAGCTCGCCGGCCTGGCACTCCTGGCCGCCCCGCAGTGGACGTCGATGCGCATCACGGCGCTCATCGGATCAGCCCGGTTGACGGTGGTGCACGATCACGCCTTGCTCACCGGCGACCTCGCGAGCATCGTGACGCTGCTCGCCGTCGGCGGCCCCGCGTGCGGCGTCACGACCACGGGGCTGCGGTGGGCCCTCGCCGACGCCGACCTCGCGCCGACGTCGACCCTCGGCGTCAGCAACGAAATCGTCGCGTCACCCGCGAGTGTCTCGGTGCGCGCCGGCACCGTGTTCGCGATCCAACCTTCCGGAGGCCAGTGATGCGTCTCCGAAGGCCGATCCTCGTCGTTGCGGTCCTGCTGACCGCGAGCGCGTGCAGTTCGAGCGGTTCAACCAGCGGCGCCCGCACCGTCACCCTCGTCACCCACGATTCGTTCGCGGTGTCGAAGCCGGTCCTCCGCGCGTTCACCACGGCGACCGGCTGGAAGGTCCGCATCCTGAAGAGCGGTGACGCCGGTGCGGCCCTCAACCAGGTGATCCTCACCAAGGCCGCACCCCTCGGCGACGTGATGTTCGGCGTCGACAACACGTTCCTCACCCGCGCGCTTGACGAGGACGTGTTCGCATCGTTCAGCGCGCGGAACCTGAAGGAGATTCCGCGCGAGTTTCGGCTCGACTCCACCCGCCGCGCCACACCGATCGACTTCGGCGACGTCTGTGTGAACGCGGATCGGAAGTGGTTCGCGGATCGTCGGCTCCCGATTCCGAAAACCCTCCGCGAACTCACGGGCTCGCAGTATCGCGATCTGCTCGTCGTCGAGAATCCGGCGACATCCTCCACCGGGCTGGCCTTCGTCGCCGCGACCGTGGCGGAGTTCGACGACGGCTGGCTCGATTACTGGGATCGCCTGCGTGCCAACGGCGTGAAGGTCGTTGACGGTTGGGAAGAGGCCTACAACGGCGAGTTCTCCGGTGCGGCCGGGAGCACGGGCACCCGACCGCTCGTCGTCAGCTACGCATCGAGTCCGCCGGCCGAGGTGTTCTTCGCCGATCCGCAACCCGAGACGGCACCGACCGAGGCCCTTGATGCCACGTGCTTCCGCCAGGTGGAGTTCGCCGGCGTCCTCCGCGGTGCCGCGCACCCCGACGGCGCGCGGGCGCTGATCGACTTCATGCTGAGCCGACGATTCCAACAGGACCTGCCGCTCACGATGTTCGTGGTCCCGGTGATGCCCAACACCCCCCTGCCGCCGGTGTTCAGAAAGTTCGCCACCGTTCCCGCCGACCCGTTGACGCTCACGCCAGAGAGGATCGGCCGGGACCGACGCGATTGGATCTCGCAGTGGACCGAGCACGTGCTCCGGTGACCGCCCGCGTCCCGATCTGGTGGGGCCGTGCGTTGCTGCTCGGTGTCCCGCTGGCGTTCGTCACCGTGTTCTTCATCTGGCCGGTGGGCGCGATCCTCGGGCGCGGGTTCGTGGTGCGCGGTGGGGTCGACCTCAGCCCCGTGGGTGAGGTCCTCACCAACGCCGCACTGCGCCGCGTGGTCGGGTTCACGATCTGGCAGGCGGCCCTGTCGACGGTGGCCACCCTGGCGGTGGCGCTGCCCGCGACGGCCGTGCTCAGCCGGTACCGTTTTCGCGGTCGCGCGCTCCTCGTGGCCGTGCTCACCATGCCGTTCGTGCTGCCGACCGTCGTCGTGGCCACCGCGTTCCGCGCACTCGGCGTGCACGGTTCAATCGGCGCGATCGTGATCGCCCATACGTTCTTCAACGTGGCCGTCGTGGTCCGGATCGTCGGTGCCGCGTGGCGCGGGCTGGACTCTCGCGAAGAGGATGCCGCGCGCGTGCTCGGCGCGGGACCGGTTCGCACGTTCGTCTCGGTCACGTTGCCCGCGCTTCGCCCGGCGCTGGCCGCGGCGGCATCGATCGTGTTCCTGTTCTGTTTCACGTCGTTTGGCGTGATCCTGGTACTCGGGGGTCCCCGATTCGCGACGTTGGAGACCGAGATCTACCGTCAGACTGCACAACTCCTGGACCTGCGGACCGCCGCGGCGCTCTCGGTGGTGCAGCTCGGCGCGGTGGTCATCGCGCTCGGCGTCGCCGGCGTCATGACCGGACGCAACCGAGGCTCTCATCGGCTGCCAACGCCGGGGAAGATCCCGGCGCGCATCGGGTCCCGCGCCCGCGTGGCTGCCGCACTCGCTCCGGCGATCCTCCTCGTCGCGACCCCATTGCTCAGCCTGGTGCGATCGTCCCTCGCCCACGGTGGGTACGGATACTCGCATCTCGGTACGACACCGTTCGGTGCGGCGGGCTCGCCGGCGGACGCGCTCGCGACCTCATTGCGGATCGCGGCAGTCGCAACCATCCTCGCAGTGGGGCTCGGTCTCGCGCTCGCAACCGCCGTGACGCGTCCGGGCCGACGGAACCGGGTCGTCCGCCTCGCGCAGTCCGTCGTCGTCCTTCCGCTCGGGGTGTCGGCGGTGACCGTGGGCTTCGGATTCCTGATCGTGTTCGATGCACCACCGCTCAACCTCCGGACCTCGTGGTGGATCATCCCGATCGCACATGCGCTCGTCGCGCTCCCCTTCGTCGTCCGCGGCACCGTGCCGATACTGCGAGCGATCGATCCGCGCCAACGCGAAGCGGCCGCGATCCTCGGCGCACGACCGTGGCAGGTCTGGCGCGAGATCGATCTGCGCCTCATCGGCCGGGCCACCGCCGTCGCCGCGGGATTCGCATTCGCGATCTCGCTCGGAGAGTTCGGTGCCACGTTGTTCATCGTGCGACCGGAGACCACCACCGCTCCCGTCGCGATTTTCCGCTTCCTGAGCCGCCCGGGCGCGACCAACGTTGATCAAGCCATGGCTCTCTCGGTCATTCTCATGGGCATCACGGGAGTCGTTGCGCTCATCGGGGAACGGTCCGCCAACACCCGGTCGGCCAGCACCGCGCGGGCCGGCTGATGTTGCGCGTCACCGCCCTGTCGGTGCGATACGGCGAGACCCTCGCGCTGGACCGGGTGGACCTCACCGTCGGCCGCGGCGAGATCGTTGCGGTACTCGGTGCGAGTGGCAGCGGGAAGACCACCCTGCTCCGGGCGATCGCCGGCCTCGAACACCCCACCACCGGGGCGATCACCTGGGACGGCGAATCGGTCGCGCACACACCACCGCATCGGCGCGGGTTCGGTCTCATGTTCCAGGACCACGCCCTGTTCTCTCATCTCGACGTCCGGGGCAACGTCGAGTTCGGTCTCCGCATGCGCGGCCGCCGCCCGCGACCGGACAACCCGCGACCGGACATCTCGGCCCGCACGCGCGACGTCCTCGACCTGGTGCGGTTGGCGGGTTTCGAGCGCCGACGGGTGGATCAGCTCTCGGGCGGCGAGCAGCAGCGGGTGGCGCTGGCCCGAACGCTCGCGCCATCGCCCCGGCTCCTCATGCTCGACGAACCCCTGGCATCGGTCGATCGTGAGCAACGCGAGCACCTCGCGAGCGAGCTCCACCGCATCATCCGAGTCGCGGCGATGCCCACGCTGCTCGTCACCCATGACCTCGACGAAGCCTTCACCCTCGCCGACGTCGTCGTCGTCCTCGACCGCGGCCGCGTCGAGCGGTGCGGACCGGCGCGCACGGTGTGGAGCGAACCGGGTTCCATCACGGTGGCGCGGTTCCTCGGCGTCGCCACCGAGCTGATCCTGCCCGTCGCCGACCGGACCGTGAGGACGCCATGGGGTCCGCTGCCCGCCCCCGCGGCCGCCGACCGCGCGTGGGTCGGATTCCGGCCGGGCGATCTGCGCGTCGATCGGCGCGGTGCCGTCACCGCCACCGTCCGCGAAGTCTGGTTTCGGCGTGACCACTTCCTCCTGAACGTCGACACCGAGTTCGGTCCGATGACGGCGACCGGCCCACGGTCGTTCGACCCGGGCGCCACCGTCGGTATCCACGCCGACGTCGAGGCCGCGGTGGTGCTCGACGCGTAGTGTCGTCGGCGATGTCTGACCCTCGATCCGAGCCTGGCGCGCCCGTGCGGGTCGGCCTGGCGGGGGCAGGGCCATGGGCGCGGATGGTGCACGCACCACTGCTGGGGTCCGGCCCCGAAACCCGGTTGACCGGGGTCTGGTCCCGCACGGCCGGCCATGGGGAGGCACTGGCCGCCGAGCACGGTGTGCGCGCCTACCCGTCCTTCGACGCGTTGCTGGCAGATGTCGACGCGGTAGCGATCGCCGTTGCCCCCGCCGCCCAACCGGAACTCGCGGTGCGCGCCGCCAACGCGGGCAAGGCGCTGCTGCTCGAGAAACCGCTCGGTCTCAGCGTTGAAGGGGCGCGCGAAATCGCGACCGCGGTCCGCACCAACGGCGTCGGTTCGATCATGCTGCTCACGTACCGCTTCGCCGACATCGTCCGCGATTTTCTCGCCGACGCCGCGACGCTGACGCCCACCGGCGGGCGAGCGTGTTTCATCTCCGGTGCGTTTCTCGGTGGCGCGTTCGCCGGCGGTTGGCGCCTCGAACACGGCGCACTCCTCGACGTCGGCCCCCACATTCTGGACTTGGTGGAGGCCGCCCTCGGACCGGTCGTCGACATCCGCGGCCACGGCGATCCGCGCGAGTGGGTGGGCCTGTTGCTCACTCACGAGAACGGCGCGCACAGCGAGGTGACCCTTTCGTGCGCCAGCGCGATCCAGCCGAGCCGCACCGAGGTGGAGATCTACGGACGCGAGCGGTCCCTCTCGGTCGACGCGCGCGCCGGGGCCCGGGCCGCGTCGTTCGCTCGGTTGCGGGCCGAGTTCGCGCACGTGGCGCGTACCGGTGATGCGCACGAGTGCGATGCCCACCGAGGCGTCGTCATTCAGGATCTCGTGGCGCGCGCGACGCGCGCCCTCGATCGCTGAGCTGAACCGAGCCGTGGAGATCGTCATCGGTGGTGCGCTGGCCGGGGTCGCATTGCTCGGGATCCTGATCGGCGGTCGTCACGGGTACCTCCGACTCGATCGCCCCGGCGGCTTCGAGT
>JANPMG010000025.1:0-2909 GCA_031422675.1 Acidimicrobiia bacterium | reverse complement strand
CAGACCGTCGGCTTCGACGACATTCCCGCGGCCATCGACGCCATGGCCCGCCGCGCCACCGTCGGCCGCACGATCGTCATGGTCGACGCGTGATGGTGAACCCGTGATGGTGGACCCGTGATTGTCGAGGCGTCTCGGCGATTGGGATGGACATCACGCCGAGCGTGACGCGGATCCCACACGCGGTTCGGCCTCGGTTCGGCACGCGAGGCCGAGACCGAGTCGTCTCCCAGCACGACTGACGCCGCCGCCCGACTTCGACGTAGCGTTGGGACGTGAAACTGTCGAGCGCGGCCCTCTTGGTTGGGGCGCTCGCATTGAGCGCTTCTTGTTCGAGTGACGCGTCGCCGAAGCACGTCGAAATATCGGACGGCTTCCATGTCCCGGCAGGTGCGCGATTGATCGGGCGCGTCGTGCCCGAGTTGCAGAGCTACATCGATGGAACGACGCTGCCGCATCGGGAATGGGTCGCGAACCTCGCGGTGACGGGGAGTGCTGAGCGCGTGTATCGCGAGCTGCGGGCGCAGGCCCAGGGCGTCGGGTTCCGGGACGTGGACAGCGTCGCCCAGGCCTGCAACCCGTCGTCGGACCCCGGCGAGTTCGGCCTCGATTCGGAATCGGACGGGTTCCTTGTCACGTGCTCTGGTGGGGGGCATCAACCCGATCCCGGTCGGACGGATCGATCGCGGTCGGTGGCGATCGAAGTGGCACGGTGCGCGTCGTGTCGACCGACGACGGGTATCGGACGTGTTCACTACGACGCAGGCGCTGGGACCGGCTTCGACCGGAACGTCGAACCGCTCGCAGTCTCGCCACGAAATGGCGGAAGCAATCCGAGCGTATGGGCCGATCTTCCCGGCACATCGGTCCTGCGGAGCGGCTGGTACTACGCGTGTCAGCAGAACCAGTTCGTCGCGCTCTCGGTCTCCGGCGATCCGAACGAAGTCTGGGAACGTGCCATCGACAACAGCCTGAGCGTCGTCGGCGCGGTCTCGCAGGTCTCGAAACGGGGCCGGGTCCGTGAAGCGCTCACGGCCGACGGTTCCGACGTCGTGCTGTTGACACTGGACGAGCGCACGAAGCCACGGCCGATTCTGTACGTCAACCTCTGCGAAGGCTGACCGCCCATCGTTCACTGGCCCCGGAGGAACCGCATGGGTAGCTGCGGGGCCAGTGAACGGGCGTCGGGACCGCGACGTCGCACCGCGACGGCCGGCACCGAAGCCGGGGGTGACCGATCGGTAGGCTGCGCCGCCATGAAGACCCGAGTTGCAGCCGTCGACGGCTGGTTCACCATGGGCGACGAGCCGACGCTGCTCGGTAGTCGTGGCGCCGAGACGGGGAGTTACTTCTTTCCCAAGAACCTGGCGTTCTCCCGGAACCCCGTCGCCCCCACCGAGGACCTCACCGAGGTCCCGCTCTCCCGCCGGGGGAAGGTCTGGTCCTGGACCACGAACCACTACCAGCCGCCGGCCCCGTACGTTGCCGCCGAGCCGTTCCTGCCCTACACCGTGGTGGCGGTGGAGCTGGCCGACGAGCAGATGGTGGTGCTCGGCCCGCTCGCACCCGAGGCGAACCCGAACGACCTCCGCGTCGGTACCGAGGTGGAGGTCACCCTCGGGACCCTGTACGAAGACGACGACCACGAGTACGTCATCTGGCAATGGAAGCCGGTGGTGGCATGAGCGAAAGTGGGGATCGGGACATTGCGGTCCTCGGCGTGGGGATGCACCCGTGGGGCAAGTGGGGTAAGAACTTCGTGGAGTACGGCGTGGTCGCCGCTCACGCGGCACTCGCCGATGCCGGCGTCGACTGGCGGGATGTGCAACTCGTCTGCGGCGCGGACACGGTTCGCAACGGCTACCCCGGTTACGTCGCGGGCGCGACGTTCGCGCAGGCGTTGGGTTGGCAAGGCGCGGCGGTGACGAGTTCCTACGCCGCGTGCGCGAGCGGTGTGACCGCACTCAACTCGGCTCGCGCGCAGATCCTCGCCGGGCTGGCTGACGTTGCGATGGTGATCGGCGCCGACACCACCCCCAAGGGCTTTCTCGCCCCGAACGCCGGTGAGCGCGGCGACGATCCAGACTGGTTGCGGTTCCGTCTGCTCGGCGCCACGAACCCCAGCTACTTCGGTCTCTACGCCCGTCGGCGGATGGAACTGCACGGCGCAACGCAGGACGACTTCGCCGCGGTCAAGGTGAAGAACGCGAAGCACGGGTTCGAGAATCCGTACGCGCGTTTCCGGAAGGAAGTCACGCTCGAGGATGTGGCCGCGTCGCCGATCGTGTCGGATCCGTTGCGGCTCCTCGAGATCTGTGCCACATCCGACGGTGCGGCGGCGATGATCGTGTGCAGCATGGAGTACGCCCGTGCGCACGGCCACCCCGATCCGGTCCGCATCGCCGGCGTGAGCACCGTGTCGCCCACCTACCCGAACACCACCATCGATCTCCCGAACTTCGCGACCGATTCCGCGTTCGGGGTCTCGGAGCCCGAGCGCGGCTACCGCGAGTCGATCGCCCACGCCGCGTACGAGCAAGCCGGCCTCGGCCCGGAGGATCTGGACCTCGCCGAGGTGTACGACCTCTCGACGGCGCTCGAGTTGGACTGGTACGAGGCCATCGGGCTCTGCAAGCCGGGCGAAGCCGAGCAACTCGTCCGCGACGGCGATACCACGATCGGGGGTCGGATCCCCGTGAATCCGAGCGGTGGTCTCGCGTGCTTCGGTGAAGCCGTCCCGGCCCAAGCCATTGCACAAGTGTGTGAACTGACCTGGCATCTGCGCGGCCAAGCCGGCGCTCGCCAAGTGCAAGGGGCCCGAGTGGGCCTGTCCATCAATCAGGGCCTGTTCGGCCATGGCAGCTGTGTGATCGTGAGGAAATAGTGGTTTGGAACTTTGCCGACCTGAT
>JANPMG010000024.1:0-8002 GCA_031422675.1 Acidimicrobiia bacterium | reverse complement strand
GATGGAGCCTCGGTTCGTCAGCAACGTTCGTGCTGTTAGCGCGCACGAACCGATCGACGAGGGGTGGCGGCCAATCGATCCAACCCTGGACCACTTCGAAGCCAAGGGGACGGACAGGCCGTGGCCGAGCGACCTGACGGTTCTCTACTGGTGGCGGCCCACGTTCTGGCGCCGTGACGCACGCGAGTCGTAGCTGCCGATCTGCGCTCTGCCTTCTGGGAACACTGCCGCACGCCTGGGTGGCGTGCCGAGGTGTCCGTGTACCGTTCGGCGCGACCGTCTGCTCGACGCCCAGCGTCATCCTGTGTCGCAGGTCCCATGGATGGTGACGACGAGGTCGCCGCCCACGACTTGCACCGAGCCGGTCTCAATCCCGGCGGGTCGTGGCGTGCTCCAACGCACTGCGCCTGCCGCGTCGATGCCCTCGAAGCCGGACGGACTGACCCGGACGAATCGCCCGGTGGTGATCGGGACGATCGCGCCTCCGTTCGTCGCCAACTCTGCCAGGGTCCGGCCGGTTCGGAGCTCGGACAGCTGGGCTGTTGGCGCGCCGGTTTGCCAAGCCGCTACCACTCCCGAACCGGGATGTACCTCGTAGAGGTCGAGTCCGGCGCGCGTCCAAAGTCGCGCACCGGTCGCGTCGTCGAAGACCTCGAGGCCCGCAGGGCCCAGGATCGCGGCCACACCGTCGGCAACTCCGAGCGTTTCGGGTCCCCCTGCCGGATACCAGGCCGCCCAACGGGCGGCCCCAGTCGACGCGTCGAACGCCTGCAGCCGGTTGACGTTGCCCTCCGCGATGAGGAGCGACCGCTCCGTGGCGGTCGACGCGTACCCGATCTTCGGTAGCGATGCTGACCACCGGGTGCGCCCGGTACGTCGATCGACTGCGACCACCGGGTCCGTGTCCGAACTCGTACCGACTTTGCCAACCACCACGAAGTCCGGTCCCACCATGACAGCCCGACCGGAGCGTTGCCAACGAAGGTTCCCGCTCCTGATGTCGCGCGCCTGCGTGCGGGTTCCCTGGGCGTCAGTCAGCACGACGGTTGGGCCGTCGGCCGTCGGCCCCGGAGTACCGGCGTTCCCCGTCTGTGTCATCGCCGCACCGAAGCCCGAGGCGTGCCACCGGAGGCGACCCGTCTTGCGGTCGAACACGGTGCCATCGATGGCGAGGTAGTCGTGTCCGGCACCGGTCACCCTTGCGCACCCGCGCGGCGCAGGGGCGCGCCATCGCTCGTGGCCGGTGATCGCAGAGCGGACGATCACCATCGGCGTCGTCGCTCCGTCCTTTCCTGGCTGCTGTGACGCGCCTCGGTCAGAAGATGCCCCGTCCTGGCACGCCGCGAGCACGACCGCGGCGAGTACGAGCAAAACCCGGCGAACCATGGCGACAGTCTTGCCTCCATATTCGTTTGGAGTTGTCGCGTCGAGCGCATCGCACATTTATCGCACATCCGAGTGGAAACACAGTCGGTCGCCGACGTCCGCGAAATTCGCTGACCTGCGCTTATCCTCCGTGGAGGTCCGCGAAAAATACGCCTCAGTCGCTCTCGTAACGAGCAGGCCGCCACCTCCGACGAGCGAGAGATCGCCGGGCCTGATCACGGTGGAGTGGCGTCAGGGAACCAGTTCGAACGCGTCGCAGTGTGCGGGGCGTATAACGGTGAAGTGGCGGTGGTCGAGGGTGGCGATGCGCGTCTCGCCGAGTCTCTCCGCGAGGGCAATAACGCTCGCGTCAGTTCCGCCGAGCGGCAGACTGCTGTACTGCTCGACGAGGTCAGCAATCCGGAGATCGTCCGCCGGGATGAGGGCTTCGACGGTGATCTCGCCGTCGGCGATGGACCGAAAGAACCTCGCCTCGGCGGCGGCGCCGAGTTGGCGGCCAATCAGATACGCCGACTCTGCGATGACCAACGCAGTGGTGACGAGCGGTCCAACCGAATCTTGAAGCAGTCCGGCGCACGCCGCGTGATCCGGGTCACCGTTGTCGGAGGCCGCCAGCACCACGCCGGTGTCGACGATGAGCACGTTCAGTCGCGCCCGAAGCCCTCATCGAGCATGTCGTCGGCCTCACGTGCGGTTCGGCCGGTTCGAGACGTTCCCATCCCGACGAAACCCAGCTTCCGCTTGACGCCCTGCGAACCGTGCGCCGGGAAGTCGCGTTCCAGCGTTTCAGAAATCAAAGACTCCATCGGTACGCCACGGCGAGCCGCTTCGGCCCCAAGGCGTGCGAGGACCTCGGCAGACAGTTCGACGGTCACGGACATGCCCCAAGTGTAGAAGCACCGCGAGGCACTCTCGACTGGTGAAGACCTCGATCCATCCCGCGGATATCCCGCGGACGCCGACATTCGCGGGCGTTCGCCCCTATTCGGAGATGGGCTGTGACCTGCGGAAACTGTCCGTCAGCGTCCGCTCAAAACCGTTCGTACGCATTCCCAAGCTGAGAACGCGAGTTCGATTCTCGTCACCCGCTCCAGCGATCGCAAAAAGGCGAACTCGAGGCAGGCGAAACCGGGTCGGGCCGCAGGTCAGTCGAAGGGCCGCTGATCGGCGCCGACGGCCCAGGTGCTGAAGTACTGGCTGTTCGCTCCGTAGGCCATGGCCAGTGCGACCTTGGCGCCGTCTACTTGATGTTCGCCCGCGGCGCCGCGGACTTGGTTCGCGGCCTCGGCGAAACGCAGCAGTCCCGACGCGCCGATCGGGTTGCTCGAGAGCACCCCGCCGGAACAGTTCACCGGGAAGGAGCCGCCCAGCTCGGTGGAGCCGTCGTCGATCATGCGCCAGCCGTCACCCTCTTCGGCGATCCCGTAGGCCTCGAGCCAGATCGCCTCGTGCCACGAGAACGGGACGTAGAGCTCCGCCATGTCGATCTGCTCGCGTGGATTCGTGATGCCCGCTTGGGCGTACACGTCCGCGGCACACACCATCGCGGCCGCGGGGCGCACCGGGTCGCGGCCGGGGAAGCTCGGTGGCTCGGAGCGCGACGACGCGCCGAGGAGCCATGCGGGCGGCCGTCCCGCGGCGGCCGCGGCGAGCCCACCGGCTTCGTCGGTGAGAACCACGGCGCACGCGCCGTCCGAGGACGGACACGATTCCAGGAACCGGATCGGATCCCACATCATCGGCGATGCCTTGACCTTCTCGATCGAGATGTCCGCGATCTGGAGGTGCGCGTACGGATTCTTCAGTGCGTTGAGCCGGTCCTTGACCGCAACCTTCCAGCCGATGTGTTCGGGCGCGCCGCTGCGATGGATGTACGAGCGGATGAACGGTGCAAACGCGCCGCCCGCGCCCATGGACGCGCCCTTGCCACTGCCGAGCGCGAACTGGGCGTTTCCCTCGGACTGCTTCTCGAAGGCCACCGCCAACACAGTGCGGTGCTTCCCGGCCTGCACGTGCGATGCAGCGACGATCGCGGTGGTTCCCCCCACCGATCCCGCCGTGTGCACCCGGAACATGGGCTTGCCCACTGCACCGAGCGCGTCCGAGAGGTACAACTCGGGCTTCATCACGCCTTCGAAGAGGTCCGGCGCCTTGCCGAGGACCACCGCGTCGATGTCGGCGAGCGTCATCTCGGCATCCTCGAGCGCACGGAACACCGCCTCGCGCACGAGGCCGCCGAAAGAGACGTCGAGGCGACGGGACTTGTGGTGGGTCTGGCCGACGCCGACGACCGCACACGGAATCGAGTTCACGAGCGACCCTCCACCAGACAGAGCAAGTTCTGCTGCAAACACGGACCGGAGGTGGAGTGGCCGAGCGCGCGGGTCCCACCCCCGAAGATGTGATCGGCGGCGTATCCGATGCGACACAAGCCGGTGGCCATGATCGGGTTGGCGCGCAACGGTCCACCCGACGCGTTGACCACCACATCGTCACCCAGTTCGAGGACGTGCCGGAGCAGGAGCTCCTCGTGGGTGAACGCGGCCTGGAGTTCGGCGAGTTCGACGGGCGCGTCGCCGAGACCGAGTGCGGCGGCGGCGATGCGCGTCGACGGTGAGTCGTCCAACGCCCGGAACGACGGGTTGTGACATTCGGTTCGGTGATCCATCCCCACGATGTATGCGGGACGATCCACCAACTGGCGGGCGCGTTCGCCGGTGGCGATCACCATCGCGGCAGCACCGTCGGTGATCGGCGGTACGTCGTGTCGACGCAACGGCGTTCGGAGGTACTCGCCGCCGAGGAGCGCGTCGACATCGCCGCCGGCGCGGGCGCGCACGGCGGTCTCGGCCATCGAGCGCTCGGTGGCGATCCCGGCGTCGATGACCGCACGCGCCTGGAGCGCGGCGAACGTGAGTGGATCCGCGCCAATCGGCGCGAGAAAGTACGGGTCCATCTCCATCGGGTAGATCAACGCGGGATCGCCGGTGGAGGAGCGGCCCGAACCGGTGACCACCGCGATCTCGATGTCACCTTCTTGGAGCCGGAGCCACGCCTCGTAGAGCGCCCACGCGCCGTCCATCTCGACGTGGGAATCGCGCTTGGGTGGCCACGCCCCGATCGCATCCAGATTGGACACGAACGAGAACGCCTGGCCCGTGATGTAGTCACAACTCCCGAGACACGTGAAGTCGATGTCGGCGCGCGTCAGGCCGAGCGGCGTGATCGCGTCGGTGATCGCGTGGAGGAGCATCTGGGTCTCGGACTGTTCCGTGCGGCGCACGAACGGCGTATGGGCCCAGCCCACGATGGCGATGTCGATGTCGGTGCCGGTGCCGCTATCGGAGGAGACAGAGGCGGCCATCAGAAGATCCGGTTCACGAGGTCGGGGTCGTCGATGTCGGGTTCACCGTTGGGCATCCAGCCGATGAGAGTTCCGTAGGACCCGCCCATCGCACCGCCGTCGTCACTGTCCTCGGCGGGCGAGGCCCACACCGCGGCCACCCGCTGACCCACTCGCACGTCCGGTGCCGGCAGTTCGATGACCGGTTGGTAACTGAGGATCACGTCCGTACCGTCGAGCAGGACGAACGCGCGCACGAACGGCTCGGTTTCGGTCTGGCCCGGATACTGGACGGGGGTGACGATGGCGAAGTTGGTGATCGTGCCGACATCGGGGAGATCCACCTCGTGCTCGGCGCCCAACTCCACCGCGTCGATCGGGCAGTACCCGCGGCCGCCGGCATAGACCCGAGCGCAGACCGGACACCGTTGGCCGAGCAGCCGCTGCTCGCGCGATGCCTCGATGACCCGGTCCGCCGACACCGGCACCGGGTTGCGGTAGGTGATCGAGGCTTCGTAGTCCATACGCGTCACCGGCTCGGTGGCGGGACCGGCATCGGGGCCCTCGATCTCGGACGCGTCGCCGAGCACGAAACACACGATGTCGGTGATGGCGCCGACGCGCGTGCCCCGCCACCGGGGCGAAACTCGCGCACCGACGGACACGGCGTCGGGCGAACCGGAGTCCACCGCGTGGAGCAAGGGGGTGGTGGCGCCGTCGAGCCGGATGAACGCGAACGCGAACGGGTGCGCGAGGGGATGCTGTATCGACGGATTCGGGACCCACGTCCACGACTCCACCGTGCCGCTGGGTCCGACCTCTACCAGATCCGGCTCCAACTCGGCGCCGGTCTGGGGATCCCATTCCATCGGCGGGACGAGGACCGAGTCTGGCGTGCGGACGCCGAGAATGCGCATCTCGGTGAGTGCGGTCATGAACGCTCCGACCACCGGGCCAAGCGACCGCCGGTAGGGGAACGTGATGGTGCTTTCAACCAGGCGAGTCACGCCATCGTGCTCCTCAGTCGGCGGACGACGAAGCGGCACAGTATCGCCACGGGCCCGATCCCGTTTTTCTGCCGGCCGCGCACCGCGACACGGATCTCGGCGCGCCGATACTCTGGCTTCGCTCGCCCCCGATGATCAGGAGTAGCGGATGACCGCGCCGGTTCCCCTCGTCGACTATCTCGTGCTCGACGACGACCCGCACCTGCGCGCGCACGAGTGCGTCACCTGCGGCGCTCGCTACTTCGACCGGCGCAACGGGTGCGCGTCGTGTTTCGGGACGGAGTTCCGCGACGCGCGTGTTGCCACCGACGGCGAAGTCCGCGCGTTCACCATCGTGGCGTATGCCGCGCCGGGGATCGTCACGCCGTTCGTCGCCGCGGTGGTGGACTGCGGGGGCACCAGCGTGCGCGGCAACCTCATCAACGTTGAGCCCGACCCCGACCACGTGGAACTCGGGATGAAGGTCCGGCTCGCCACCTACGTGGTGGGCACCGACACCACCGGCGCCGAAGCGATCGGGTTCGGCTTCGAACCCATCACGAACTGAAGTGACAGCTGAGTGAAGCGGTCGAGTTCCCATCCCAGCACGCGATACGTCCGCGGAACGGGGCCGTCCGGCCCGGTCCGCAGGACCAGGAGGACTGAGTGAAGAGTGGAGCGGGACCCGGCCGCGTTTCGCATCCGTCACGCCAGCGGAACCTGGCCCGTCCGGCCCGGTCCGAAGGACCAGGAGGGCTGAGTTATGAGTGAAGCGGGACCCGGCCGCGTATCGCAGCCGGCACGCCAGCGGAACGTGGCCCGTCCGGCCCGGTCCGCAGGACCAGGAGGACTGAGTTATGTCTGAAGACGTTTGGATTCTCGGCATCTATATGACGAAGTTCGGCAAGCGACCCGACGACGACACCGTGGACCTCGCGGCCGAGGCGGCGCAACACGCGCTCGCCGACGCGGGTGTGACCATGGCCGACATCGGTGTGCTCGCGGCCGGCAACCTGATGGGCGGCGCGGGCGGCATCGGCCAGTCGCTCCAGAAGCAGATCGGCCAGACCGGCATCCCGGTGTACAACGTGGCGAACGCGTGCGCGACGGGTGCCACCGCACTGCGCACGGCGATCATGGCCATCAAGGCCGGCGAGTGCGACTACGGGCTCGCGGTGGGCGTGGAGAAGCTCTCCGGCGTCGGCCTGCTCGCGGGCGCCAACCGCGCCGCCGACAAGGACGAGTGGACCCCGCGCGGCCGGTACGGCGCGGTGGCGGGAGTGGACGGCCGCATAGGAACCGAGACCATGCCCGGCGTGTTCGCGCAGGTGGGAATGGAGTACGGCCATCGGTACGGCGGCACGAGCTTCGAACTGTTCGCCCGGATCTCGGAGAAGAACCACGCGCACTCCACGCTCAACCCCCTCGCGGCGTACACGAAGAAGATGACCCTCGACGAGATCATGAACGACGTGATGATCGCCTACCCGAACACCCGGCCGATGTGTTCCGCGAACTGCGACGGCGCGGCCGCGGCCGTGGTGGTCTCTGATTCGAAGTTGAAGACGTTGAGCCTGGAGCAGCAGCGGCGCGCCATCAAAGTCTCGGCGTCGATCCTCACGACGGATCCGTGGCAGGAGGCGTGTCAGATCCTCCCGGACGTGAACACGTTGACCCGCAATGCCGCGACCCAGGCCTACGAGGCGGCCGGGATCGGTCCGGAGGATCTCGATCTCGTGGAGCTCCACGATTGCTTCGCGACCGCGGAACTCGTCCACTACGACAACCTCATGCTGTGTGAGCCGGGCGGCGCGGTGGACTTCTTCGAGTCCGGTGCCACCTGGCGTGACGGCACGACCCCGGTGAACGTCTCGGGGGGTTTGGAGTCTAAGGGCCACCCGATCGCGGCCACCGGGATCGCGAACATCTGGGAGGTCTGCCACCACCTGCGCGGCGAGGCCGGCCCGCGTCAGATCGAGAACGCGAAAGTCGGGATGGCGCATGTGATCGGGCTCGGCTCGGCGTGCGGAGTGCACATCTTGGAACGCGCCGCCTGAACTCCGCCGCCTGAACCCTCGGATCAGCTCGTGGCGAGGGCGGCGATGCCCGCGATCATCATGACGAATCCGAGCGCTGCGAAGGCGGCCGAGCGCGCGAAGGGCGCCTGGACGAGTTCGCCGGTGCGAGTCTGACCCGTCCGGGCGACCCGGCTCGCGCCCTTGGCCTTCGCGTTCCGCGCGCCGACGACGACTCCACGGCGTTCGGCGTCACGCCGGCGGCGGAGCAG
>JANPMG010000023.1:0-2527 GCA_031422675.1 Acidimicrobiia bacterium | reverse complement strand
TCGTCGCCACCGGCGCTGCGGAACACCTGACGGTAGAGGGCAAGGCGCTCACCCCGGACCGCGATCGGGTCCGCGGCCACCTCCACCAGGCCCAGCTCGTACATGGCCTGGAGGGAGTCGGCGACGCCGGGGCCGTCGGTGTCCGGTGCGGCCACGGTCCGCCGCCGGTCGAACCGTTGGACACCGTCGTCGGACATGAACTCGCCCATCCGAGCCCGCGCCTCGTCGAACCGTCCGTTGCGAATGAGCTCCGCCCACGCGACACGGCGCCGGATCACCGTATTCTCGACGCGCGGGTTCCG
Organism: Acidimicrobiia bacterium; assembly: GCA_031422675.1. Classification (GTDB taxonomy): domain Bacteria; phylum Actinomycetota; class Acidimicrobiia; order IMCC26256; family JAENVU01; genus JAENVU01. The sequence continues at coordinate 2,225 of JANPMG010000023.1, read as the reverse complement.
AGAGTCGACGGGCGCCGCCGTAAGTTCGTCGAAGCGGGCGAGCGCCGCGTCCCAGTCGTCCTCGTCGAAGAACTCGAAGGTCGTGATCCGCCCCGAGGCGTCGATGGTGGACAGCGAATGCAGCACCCACGCGACCGGGCCTCCGTCCTCCGTGGTGCCCAGCGAGTCGACCGTGGTCAGCAGGGTCCGGCCGGTGACGTGCGGGGTGCGGATGACCATGCGATGGTCCGGGACCAACTCGACGAGCTCGCGCCACATCTGCACGACGACGTCCCGGTCACCCGCGGGCCACCCGAGCTGGCGATGGTCGACCAGCACGGTGTCCTCGTGGAACAGTTCCCGGAGTCCGTCCCAGTCGCGTTCGGCGTGACAACGGTCAAGGTCGGCGGCGGCCCGCAACACGTCGGCGTGCTCGGCGCCTTCGCCCTCGACGTAGCGCTCGTCGAGCTCGGCGACCGCGGCGGCGCGCGCACCTTCGTCATGCCACGCGGCGAAGCCGAGCCGTCCGGACTCGTCGACCTCGATCACGGCGAGCATCGGGATCTCGTCGCCGGCGGCCGAGGTGAACATCAGACGGTCGAGCGCGACGCGTTCTCCCCGAATGGCCAGGTGCTCGACGCCCAGTCGGTCCATCCCGGACTCGATCGTCGAACGGAACGCGGTCGCCCATGCCTCGGGACCCCGTACCGGGTCGGCCGACACGCCCGTGCGGCGGTCGACCCGCTCGAAGTCCGCGGAGACCACCGCCGCGAACTCGTCGAAACGGCGACCGGTCGCGAGGGTCACGACCTCGTCGAACGCCAGCGTCGCAGCGTTCTCCATCGGCGGCGCCGCACCCCCGCGACTCAGCTCCTCGAAACGGGCGAGCGCGGCGGGGTGCTCATGCTCGTCGAAGAGCTCGATGCGCTCCGAGCGCCCGTCGGGAGCGACGACGGCGACACAGTGATAGCCCCATGCGAGCTCTCCGCCGTCGACGCCCGCGGCCCGGTTGAGACCGGCACAGATCATGGTTCCGCCCTGAACACGCAGGTCCGTGATCAGGTTCGTGGCGCGGATGTCGGCGTACTGCCTCCGCCACTCGATCAGCCCGTCGAGATCGACGTCACCGACCCCGAGCTGACGGCGGTCGACCATGCGGAACCCGGGCGCCGCGAGCGCCCGCAACTCGTCGATGTCGCTGCGGTTCATGGCGGCCGACCAACGGAGGGTCGCGGTGACGACCATCGCGTGCTCGGCTCCTTCCCCGGCGACGTACCGCGCATCGAGCTCCTCGATCGCAGCGGCGAGGTCGTCCTCGTCGAAGTGGGACTGACGGCACAGGCGGCCCTCGTCGTCGACCTCGACGAGGTCGAGCGCTCCGGTCTCGTCCCCGCCGCCCGTGCGGGCGGTTCCGCGGGTCAGCGCCAGACGCTCCCCACGACTCGCGATCACGACGGGCGTCGAGCTGACGTAGCCCTGCTCTCGCATGAAGGCGGCGTTCTCGGCCGCTCCCGCCAATCCCCGCTCGCCGAAATTCACGACGCGCGAGCGGTCGTCGAACCGGTAGCCGGGCGCGAAGAGGTCGGCGAGCTCACCGTCGGCCCCGGACCGGAACGCGACGACCGCACGGGTATAGGCGCGACTCGCGTGGTTCTCGATGGCCGGGCCAGCACCCTCGCCACTCAACTCATCGAAACGGGCGACCGCGGCGTCCCAGGCGTCGTCGGCGAAGATCTCGATGCGCTCGGTCCGACTGTCGGCGTCAGCGACGAGGAGTGAGTGGAACGCCCAGACAACCTCGCCGCCATCGGGATCGACACCGTCGTTGACGACGGTCGTCAGGATGACTCGACCGCGTGCGCGCAGGTTTGTGGTCATGTACGAGAACCCGAAGTCGGCGTAGGTGCGGTACCACTCAATGAAGCCGTCGAGGTCGAGGGCCGGAAGACCGAGCTGACGGTGGTCCACGATGGCGACGTCAGGAGACGAGACCTCCCGCATCGCGCCGAAATCGTGCTCATTCATCGCCCGGAACCACGCCGCGTTACTCGCGACCATCACCGCGTGCTCGGAGCCCTCACCGGCGACATACCGTGCGTCGAGCTCCTCGACCGCGGCGGCGAGGTCGCCTTCGTCGAACTGGATGAGGACGAGCATCCGGCCGTGGGGGGGGGGGGGGGGGGGCCCGGCCCCCCAGGCGGGGGGGCCCCGAGGGGGGGGTGGGGGGGGGCCGCGCGGCGGCCCCC
>JANPMG010000022.1:0-14964 GCA_031422675.1 Acidimicrobiia bacterium | reverse complement strand
GGGAGGCGCCGCCCGCCCAGTGGCGTCTCGGCTCGGTAGACGCGACTCCGTTGAGAGTCACGCGGTGGGCTCATCCGGCCGATTTGAGTGCGGCGCGCACCGCGGGAGCGAACTGGCGCGCGATGAAGGCGTGCCCCTTCTGGTTCGGCGAGAAGTCGTTGCCCGCCCAGAGCGCATCTTCCTGACCCTTCGCCCGTGCCGCGAGGAAGGCGCCGTGAAGGTCGACGAGGGTCGCGCCCGTGGTTGTGGCCACCCTCGCAATCGCGTCGTTGAACGCAGCATCACGCGCCGTAGCGGCCGCGAGATCAAAGGTCGAATCGAACTGGCACGGCTTCGACCCGGTCGGCGGGTCAGGAGAGCACGCCAGCACCCCCGGCTCCCGATCCCCCGGCGGAATGTTGCCGATGACCACCGCGGTCTTGCCACCGCGTCGTAGTTGGCGGATCAGGGACGCGAACTTTGTCTCGAAGGTCGCAACATCGCGAGTGAGGAATGTGTCCTCGGTGAGGTTCACCGTCGCCACGGTCGGCCGCAGCGCCAGCGCCGGACGAAGTTGCGTGACCATTGCTTCGTCGACGGTCACGTTGGTCTGACCGAAGTTGGTGAAGACTGCGGCGCGCGGGAACGTGGACCGATAGACGAGCTGTGGCCATGCGTCGCGGATTCGGTTCTTCACCCCGTTGCCTGCGGTCTCTCCATCCCCGATGGCGACGTACATCACCGCCCGCCCGGCAGTGGTTGGACCGGGAACCGCGACCTTCGAGCCGGCACACGCAGTGAATGCAGCGAGGGCCACCATGAGGGTGGCCACCAGAGGCCGCCGGGTTCTCATGCGTCTCCCATCGCCTGGCGGGCCGGCATCTGCGCCGCTCGCTGGGCCGGGATGACCCCGGCTGCCACTGCCAGGGCCACCGCGCCGAGCACGCCACCGGCCAGCACGGGCAGCGGGAGTCCGATCGCCACGCCGGGCAGTCCTTGGTCGACGAGGTACTGGTTGACCACGGCGCCGAGGGCACGCGCGACGCCGAAGCCGACGCCGGTGCCGATCGCGCCGCCGACAAAGCCCGTCATACCGGCCTCGAGGAGGAAGATCCGCCGTACGTCACGATCGCGGGCGCCGAGGGCCTTCAGGACGCCGATCTCCCGCCGCCGCTCGCGGATGGCGGCCAGCAAGGCGTTGGTGATCCCGAGTGCCGCGATGGCCAACGCGATGACCCCGATACCGGCGAGAACGATCTCGACGACGCGCAGATAGCGCCGAACCGTTTCGATGAGGTTCTCCGGTGCGCTGGTCGAGTAGCCGAGCTTCGTAATCCGCGCTCGGACTGCACCCACACGATCGAGGCCGTCGGCCACGACGAAGAGGCCCGCGTAACGAGAACTCGGAAGCTGGAACCCGCCGTCAGGATCGGACGCGGCAGTCCACTCCCGCGCGTTCTGCACCATCTCGGCCGATCCGAGGAACTGCGCACTGACCGCTTCTTGTGCCACGACGCCGACGATCTCGGTGCGGATCCAGCGGCCGCGCACGTCGGTCCGACCGCGTCGGCTCGGAAACACTCGCGGCGCACCCAACTCCACCTCGGTCCCAATGGCCTTGGCGGCGGTCTTGCGCGCCAACCCGACTCGCCGGAGATAGCCGTCGGTCACCGCAATCTCGGTTCGGCTGCCGATCGTGGGAGTCCGGCCGGCGATCACCGTGATCGGGAGGGTCCTGACTCGGCGGAGGTCGATGCCTGCGATCGTTTCGCGGAACGGTTCGAGGTCGGTCGACGGGATCTCGGCCAGTATCGGATTCGATTCAAGGGGCACGACGCTCCGCACCCCAGGTACTCGCTTGATCCGGCGCAGCGTTCCGGCATCGAGATCGCGCGCCTTTCCCGGACTGGGTGAGTCGGTGTCGAGCGCCTCAGGTCCGGGCTCGGCGGCGGCCACCTGGATGCCGGCGAGCGGCCCACCCTTGGCGAGCTGATCGAGCACGCGAGTCCGTGCCGACGTGGAGATGATGAGGAGCGCGCTGAGCAGCGCCGCCGCAAGGGCGACCGCGAGGACGGTCAAGGCCGCCCGCCCGGCTCGCCGGCCCAACGACCGCGCAGCCGTCAGCAGCGCGTCCCTCCAACTCACTTCGGCTCCCGCTCGTGCGACTGCGTCGCAGGCCGCTCGGGCCCCGTTCCGCCTGCGGTGTCCGAGGTGGTGCCGGCTCGGGGCGTCACTTCGGCTCCCGCTCGTGCGACTGCGTCGCAGGCCGCTCGGGCCCCGGCTCGGGAGTTGCGCCGGCTCGGCTCGGTGGTGTGCGCCCCTCGCCTTCGGCTTCCCGCTCGTGCGACTGCGTCGCGGGCCGCTCGGGCCCCGTTCCGCCTGCGGTGTCCGAGGTGGTGCCGGCTCGGGGCGTCACTTCGGTCGTGAGGGTGATGAGGCGGTGAGCGCGCTCGGCGACGCGTGGGTCATGGGTCACGGTCACGACGGTGCAACCTTGATCGCGCGCGACGGCGTCGAGGAGGTCGAGCACCTGGTCGGCGGTCGTGCCGTCGAGGTTCCCGGTGGGTTCGTCGGCGAGCAGCAGATTCGGCTGGTTCGCAAGTGCTCGTGCCAACGCCACGCGTTGGGCTTCGCCGCCGCTGAGTTCGCTCGGCCGGTGGCGAGCCCGGGCGGCGATCCCCACGGCGTCGAGCAGCTCCTCGGCTCGTCGCCGCCGAGCGTGCGCGGATCCGGGTGAGAAGCTCATTGCCAGCTCGACGTTCTCGGCGGCGGTCAGAGTGCCGAGTAGTCCGAAATGCTGGAATACGAATCCGACGGTCCGATGGCGGTAGCGCGCAAGCGCGTCGCCTCGGAGTTCCGAGAGTTCGATCGCGCCGACGGTGATCGTCCCCGACTGAACTCTTTCGAGTCCACCGATCAGGGCGAGCAGAGTGGTCTTCCCTGCGCCGGACGGACCCACGACCGCGACCTGTTCGCCCGCATCGACGTGAAGCGAGAAATCGCGGAGAACTTCGACCTCCCGGTCACGAGTGCGGTAGGTCATCGAAACATCGCGCACGGTGATGGGGACGCCGGTCATGAGCGCGGCACCGTACCGGTATGCGCCGGTCTATCGGTCGCGGGGGTAGGAGCCGAGCGGCGAATCCGTCACCATGTCCGGGTCCTGGTGGTGCGGGCGTTCGCTGCGGGAGCGCATGATCGCCTGCCGGTCTCGGAGCGCCGCCATGCCCTCCTGGCGGCCGGTGTACTCGGGCGGTTGTTCGAGCATCCATACGATGCCTTCGGCGGCGACCGCGGCGGGTTCCCAGTCCGAGTGGTCCAGGTCCGGGAGGGCCGCGACGAACCCTTCGGACGCGACCGGTACGTCGATGCGAAACGTGTTCACCGCGATGCCGTGGGGTCGCACCTGCGCGGCCACCGACGCAGTGAAGTGTTCGAGCGCAGCCTTGGCCATGCCGTAGGGCATCTGGCCGGGGTAGTAGTTGAGCGCGGCGGCCGAGGAGACGTTGAGGATCGCACCGCGCCCCCGTTCGATCATCCCGGGCAGGGCGCGCTGGGTGGCGATGACCGGCGCGCGCAGATCCACCGCGAAGATCAGATCGAAGCGCTTCATCGCGAGGTCGATGTCGCCGGGAAACGTGATCGCGGCGTTGTTCACCAGCACGTCCACGCGTCCGAGTTGGCGAACGGTCTCGTCCACGAGGTGCTCCACCTCCGCATCGACGGCGAGGTTGGTGGGAACGCCGAGCGCGCGGCCGCCGGAATCGGTGATGGCGCGCACCGTGGCGTCGATGGTGCCGGGCAACGAGAGTGGTGTGGCATCCGTGGCGCGCGCCGCACACACCACGGTGGCGCCACGCGCCGCGAGTGCAAGTGCCGTGGCCGCGCCCACTCCTCGGCTCGCTCCGGTGACGATCGCAGTGGCGCCGTCGAGTTCCATGCGGCGGAGGCTACGGGGGCGCCGCAACTGCCGGCAAAGCCCTACGAGGGGTCCCGGTGACGGGCGTGCCCGTGGCCGAGCGGCCCGTGAGCGGAGCGAAGATGAGCGGGATCTACGCGAGCGACGGCAGCGCTTGGCTCGTCGTCAGGTTCATCGCGAACAGGTCACCGAGCCGATCGACCCGCTCCAACACCGCGTCGGCCTCGAACTGCAACCGGGTGGGGTCGTCGGTGTGCAGCGCGTCCTCGACCTCACTCCACGTGACGGGTGTGGACACCGTCGGGCGCGGCCGCGCGCGCAGCGAGTACGCCGCCACCGTGGTCTTGTGCCGGTCGTTCTGGCTCCAGTCCACGAAGACCTTGCCGTGGCGCTGATCCTTCGCCATCGCCACCGTCACCCGCTCCGGTTGGGACTCGGCGAGGAGCCGGCCGACGGCGAGCGCGAAGCGCTTGGTGGTCTCGCTGCTGGCCGCCCCGGCGCCGATCGGGATCGAGAGGTGCAGCCCCTTGGCCCCGCTGGTCTTGACCGCGGCCGTGAGCCCGAGCCGGTTGAGGATCTGGCGCACGTCGAGCGCGACGCGCGCGCAGTCGAGGACGGTGGCCGGCGGCCCGGGGTCCAGATCGAAGACGACGGCGGTCGGGCGATCGGGGTCGGCGACGGTGTGCTGATGGGTGTGCAGTTCCAGGGCGGCGAGGTTGGCGAGCCACACGAGCGTCGCGGGTTCGTCGCACAGGACGGAACCGAGATCACCGCCGGTCTCCACCCACTCCGGGGCCGACGGGGGGCGCCGCTTCTCGAAGAACGACTTTCCGGCCACGCCGTCGGGATAGCGGACCAACGTCAGCGGCCGACCCCGGAGATGCGGGAGGATCACCGGCGCGATCCGGGCGTAATAATCCACGACCTGAGCTTTGGCGAAGCCGGTTTCGGGGTAGAGGACCTTCTCGAGGTTCGACAGGGCAAGGGTGCGACCCTCGATGTGCACGGGCACCTCGGCCATTGTGCGAACCTAGTGGCTCATACCCGGACCGGAGGTTGGTTGCTGTGCCCACGGCGGTGTGGACCGGAAACATCAGTTTTGGATTGGTCACGGTGCCGGTGAAGCTCACGCCGGCCACGAAGTCGCGTGACGTTTCCTTCAACCAACTCGAGTCGGGGACGGGTTCGCGCGTGCGGAACCGTCGCGTCTCGGAGCAGACCGGCGAGGAGATCACGAGCGACAAGATCGTGAAGGGGTACGAAATCGAAAAGGGGCGCTACGTCGTCGTCGAGAAGGAAGAACTCGACGCGTTGGCTCCGAAGGCGAGTCACACGATCGACATCGAGGACTTCGTCGATCTCGCCGACATCGACCCGGTCTTCTTCGACACGCCGTACTACGTGATGGTGGACGAGAAGGCGGCCAAGCCGTATCGGCTGCTCGTGGACGCGATGACGGAGTTGGGCAAGGTTGCCATCGGCCGCGTAGTGTTGCGGGCCAAGGAGCGGCTCGTCGCGATCCGGCCGCTCAACGGGATGTTGTGTGTCGAGACGATGCGCTACGCCGACGAGATCGTGGATCCCGCCACGCTGGGCCTGCCCGATGGTGAGATCGAGTTCAGCGACCGTGAGGGGTCGATGGCGCGGCAACTGGTGGAGACGCTGTCGGCGGATTTCGACGCGTCGAAGTATCACGACGAGTATCGCGAGCAACTGTTGGCCCTGATCGACAAGAAAGCGGCGGGGGAGGAGATCGTGGCCCAGCCCCAGCCCGACGCGCCGGCGAAAGTGTTGGACCTCATGGCCGCACTCGAAGCGAGCCTCGCCCGGGCCGGCGCGGCCGAGGCCGAGACCGAGGATTCAGCGGACGACGGGGACCGTGCGGCCGCCGCGCCAGGCGCGTAGCACCAGGAACTGGCCTTTCAGCGCCGCGTGGTCGTACACGCCGAAACCCATGAGCGTGCCCGGCGAGCCGGACGTCGCCGGGAGTTGCTTGACCCGTTCGAGGCCAGCCCGCAGCCCGGCGGGATCGATGCGGTCGGCCCGCTGCACCGCGTGGCCCACCAGACGGCCGATGTCGTACGCGCCGCAGCCGATCGGACCTCCGGCCAGCGCCGGTTCCGCGGCCTGGAGCGCCATTCGGGTGGGGTTGTCGTCGGCGATCGTGTCGATGTACTCCCAGTTGGCCCAGGCGTCGTGCCACTCGGGCTTGATGTAGCCGAAGATGAGTGCCGAGTTCGCGAGCACGGGAACGGCCCAGCCCGCCGCGATGATCGCAGTGGCCACGATGTGGGACACCGCGCCGAGACCGAGGTAGAGCACGACGTCGGGATCGTGGTGGCGGAGCTCGCCGACGACCGCATCGACATCGGTGGCGAGTGGATCGATCGCGGCCGAGGCGGCGATCTCGATGCCGGCATCGCCGGCACTCCATCCGAACACCTCGGCGTAGCGCTCGCCGACCACCGACGCGTCATGGATCACCACGGCGCTTCGCATCGCCCGTTCGCGCATCCGAGCGACCAGCAGCGGTGGCTCGTCTTCGAGTGAACCGATCTGGTAGTGGAACATCCACGCGGAACGCGTGCGTTCGCCGCCCGAGTAGTTGATCGCCGGAACCTGGGCCCGATCCGCCGCGTCACGCGCCGCGAGACAGTTGTCCGAGATCGACGGGCCGATGACCAGATCGGCGCCGTCGCTCACCAACTGCTCGAACCCGGCGACCACGTCCTCGACCCGTCCGGCCGGATGACCGAGGGTCTCACGCCGGAGGAAGCTCACGTGGGTGAGGTCGGTGCGGGCGGCGGCGAGGCCCACGCGAATCGCGTGCTCCAGGTTGTCACCGCCGTCGCCCTGGGGATAGTCGAACAGCAGACCGATCCGCATCGAGGCAGCGTAGGAGGTTCTCGGGCGGTCGGCGCGTGAAGGCGACGCGTGAGGGCAACCGGGTGGCCGGCCGCTACATTCCGGCGGTGCGCGGGCGCGAGGAACTCTTCGAAGCGGCATTTCGGTGGTACGCGAAGCAGGCGAGCATCGGTCCGCGCAGCCGGCGGGCGCAACGCTTCGGCGCGTTCGGCGATGGCAGCGGCATCCTGTTCCCCACGGTGGCCCTCTACGGCGAGCCGTACATCCGCATCGGTGCTCGGGTCATCGTCGGTCCCTACTGCTCGCTTGCGGCCGGCGTGATGCCCGGCCACGTTCCCGAGACCGATCCCGTCATCACGATCGGCGACGGCGTCCTCATCGGGCGGGGCAGTGGGATCGTCGGCCATCAGTCGGTCACCATCGGCGACGGCGTCTTCACCGGCCACAACGTCTACGTGACCGACGCGAACCACGGGTACGAGGACATCACGCTCACGATCGGTGAGCAGTTCGCGCCGCCGAAGCCGGTGGTGGTGGGGGCCGGTTCGTGGCTCGGGCACGGTTCGATCGTCCTGCCCGGCGCACACATCGGCGAGCACGTTGCCGTGGGCGCCGGGTCCGTCGTCACCGGTGACCTGCCGAGCTTCTCGGTGGCCGTCGGCAGCCCGGCGCGGGTGGTGCGCCGCTACGACGCCGAGCGCGCCGAGTGGGTCCAGGTGCTGCGCGACCACGCCGAGCGCGAGCGCACCGCGCGCTGACGCGGTGACGCGCGTTGCGTTGAGATCGGCCCGTCAGCAGCCCGGTGGACCGTGGGCGTCACGGCGGATTACGGGAGCGGTGGGGTCCATCCCCGGCCGGGCGATGCCCGGTCGGGTGAACCCCACCGCTGCTGAACTACTTGGCGGGCGGGGGATACGACGGCGGCCGGGCGCCGGGTGGGGTCTCGGTCCAGATGGTGACCGACCCGTCCGCTTCGAACAGGCCGATGTCACCCTTCGGGAACGTGCCGGGGGTGTAGCGCTTCCCCATGTTCGTGAACTGGTAGAGACCCTCGCCGACCTTGCCGACCTCGTCCTCGCCGGACACGTCCGGGTTCCACCAGATGATCGCGGCGTCGTCGGACCCACCCCAGTCGAACTCGGGCCAGACGTCGTGCTCGCCCCGTGAGGTCTGCGGATTGACGGCGTTGCCACCCCGCGGCGGGATGCGTTGCAGGCCGGCGAGGAAGCTCTCGGGCGTCAGGTCGGGACCGGCGAGGTGGATACCGATCATGAGCGGTCCGACGTCGGGCGGCAGGATGACGCCGTAGGTGTTGTTCTCCGGAGTGCGGCCGGTGAACCACTGGTACAGGGCGCGGCTCTGGTTCGCGTCCTCGTTCGTCCGTCCGCCCGAGAGGTTGACGCCGAAGGCGTGCTGCCACTGCTCTTGGTCGTAGGTGCGGCCGAACAGCGAGATGTCCACGAGCACGTTCGGTCCGATGACCCACTCGGGGAAGTAGTTCTGCGCGGTCGCCTCCCTGGTGAGGTTGGCGGGGGTCAGGGGATCACCCGTGAAGATGATCGTGGTGACCCCGGCCGACTTCATCTTGGCGATGACGGTCCGGGCGATCTCCTGGCCGCGGGCGAGGTCGAGCTGGAACTCCTGGTCGGCGGCGATGTCGACGCCACCCTCGGTCAGCGCGTCGCGCAGGACCTCGTACGCGGGGCCCTGCTGGTTGTCGACGGTGTTGTAGTGCGCGACGCCGAACACCCGGTCCTTCGTCTTGACGTCGTCGCCTCCGTACTCGGCCTGCTTGCCCTCGAGCTGGTTGAGGACGAACTCCGCGGTGAGCTGCGCCGCCTGCTCGGGCGTGGGACCGCTGCCGACGAGGTACGGCGCGCTGTCCTCGACCGTCTGCTGGGGGACCGCGAGCGAGCAGTTGCCGATGCACACCATCTTTTCGGCGACCACCTCCTCGGCCCAGACGGGTGTCTGGTTGGCTCCGTTGAGGACCGCGAACGGCTTCATGTCGGCGATCGCCTTGGCGTCGGCGCGAGCGGCGACCTCGTCCATCGGACCACCGGACCCGGTGAAGAACACGAGCTGCACCTTGCGGCCGTAGGTGTTGAAGTACTGCTCGAAGCCCTTCGCGTAGTTCTCGTAGACGGTGCGCGCCGTCGACGGATCGACCTCGGCCCCGCTCCCGCGCACGGTTGCGGCCTGGAGCGGGTTCTTGGCCGGATCGCTCTGGTACACGACGACCTTGATCGTGTCGCCGGTGACGCCCTGCGTGGTCGCGCCGGGGTTGCGGTCGGAGGCCTTCGCGCACGGCGGCGCGTAGGTCCACGGGATGGCGACCGTGCCCCGATCCTCGTCGCAGTTCGGACCCCAGTCCTCATCCGCCGCGTTCGCCTCCGTCCGGAACGGCCACGCGTCCGTGGTCGACACCGTCGGACCGTTCGACGCCTTGTTCCCGTCGTCGCCGCCACCGGCGATGACCACGACGAGGACGATGACCACGATCACGGCGACGATCGCGGCGAGAGGCCCGTATCGGCGCGCCGCGCTCGGACGGGCCTGACCGTCTCCGCCTTGCCTGGTGGGTTCCATGGATGCCTCCGGTTCAGTTGCGGTCGCCGGATCGAGCGATCACGGCGGGGTTGTCTCCGAGGTACGCCGCCACGACCCGCGGGTCGTGCACGACGGCGTGCGGGGGACCTTGCGCGACCACCGTCCCGAGATCCATCGCCACCATGCGATCGGCGATGGACGTCAGTAGGGGCAGGTCGTGTTCGATCACGAGCACGCTGGCACCGAGGTCGTCGCGGAGCCGCTGGATGAGCGGTCCGAGCGCCTCGGCCTCGCGCTGGGCGATGCCGCTCGACGGTTCGTCGAGCAGGAGGACGGTGGGCCGGTGGGCCATGACGCACGCGAGGTCGACGATGCGGCGGCTCCCGGTCGACAGCTCGCTCACGAACTTGTCGCGGAACGCTCCGAGCCCCATGGTCTCGACCAGCTCGTCGACCCGCCGACGGACGGACGCCTCCGAGTCGATGACGGTGGGCAGGTAGAGCGCCGCCGCCACCGGATCCTTGACCTCGACGCTGCAGTCCAACGCTACCGCGATCGTCTCGGCGACCGTCAACGACGGGAAGAGCCGCCCGTCCTGGAACGAGCGTCCGAGCCCGAGCCGGGACCGGATCTGGGCCGGGCGGTCGGTGAGGTCGTAGACCTCGCCGTCGTTGGCGCGCATCAGTACTCGTCCGCCGTCGATCGGAGTGAGACCCGAGATCGCGTCGAACAGGGTGGTCTTGCCCGCGCCGTTGGGGCCGATGAACCCGACGATCTCGCCCCCGCGGACGGTGAGGGAGACCGCGTCGAGGGCGACCACGCCGCCGTACCGCTTCTCGAGGCCGCGCACTTCGAGTCGATCCTCGCCGAGCTCGCGCCCGTCGACCTGCCCGTCGACCGGTGACTCGAACGGCGACTCGAATGGTGCACGCTCGCGCACCTCGACGCGCCCGTTGGGGCCGGTCTCGTCATCCGCCAGAGGGGCGTTCGGCGAAGGGGCCTGTGCTGTCGATCCCGCTGCGGCGCCCTCGAGGAAGACCGAGCGGAGGATGTCGGGCCGGTCGAGGAGCTCGGCCGTGGGCCCGTGGAAGCGAATCTCGCCCTTCTCCATGAAGTACGCGGTCTCGGCGACGGTGAGCGCGACGTTCACCGACTGCTCGACGAGGATGATCGTCGTGCCCGCGTCGCGCATCTCGCGCACGATCTCGAGCAGTTGGCCCACGATCACCGGCGCCAGCCCGAGCGACAGCTCGTCGATCATGAGCAGGCGGGGCCGTTCGATGAACGCCATGCCGAGGGTCAGCATCTGCTGCTGCCCGCCCGAGAGGTTGCCCGCCTCCTGGTCGATCCGCTCGCGCAGGATGGGGAAGATGTCGAGGACCCGTTCGGTCGCGGCGCGCACGTGCTCGGGTTCGCGGCGGTGCAGCCAGCCGGCGAGTTGGAGGTTCTCCGCCACCGACAGTCCGGGAAACACACCCTGCCCGCCGGGCACCATCGTGACCCCTCGTTCCGCGGCCTCGTTGGCCGGGGTGTGGGTCAGATCGCGTCCGTCGAACACGATGGCCCCGCCACTCACCTCGACCGTCCCGGTGATCGCCTTCAAGAGCGTGGACTTGCCGGCGCCGTTGGTCCCGAGCAGGGCGACGACCTCACCCTGGTCGACCTCGAAGTCGACGCCGAAGAGCACCTGCACGCTGTCGTAGTGCACGGTGACGCCGCGACAGAGCAGGAGCTTCGCCCGACCCTGGCGGCGTTCGGAGAGGACCTCGGACTGCGCCGCGGCGGCGGTCCACACCCGCTGGATGTCGGGCGCGACGAGCGGCGCACCCGACGCGATGATGAACGAGCCGATGAGGATGACGGGGACCATCGCCACGAGACCCGCGCGGATTCCCCAGGAGTCGGCGATCGCTCCGATCAACGGCAGGATCACCAGGCCGGGCAGCACGTAGAGCGCGGCGACACCGAACCCGAACGAGCGCACCTTGGGTGGGATCGCCAGCGAGAGCGCTGCGTAGATCGCCGGCGCGACGACCGCGATCACACCGGACACCAACACGTTGAGCGCGACCGCCAGCCAGAGGACGCGCATCTGCGAGAACACGAGGAACCCCGCGGCGGCGATGCTGCCGGTGAGGGCGACGAACCGCAGTACGAGACCGGGGTCGCGGCGCATGAGGCGGGTGGCGATCGGAATGCCGAGGAGTAGTCCGATGAACTGCGCGGGCTCGGCGGCGGCGGCGACGTAGCCGCGTTCCGCCACGCTGAGGCCGAAGACCTCGTCGTAGAAGAGCGACGTCAGGCTGGCCAACCCGATGATCGAGAGCGCGAGGAACGGCAGGGCGAGGAAGATCCGTTGGAGCGTCCGGACCTGGCGGAGCGCGCGCCACGACTCGGCCCAGCTCGCGGGAACGTCCTCGGTGGTGAGGGCATCGCCCTCCAGGCCCATGGCCTTGCGTTCGAAGAATCCGCGGTCGGGCTCGCGCAGGCGCAACGCGAGGATCACGAAGATCGCGGTGGGTATTGCGAAGACGACGAACGGAGCGCGCCAGCCCCATGCGGCGGCGATCAACCCGGCGAGGAGCGGGCCGAGGAACTGGCCGAGCGCGTTGGCGGCGCGATGGAAGGAGTAGACCTTGGGCCGGTCGGGGATGTCGTAGTAGTCGGCGAGCAGCGCGTTGTGGGTCGGCTCGACGACGGCGCGCCCGAGCCCGGACCCGGCGCGCGCGATGCCCAGGAGCACGAGGGTGGTGGCGAGTCCGGTGAACACGGAGAACGCGCCCCACGCCACGGCGCCGCTGATCATGATCGCGACTCGGTTGAGCCGGTCCGCGTAGAACCCGATGGGGACGGCGCACAGCAGCGCCACGACGCCGGCGAGCGCGACCACGGTGAGGATCCCTCCGAGGCTGACGCCGAAGTGGCGCCGGATCTCGGGAAGCAGCACGTCGAAGCCGCGCCGGTCGAGCTCGTCGACGGCGTTGAACCCGAACAGCACGACGAGCGGGTAGACCGATTGCTCACCACCGACGCCCCGGAACCACGCTCGCCACCACGACGGACGCCAGAACGGCGGCATCAGAACACGTCCTCGAGCTGCTCGCGCGTCGGGCGCGACTGCATCGCCGCGGTGACCTCGTGGGTGTCGACGCCCACGGGGTCGTCCACCCTTTCGTCGGCGAGCAGGCTCGGCACGACCATGCCGCGCCGGGTCGCGATCTTTCGGAGGAGGTTGTCCCGCGCCACGGCGAGCGACCCACCGAGACCGCGTGGCAGTGCCCAGAGCACGAGGAGAAGTCCGACCGAGCTGGCGAGGAGCTGCCAGTTGCCGGGGAGGAAGTACTTGAGCCCGCGCACGTACACGGATCCGATCACCGCCCCGACGACCGAGGTCATGCCGCCGATGACGACGGCGGCGAACGTCGTGAGACTCTCGCGCGGCGCGTACACCGCGGTTCCCAGCCCCTCCTGCTGGTGGACGAAGAGGACGCCCGCCACCGCGGCGAAGAATCCGGAGATTGCGAAGCTCACCATCGTGGTGCGCACCGTATCGATGCCGTAGGCGCGCGCGGCGGACTCGTTCTCCCGCACTGCGATCACGGCACGACCGGTGCGGCTGTGACGGATGCCGTGCACCATGACACCGACGATGAGCAGGACGGCGAGCGAGAAGAAGTAGAAGCGGGTCTCGGTCGAGATGTCGATGACCCCGAAGATCTTCGGGCGCTCGATGCGCGAGTCGGGCAGCCAGTCGCCGAAGAACTCGCGGGCGACGAGATAGGTGCCGACGACGAGGGCGAAGCCGTAGGTGATGACCGCGAGGGTCAACCCTCGGCGGCGGATGGCCGGGTATCCGATGACCACCGCCACGACCGCGCCGGCGAGGCCGCCGACGAGCATCGCCAGCGAGATGTCCCAGCCGGCGCGATTCGTCAGCGCGCCGCCGACGATCGCTCCGATACCCATGAAGCCGACCTGACCGAGGCTCACCTGGCCGGCCCAACCTGTCAGCACGACGAGGGAGATGCCGACGATCGAGAAGATCACGATCACCGCGGCCAGGTTCATCTGCGCCTCGGTCAGCCAGAGCGGCAGCGTGAGCACGAACGCGACGAGCGCCAGGGCCACGCCGGCGATCCCGGCTCTGACTTCGGGGAGCCGGCGCATCTCGGCCGGGATCGGTCGGACCTCGGCGGACGTCTGCCAGGTCGTCACGTTGCCCGCCCGCGTCAGGATCGTGGGCTTGGTCACCAGCAGCGCCACGGCCAGGATCACGAATAGCATCACGTTGTTGAACGACGGGTCGTTGCCGGCCTGGAACGTGTTCGCCTGGTCGAGGATGCCGAGCGCGATCGCGGCGATGGCGATGGTGGGGAAGTGCTCGAAGCGGCCGATGATCACCGCGGTGATGGCCTGGAGGAGGAAGACGGTGCCGAGTGCCGGGTCCGCGGGGTCGTTGAGCGGGAGACCGGCGACGCCGGCGCGCAGGAACAGCGCCACGTAGGCCAGCACACCGGCAACGATCCACACGATCGTCTGGACCCGCACGACGGAGATGCCGAGCGTCATCGCACGGTCCTCGCGCTCGGCGGCGGCGCGCACCGCGCGGCCGGTGTTGCTCCGCTGGAGGAACCAGGCCAGCGCGACGAAGCAGATCGGCACCGCGATGATCGTGAGCAGGTCGTTGGCGTTGAAGAAGAAGCCTTCGATGCTCCAGTCGTAGGTGAACGGCGGATCGATTCGGGTCGATCCGAACTGCTCGAAGCCCTTGCCGGTGAGTGACTCGAACCATGAAGGGGTCTGGAACGCCAGGAACACGAGGAGTTGGGAGATCCCGATCGTCGCCACGGTGAGGATCAGCCGCGGCGACTTCGAGAACCGGCGCACGATGGCGGACTGGACGACGAGCGCGACCAGCACCGCGGCGAGTAGGCCCACGACCGCCGCCACGACGTAGGGCCAGTCGAGCGTGATGATGAGCAGGATCGCGACGACGGTCGGCACGAGGCCGAGCTCCGCGGCGGCGAAGTTGATCACGCGGTTTGCCCGGTAGACGAGCGCGATCCCGAGTGCGATGAGTGCGATGCGCCCTCCTACGAGCGCGCCGTTGATGATCACACCCAGCGGCGCGGAGTACGGACCGACCCCGACCGCGACGGCGACGATGGCGATCGGCACGATCCACGCCAGCCACCGCCGCGCCGTCGGGTTGGGGACGAGTCGGAATGCGAGCGCGTTCACGACATACCCGCTCTCGGCCCTGCGGGGCAGGCCGCTCGATCGCACTCGGTTCGTCGTGCTTCCCCCCGGACCACGGTCACCGAACCTATGCAGTTCCGTCGTTGCGGCACGGTCGGGTCATGCGCGCGTCCCGGCGATGAAGTCGTTCACGACCGCTGCCAGCGCGGGGCCGCGGTCCTCCTGGAGGAAATGGCCGCCACCCGCGATCGTCGTGTGCGGTTGCCCCTTCGTGCCCGCCACCCGGGTTCGGAAGGCTTCGTCGGCTCCGGCGGTGACGGGATCGGCATCGGAGAACGCGGTGAGGAAAGGCCGGCTGAAGTTCTCGAGCACCTTCCATGCCGCCCGGTTTGGCGTCGCTTCAGGATCATCGGGCGACGTCGGTACGAGGAGCGGGAACTGGCGGGCCCCCT
>JANPMG010000021.1:0-53865 GCA_031422675.1 Acidimicrobiia bacterium | reverse complement strand
CGCCAACGGTGGACGCGTGCGCGGTGGAGCCCACCAGGTCGGTGAACAAGATGGTGATCAGCCCCGATGCGGCCACGATGCCCTTCCCGCCCGCGAAAGTGCGGAGCGTACCCGTCAGCCGGAAGGCCGAGATTGACCGCGGTGTCCGGAGTAGCCCGGGAGCGAGGGACGAGCGACCCGGGGACGCAGGACACTCGCCGCGAGCGGACGCGAGCAAATTTGACCGCGGTGTCCGGAGTAGCCCGGGAGCGAGGGACGAGCAACCCGGGGACGCAGGACACTCGCCGCGAGCGGACGCGAGCAGAAATGCAAGTCGCGAGCAATTTTGGAAGTGGGCCCGGAGGGATTCGAACCCCCGTAGCTTGCGCAACTGGATTACAGCCAGTTCCCTTTGGCCTCTCGGGTACGGACCCGGGCGTACAGTAGCAAGCCGTTCTGATCGCACCGCCACGGAGGTTTCCCCCGCCATGCCCAGCTTCGATGTCGTGTCCGAGGTCGACATGCAAGAGGTTCGCAACGCGGTCGATCAGGCGTCGCGCGAGATCTCGCAGCGATTCGATTTCAAGGGGACCGACAGTTCCATCGAGCTCAAAGAGAAGGTCATCGAACTGCACACGGAGTCCGAGCCGCGCCTCGAAGCGCTCAAGCAGGTACTCGCCGAGAAGATGGTCAAGCGGGGCGTGTCGTTGAAGGCGTTGGGCTACGGCACCGTGGAGGAAGCCACCAAGGGAACCGTCCGCCAGGTGGTCACGTTGCGCGTCGGCATCACCGACGACAAGGCCAAAGAGGTCGGCAAGTTCATCAAGGCCCTCGGCATGAAGGGCGTGCAACACCAGATCCAGGGTGAACAGGTTCGGGTGACCGCGAAGAAGCGCGACGACCTCCAGAGCGTGATCGCCGCGTTGAAGGACAACGACTTCGACCTGCCACTCCAGTTCAACAACTTTCGCGACTGACGAGTCACCCACCTCCATGGAGCGGTCCGCGGATCGGCTTCGCCGTCCCGGCGGTACCCGCAGTGTTCCTCTTCCGCCTCGGGACGTTCTGGCTACCGATCCTGCCCGGGTGGATCAGTCTCACGTACCTGCAACGGGCGCAGTACGTGTAGTCCACAACCGGTCGGCGGGAAGCACGTGAATACGATCGTCGGCGGTGTACGACCGTTCACCGGTGGAGAGAAAGACCCCCGCGACGAAATCGTCGCCCACGTCGTCCCGGAGTTGTTGAAGTGCCGTGAGATCTGAGGCACTCACCCGGGTACCGGTCGTGATCTCGACACCGAAAACGCCACCATCCGAGGCCTCGAGCACCAGATCGACCTCCTCGCCCGCGTGAGTGCGCCAATGACCTGCCGTCGGTGATTGGTCGACCCACGATGCTTGTTTGAGGATCTCGTTGACGATGAATGTCTCGAACAGGTGGCCAAACTCGGTGAGCGCCGTCGGAGTCTTTCGGGCGAGCTTCTCCGGCGTGAGCTTCAGCAGCCGCGCCGCGAGCCCACTGTCTCGCATATGCACCTTCGGCTTCCCCACCACGCGACGCCGAAGTGTGCGTCCCCAGGCGGGGAGACGATGGATCATGAAGACCGACTCCAGGAGCGCGGTGTAGCGCTCCGCGGAATCGGGCGACAGGCCGGACGCGAGTGCCACCGCGCTGACGTTCAACATTTGCGCGGTCTGCGCGGCCAGGCATGCGAGCAGCGTCGGCAACTCATGGCGTTGCCGAATGCGCGAGATGGCCACGACGTCACGTTCGACCACAATGTCCACGTACTCATCAAGCCACCGGCCGCGTGCAGCTTCGTCACGCATGAGCGCAAGCGGATAGCCGCCGGCCACTGTTCGCGCGATGTACTCCACGCGCGGCGTCGTCGACCGCTTCGCCCGCAGCAATGACTCCGGTGCCGTCAAGAGATCCGCGACGAAGGTTTCGTAGACGCCATCGCGTTCACCTTGTGACAGCGGCCAGACGTCGATGCGACTGAGTCGACCGGCGAGCGACTGCGCAACCCGAGGAAGACTTGAGTAACTCGTGGAACCCGTCATGACGAAGCGCCCGGGCCGCAGTTCCTGGTTGAGTTCGGCCTTCATAGCGTCGAGCAACTCGATCGCGTGCTGGTACTCGTCGATGAGGATCGGCGATGGGCCCTCGACGAAGATCGCCGGGTCGGCCCGGACCGCGGCGCGGGTCTCGAGATTGTCGAGATCAGTCACCGTGACGCCGAATCGGCGGGCCAGGCGATCAAGGAGCACCGACTTGCCCACCGCTCGGGGGCCTTGCAAGAGCAGGACCGGTTCGTCACGGAGCCGATCGAGAACCACGGCTTCAAGTCGACGTTCGACTTCGGTCGTGAGTACATCGATCATTGCGCCCCATTTCCTCGATGTCTCACGGTAACTGCGGAACCATCATAGCCGTAACTGCGGAACCATCACAGCCGTAACTGCGGAACCATCACAGCCGTAACTGCGGAACCGTCACAGGGTGGTGGTCTACGGACCGGAGTCCAGCTCGACCTGATTCTCACGGTCGAAGACGTAGAGTGCGGGCCGGCGGACGATGAACGCCGCCACCACCATCACGCCGGCGACCAACGCGAGCCACCGCCGCCAGCGCGGTCCCGTTCCCGACGCCTACGCGTGAACAGCTGCGATCGCGCCGGCCCGATTCCGTAGCCGGAGAAACGCGAGCACCGCGACTGCGTAGATGCCGAGCGCGATCAGCTGCACGGCGCGGAACCCGACGGCCATCGCGAGGATCGTTGTCAACACAGATCCGATGACCGAGAAGAAGCCGTTCACGGCCCACGACCACGCCACGTACTCGTCGGGGTGATCGCTGAGTCCACTCACGATGCCGAGACCCAGGGGCATGAACATGCCGAGACAGAGACCGAGCGGCGCGAGCACGGCGACCACTACGGCCACGCGCACCGCGAGCCCTTCCGAGAGAAGTGAGTCGGCGAGGCTGTCGAGGCCGAGTTCGTAGAAGACGGTGAGCGCGCACAGGACGAGGAACACGATCGGGACCACCACCCGCGCGTGCGCGGCGAGGCGACCGGTCCACAGTGCACCGAGGCCCGTGAAGACAAGGACGGATGCGAGGGTCACGGTGAGCGAGTAGGTGGGATACCCGAGGAACAGCACGAGGCGCTGGATCATCGAGATCTCGAACAGGATGAACCCGAGACCGAGGGCGGCGAAGTACAGCGCCGAGATGCCTTTGCCCGGCAGCGCCCGCCATTCCTGACGCACCAGGAAGAAGGGCAGGAACAGGAACACCGCGGCGAAGATGATCGCGATCCCGAGCAGGAGCAACAACACGCGTTCACCGAGGACGACGCTCGGGTCGATGGGGTCGATCGGGTCGAAAAAGCTACCGATGACGTCGGAGAAATTGGAGAAGTGCCAGAAGAACGGTCCGTCATCGGAGATCGCGCCGACCTCGCGGGGGTAGGAGTCCGCGACGGCGTCCGCACGGGCGTCGGTGGCGTCGATCATCCGCGGGACGATTCCGTCACCCCGCGGTTCTCCCGGCGCCCATGAGGTGGTGCTCAACGGGACCTGGGCCACCGATTCCTTGTACCGCGCCACTTCTTCGGGCGCGAACGGCGTGCGCTTCAGCATCACGGTGGCGAGATCGCCGGTCTTGTTGGTGATGTACGGCGACACGATCATGTGCGCGCTCGGATTGGTGATGCCGAGTTCCTTGAACGCGCGCCGGGCCGTCATGACGTAGCGAGCGGTTCGGTTCGGTGCATCCGCGAAGTTCAACTCACCGAACTGGACGACCACCACGCCCCGATCGGTGAGGTGCTCCAGGCTCTCCTTGATCATCTGGCTGGTGTAGAGGTAACTCTCGGAGAGGACGAAGGCGCCCGACGACGCCGCGTTGTTCGCGGCGTAACTGTCGGGGGCGACGAACCACACGAGGTCGTACTGGTTGTCACTCCGCGCGAGAAAGGAACGACCGTCACCTTGGTGGATGTCGACGCCGGGCTGATTCGCCAGGTCGCCCGAGTACTTCCGGTACCGGTCGCGCAGCAGGTCCACCGTGACCGGGTTCAGCTCGACGCCCTCGGTGTGTTTCGAGCGGTAATGGAGCGCGGCGACGATCTCGTTGCCGCCGGCCGAACCGATGATGAGGGTGCGATCCGGCGGGGAGCCGAGCAGACCGAAGGGCAGCGACCGCGGGTCGTCGTCGAATCGGGTCACCCCCGCGGGATTGCCGTCGAATCGGGGAATGATCGACCCGAACGTGCCGTCGTGGAACAGCGATTTGAACTCCGGCCGAATCTCCGCGACGTCGACGCGGAACACCGGACCCCAGTCCGAGGCGGCGGCGTGTTGCGGACTCGCCTTCGTCGTCTCCGGGAGCACATCGGGCACCGCAATCCCGACGGTTCCCAACGCGAGCAGGACGACCAGCCCGCCCGCCGCCAGCCGCGGCCCCGTCCGCTTCGGCATGGCCGTGAGTCCGACGACCGCGAAGATCAGCGCCGCGAGCATGAGGACCTGCGGTGGCCCCAACCAGACGATGAGCGGGATCGCGGCCACGCACCCGAGCCCGGCGCCGATCAGGTCGGCGAAGTAGAGCCGCCCGACGCGGCTCCCGCCGCGTCCCAGCAGCGTCGACACGATGATGCCGAGTGCGATGAACGACGCGAAGAGCGTGAGACACAGCAGGCCGAGGATCGCGAAATTCTTGTACGACGACTTCGTGCCGTAGTCCCAGATCCGAATCGTGTCGATCGGGATCCGGGCCACCAGGAAGTAGCCGGCCGCGATGCTCGCCGCCCCGACGAGCGAGCAGACCGCGACCACCGTGTCGGTGGCGGCTCGGCGCAGCCGGGGAAAGACCACCACGAAGATTCCGCCGGACCCGATCCCGAGCAGCGCCAGGCCGAGAACCAGATACACGTAGTAGTAGTAGAGCTTGAACGAGACGATCCGGGTGTAACCCACTTCGAGCAACAACCCGGCCAGGCTGACCAGGAAGATGACGACCGTGTGGCGCGCTCGCAGCCCCGTCGCCGGTCCTTCGGCTGCCTGCACTGACGCTCCCCGGATTGGTGGACTCCGACCGATTTCGGCCCGGTGAGCGTAGTCCCGGCTCGGTTTAGGTCTGGTGACGCAAGCGCCGGACCCGCTCGGCGGTGGGCGGGTGGGTCCGGAACAGATTCGCGAACTGGACCTGGCGGCCGGTCAGCGGGTTGACGATGTACGCGGTGGCCTGCGCGGGCGCAATGTCCATCGGCACTTGGTTCGCGTAGGCCTCGATCTTCTCGAGGGCACGAGCGAGCGCCTCGCCGTCGCCGAGCAGTTCCGCGCCACTGTGATCGGCCTCGAACTCGCGAGATCGGCTGATCGCCATCTGGATCACCATCGCGGCGACGGGTGCGAGGACGGCGAGCAGGAGCGCTCCGAAGATGTTGCCGCGCTCGTCGTCGCGGCCGCCACCGCCCCCGAAGATCGCGCCCCACATGGCCATGCGGGCCACGAACGTGACCGCCATCGCCAGCGCAGCGGCCACGGACCCGATCAGGATGTCCCGGTTCTTGACGTGGCTCATCTCGTGGGCCAGCACGCCACGAAGCTCATCGGTGTCGAGGATCTGGAGCAGACCCTGGGTGACACACACCACGGCATGGTTGGGGTTGCGCCCGGTGGCGAACGCGTTGGGCTGCATCTCGGGCGAGAGGTAGACGCGCGGCATCGGGGCATCGGCGCGTTGAGCGAGGTCACGGACCATGGCGTAGAGCTCGGGCGCGTCCGCCTCCTCGACGGGTTGGGCGTGCGCCGATGCGACGGCCAGCTTGTCGCTGAACCAGTACGAACCGCCGACTATGACCAGACCGAGACCGAGACCGATGATCAGCCCGGTCTGGCCGAACAGCGACCCGATTCCCATGAGCAACCCACCGAACCCGGCGAGCAGGACGAACGTCTTGACTGTGTTCTTGTTCATGCCCATTCCAACGAAGAGACCGCCGCATCCGTTCCCGTGGTCTTCACCGCAGTGGCGACCTGAATCGCAGCGAAGTGAGGGGGCGAGGATCGGCGCGCGTCCCGGACCAATAGTTCGGGGATTGGGCGCGACATCGGCGGAGTTCCGGACTGCTCAGCGGGCACCGGTCTGGCTACGCCGTGGCTCGGTGATGCGCTGGATCGGTCTCGGCGATTGGGACGGATGTCACGCCGAGCGTGACGCAGATCCCACACGCGGGTCGGGAAAGGGACATTGCCGCACGCTTGGGTGGCGAGCCACACAGCAGCTTGCTGCCGGCGAGGCAAGCTGTGCGGCGTGCAGATCGTCCCAGCGTGGATTGTTGATCGGTTGCCCGTCGGCTGGTGGCAACCGGGCAATCTTCACTGGGTACCCGGCGGGGAGCCCCTTCGAAAGTTCGGCCGGGTGCGAGCGCGTCTCACACGGCCCGGGTGAGGTATCTCGCGAAGACGCCGCCGTCTGAGAAGTCGGCCGAGTCGAGGACGAGGCCGGCCCGCTCAAGCATCGGCTCCAGCAGCCACCGGAATGTCGAGTGCTCGTCGCGCACGTGCTCCTCGAGTTCCCACCGCGCCCAGTCAGTGCCGATATCCATCTCATCGTCGCCCGTAGCCGTCGCGCACCACGCGTCGATTCGCGCGGCCGCCTCGCCCGGGTCGAAGTCGTACACAACGTCTGACAATCGGAACAGGCCGCCCGGTCTCAACATGTCATGCACGCGCTGGAGTGCGACGCCCTTCCAGAAGTCGGGAAGGTGGTGGAGCGCGAGCCTCGAGTAGACGAGATCGGCTGGGGCTCCTTCGTGCTCGTAGGTGAGAAAGCCGGCCTGGACCACCTCAACGTTGGCCAGTTCTGCGGCCTCGACGTTGGCGCGCAGTGCTGCGAGCATCACCGCTGACACATCGACGGCGACGACGCGGCGGCAGCATGTCGCGACCGCGCGAGTGAACTGCCCTGTGCCAGCGCCCAGATCAACGACCGTCGAGTCAGCATTCAAACCCGCGGCCTGGAGGAACGCCACCTCGTCCGCGGCTCCGGCGTCCATCTTCGAGTCGTATCGCGCTACGTGCTCGGGGTCGAGGTTCTCCCGCCCCGCTGCCGTTACCTCGTCGATCAGCCATCCCGGTCGCCGCCCGCTTTCCATCCCGTCATCTTGCCTCCTCACCTCGCCTCAGCACCCCAACCGAGCGCAGATGTGGCGGGCTGAACTCGTCCACGCGCGGCTGGATCAGCGGCCGCTATCTGGCGGGTCTCTAGGGATGGAGGCCGTGAAATCGTGGATCACGTCGACGCGTTCGAGTCATTTGTTGTGGAGGTCGAGCCGAAGCTTCGGCGACAGGGGCCGGCACTGCGCGTACCGTGCGCGGCAATGCTCGTGCGACAGATGAGCACCGATCATTCGACGAGCCGCTCAGTTTGATCGAGTGGCCTGTCGGATCATGGTCCAGGTCCGTCCGTGCTTCTCGACCGGGACGAAGCCCGCCGACTCGTAAAGGCCGCGCGCGGGGTTGTCCTCGCCCACGCTGAGACTCACGGCTCGGTACCCGTGAGCGACGCTGACCTCGATGAGGTCGGTGAGGAGCCGTCGTCCGATCCCCCGGTGGCGATGCGAGGCGACGACGGCAATCGCCAATTCAGGCACGTCCTCACCGACGAAGCCATGGCCGTGGTTCGCGTCTGTGTACGTCCGGTACCAAGCCGCGCCCACCGGTTCGTCGTGTTCGGCGACCAAGCCATAGTCGCCTGGCCGTGGCCATCCCACGAGGTACTGCGCGTACCGGGGATCGGCCATCACCTGCTCAGAGGTCGGTGTCGGCTTGTCAGGGCGCCAGACTGCAGCCTCACCAAGCATCGTCGCGAGAAATGTGAAGTCCTCGGTTCCGGCCGGTCGACACCGAATCTCGTTCACCTGGTCAGTCCAGCAGCTCCGTCAAGCGCGTGAGCGACCAGAGTCGATGCACGACGGTTGCAGCCGTCACACGCGCGGTCGTGCCTTGCGCGCAGTCGACCGTCCCCTGCCGACCGCTACGCAGGGGCGGTCAACGGCGCTACGCCGAGGGCTGCAAGTTTGTGCCAGGACCGCTCGACGATTCGCGGGTAGGTGTGGAGGTAGTACGGCAATGCGGCGCACGCCTGGTTGATCGCGGCACCGCGGCTGCGCGCGAGGGTGGCGTCGTCCACGGCGAGTGCGTCGAGGAACGCGCGGCGAGACTCATCGGTGAACAGCGGTGACCACACGACCTGGACGTCGACCGCGGGGTCGCCCGCGCACGCCGACCCCCAGTCCACGATGCCGCAGAGCCGGCCGTCGCGCACGAGACAGTTCCCTTCCAGGTCTCCCTGTACCCACACCGGTTCACCGCCGTGCGGCGATGCGCTGAGCGCCTCCTCCCAGACGCCGATGGCGGCCGGCGCGTCGATCAGGTGGCTCGCACGGTCGATTGCGGCGCGGGTCGCGGCGTCGTACTCGGCGAGTGGCCGGGCGCGGTTGGTAGCCGACGGCGCGTCGGCCGCAGGCACGCTGCGAAGCCTGGCGACGAAATCTGCGAGGGCCGTTGCGAACGCGACGGGATCGTCGAGCCGGTCGAGCGCCGCGCCCTCGCCGGGTATCCATCGGTGGACCGCCCATCGGAACGGGTAGCCGTCACCGGGCTCACCGACCGCGACCGGCTCGGGTACCGGAACCGGAAGATGCGGGGCGAGCCGCGGCAACCACTTCGCCTCGAACTCCACCTGGCCCGCCGCCCAGTGAATGCGCGGGAGCCGCACGACGAGATCGGGCCCCAGCCGCCAGATCGCGTTGTCGGTACCCCACGGCTCCACAAGAACCAGCGGGAGGGCAGCGAGACCGGGCATCTGCGACGCGAGCAGCCGGCGGACCAGCGCGTCATCCACCTCGACCTCGTCATCATGCATTCGGAGCGGCACGACTGCCATTCTGGCGACGACTCCGCCGCCGGGGCCAACGGATTCACGACGGTCTTTGCACCGCTCGACTCGAATCAGGGCGCCGCGGGGCGCAGGAGCATCTCCTGCGCCATGGACGCGACGATCAGGCCCTCGGTGTTTCGGATAACACCGCGCAGGGTGCCGCGTCCGCCGGCGTTCACCAGGCTCTGCACGTCCTGAAGGAGCCAACCGTCGGCGCGTGCGGGCCGGTGGAACCAGGCGCTGTGATCGAGACTGATCATGCCGGTGGTGTCACCATCGAGATGAAGCGGCCGCCCACCGACGCCGGTCCAGTCGGTGGCGTAACCGAGCAGCGCAGCGTGCAGGTGCGGGTCGTCGGCAAGCACTCGGGGCAGCCGGAACCAGTGCCGATGGGTCGCATCACGGGTCCCGTCTGCTCGCACGGCGCTGGGCCCGATCCAACGCACGTCCCAGGGGCCGACGTCGTCGTCGGAGGGGTCGACGACTTCGGGGAGGTCTTCGGGTTGGGCGACACCGTCGGGGATGCCCGAGAGGTTGTACTCGTACCCGTCGACATCCGCGGTGAACGAACACGTCATGGTGATGACCGGCTGGCCGGCTTGTGACGCGGTGACGTGGTGCAGATTGAACGACCGGCCGGCCTTCACCACGTCGTTGCGGAAAACGATCTCGTGCGCTCCTTGTACGGGTCGAAGGAAATGCGCATGCAGCGAGTGGAGCCGGCTTCCGGCCGGTGCGTCACCGCAAGCGGCGCTGATGGTGAGCGCGAGTCCGACCCCGCCGAAGACCACCGGCCCGTACCAGTCGGGGGTGCGTCCGACCCACGTGTCTCCGAGCCGTTCGTGATGCAGCACGTCGAGAAGATCGTCGATCGCCGCCTGCTGGCGCTCGACCCGATCCTCCACCTCAGCGCCCTCGGAACTCGGGCGTGCGTTTCTCGACGATGGCCCGTATCGCCTCCTGGCCGTCCTCGCTGTCCAGGCCGGCGAGCGCGCTGCGGAGCTCGTCGGTCAGGCGCGCGGTGACGTCGGTGACCAATGGCGTTCGAGCGACGAGTCGTTTCGTACGCCGTACCGCCAGCGGTGCCTGGGCGGCAACGGCATGGCAGAACTGCAGCAACCGTCCGTCGAGCTGCTCGGCAGCGACGACTTCGGACACGAACCCGCGTCGGAGTGCCTCCTCGGCGTCCACGAAGCGAGACTCCAGCAGGAAACGCAACGCGATCTCATGGCCGACGAGCGTCGGCAGCGACCAGGTCAGACCGCCATCGGGTGACGTACCGGCGCGCAAGTACCCCGGGTGAAGGCGCGCGGTGTCGGCCGCGATCCGGATATCGGCCGCCATCGCCAACGAGAGACCCAGACCGATGGCCACTCCGCTGATTCCGGCGACCACCGGCTTGTCGGTCTCGAACCGCAGCGCAAGCAAGAACCGTCCGACCCAGCCCTTCTCGTCGAGTATCTGCTCCTGCTCCGACAGACCGGTCTCGACCGGCTCGTCATCGGCACCGGCCAGGTCGAGACCAGAACAGAAAGCATCTCCGGTGCCGGTCAGCGCAACGACCCGAACGTTGTCGTCGAGCTGAGCGTCGCCGACCGCGCGCACGATGCTCCAACCGAGGGACGAGGTCAGCGCGTTCTTTCGTTCGGGGCGATTGAGTCGCAAGACCCTCACGTGCCCGACCGTCTCCGCGATCAGATGCGCCATCCCGACAGGCTGTCACGCGGGTCGAGGCTGCGCCTGTGGGTTACCGCTCCCCCGGCGCGCTGCGTAGGCAACGACGAAGCAACCGGGTGCCGGGCATTTGCGACGCGAGCAGCGGGCGGACCAGCGCGTCGTCCACGTCGACCTCGTCATCATGCATTCGGCGCGGCACGACTGACATTCCGACCTGACCACATTTTGTGGACCGTCTGTCCCTCTGGGTTGCCGTTCCGGTCCACAAAATCCATAACCGCGGTTAACACCGGGGCGGCGCGCTCGGCTCATCGATAAGGTTCGGAACTGATGCTCGTCCCGGAGCTGGATGTCACCGCGCTCGCCCCGTCACTGCGCTTCTACGCCGAGGTGCTCGGGTTCCGGGTTCTGTTCGACCGGGATGCAGAGCGATTCGCGTATCTCGAGCGCGACGGCGTCGAGCTGATGATCCAGGAAGCCGCCGGACCGGGGCGCCGGTTCCGCACCGCTCCGCTCGAGCCCCCGTTCGGGCGCGGGGTGAACTTCCAACTCTGCGTCGACGACGTCGATGCGGTGCACTCCCGAGCCCTTGCGGCTGGCGCCACCATCGTGGTGCCGATGGAAGAGCGGTGGTACCAGGTTGACGTCGCCGAACGCGGCGGTCGGTGGGAGGTAGAGGGACCGACCGAGGCCGGCAACCGTCAGTTCGTTCTCGCGGATCCCGATGGATATCTGTGGCGCCCGTTCCGCGACCTCGGCACGCGACCCCCCACGCGCTGAGTGGGCGGAACCTCCGCGGCGAGCGACGACGGCAGGTCGAGTTCGACAACCACGCAGCGGGATGGGGGTATCCTCGTGGTAGCAAAGAGGCACACACTGAGAGGTGCGCCGATGGCGTTGCGACGAGAAGATCTCGATCCAGAACAGCTCGACCACCAGCGGGCTCTCGATCGCTCGTGGTCCGCTGCTCAACGGGACCTGGCCGACCCCGAGTTCCGTGCTTACCTCGAGGCGTCGCTGCTGCGAATTGAGACGAAGGGGCCAGCCACGCTGCTCACTCGCGAAGAGTTCCTGGCGCAGACCAAGCTCTCCGACGAGTAGTGCCGCTGCGGGACATCGAGGAGTACCGGCGCTGGATCGACCGCGAGTCCCCGTCGGTCGCCGCGCAACGCGTTGCCCGCCACTTCCTCGCCGAAATCGGCACCGAGGCGTGGCGGTCGCCGAGCGTGCCTATCGAGATGCTGTCGAATCAGCCCGAGTACGAGGTTCGTGAAGCCGCCCTCGCGGTGGCGGAAGAACGGCCGGTTCGCATCTGGTACCGCCACACCTACGCAACGGGCGCAGTCGACATCGTCGCGGTCAGCAACCGGTGACAGCGCGCCGGCAGCGCGGTTCAAGTGGCTAGATCACCGGGCTGACGAACGATCAGTCGTAGTAGCCGGAGTGGCGGTAGAGGGTGGGGACGCCCTCGGCGCGCAGCATTTCGACGTTGCGGCGGTCGTCCTCGATGCCGAGGAGAACGTCGAAGCCGTACTGGCGGAGGTCCCAGAGCGAGAGTTGCTTGAAGTCCCGGGACAACTCGTAGTCCCCCCACGGCCGCATGATGAGCACGTCCCAGCGGATGTGGTACTGCCGGAGCCAGGCCTCGGTGAGTTCGTGTACCCGTTGCGGTCGGGCGGTCAGGAGGATGACCGTGAGGTCGTCCTGGAGCAGGTCAAGCATCACCCGGACTTCTTCGATGACGGGGTCGTCACCGCACGCGTCGAAGAACCCGCGCCAGTCTCGGCGGGGAGCCTCGATGTAGTGCTGGCGGGTCACCGCATCGGACAGCACGCCATCGATGTCGATGAGCACCGACCGACCCGGGGGCACGGGGCCGTCGCGCCACGTCCAGTGTTCGGGGGCAATGCCTCGGCGTGACAACGCGATCTAGTCCTCGTCCGTGGCGGTGTTGAGATACCGGCGCTTGATGCCGTCGACCACGCTCGGATCCGCCAGCGTGGTCACGTCACCGAGCGCCGTGTCTTCGGCCACGTCCCGCAACAGCCGACGCATGATCTTGCCGGAGCGGGTCTTCGGAAGATCGTCGGTGAAGAGCAGCGACTTCGGTTTGGCGATCGGTCCGATCGCGTTGGCGACATGGTCCCGCAGTTCCTTGACCAGCTCGTCGGTCGGTTCGTTGCCGGCGCGCAGAATCACGAACGCCGCGATGGCCTGACCGGTGGTGGCGTCGGTCTTGCCCACGACCGCCGCTTCGGCCACGGCGGGGTGCGACACCAGCGCCGACTCCACTTCCGTGGTGGAGATGTTGTGACCGGCCACGAGCATGATGTCGTCGACGCGGCCGAGCAGCCAGTAGTAGCCATCGGCGTCGCGCTTTGCACCGTCGCCCGCGAAGTAGCGGCCGTCGAAGCGCGACCAGTACGTCTCGCGATAGCGGTCCGGATCACCCCAGATCCCCCGCAACATCGACGGCCAGGGGCGGGTCAGGGTGAGGTAGCCGCCACCCGGCACGCCGACCGCCTCGCCGGCGTCGGTCACGATCTCGGCACCGATACCGGGCAGCGGGAAGGTTGCGCTCCCCGGCTTCGCGACCGTCGCGCCGGGCAGTGGACTGATCATGATGGCGCCGGTCTCGGTCTGCCACCACGTGTCGACGACGGGACACGCGCCGCCGCCAATGTGCTGCCAGTACCAGATCCACGCTTCGGGGTTGATCGGTTCGCCCACGGAACCGAGCAACCGCAGCGACGTGAGGTCGTGGCGTTCGGGGAACTCGGTGCCCCACTTCATGAAGGTGCGGATCGCCGTGGGTGCGGTGTAGAGAATCGAGACCCGGTACTTCTCGACGATCGACCAGAACCGATCCTTCTCCGGATGATCGGGTGTCCCTTCGTACATCACGCTGGTGGCCCGGTTCGCGAGCGGTCCGTAGACGATGTAGGAGTGGCCGGTCACCCAACCGCAGTCCGCGGTACACCAGTACACGTCGGTGTCGGGGTGGAGATCGAACACGTACTTGAACGTGAATGCCACCTGGGTGAGGTAACCCCCCGTGGAGTGCATGATCCCCTTGGGCTTGCCCGTCGTCCCACTCGTATAGAGGATGAACAGCAGATCCTCGGCGTCCATCGACTCGGGGACGCAGTCGGTGGGCTGATTGGGAACGACCTCGTGCCACCACTCGTCGCGTCCCGGTTGCATCGACACGGAGTGGTCGGTCCGGCGGAGGACAAGACAGTTGGTGATCGACGGCGTCTCGCTCATCGCCGCGTCGGCGATGTCCTTCAACGGGACGATGCCGCCGCGCCGCCAGGCACCGTCGCCGGTGATGAGCACCTTCGCCGCTGCGTCGTTGATGCGGTCACGCAGTGAATCGGAGGTGAACCCACCGAACACCACCGAGTGGGCCGCGCCGATCCGCGCGCACGCCAGCATCGCGACGGGAAGCTCCGGCACCATCCCCATGTAGATGGCGACCCGATCGCCCTTCTCCACGCCGTAGGACCGAAGCGTGTTGGCTACCTGGCCGACCTCCGCGAGGAGTTCGGCGTAGGTGATCTCACGACCGTCGCCGGGTTCGCCCTCCCAAAGGATCGCCACTTGGTCACCATGACCGGCCTCAACGTGGCGGTCCAGGCAGTTCACCGACACGTTGAGTTTGCCTTCGACGAACCACTTCGCGAACGGGAGATCCCACTCGCACGTGGTGGTGAAGTCCCGATCCCAGTGGAGGAGTTGGCGCGCCTGTTCGGCCCAGAACGCCTCGGGGTCGGCCTCGGCGCGGTCGAACACCTCGGAATCGGCGACCAGCGCGTTGGCCACGAACGCGGCCGGCGGCGGGAAGGTGCGGCCCTCGCTGGCCAGTGCCTCGAGTGTCACGTCCGCCATCGATACCCCTCTCTCCTCCGACCGATCGGAGGCTATCCGGACCGCGCTCGGGCTACGGCTTGGTCAGGACGACGACGGTGTGGGCGCCGAGCCCGGCGGGATCGGTCAGCGCGCCGGCCTCGACCGCACGGCTCCGACCGGCGATGGCGGCGAGGTCCGGCGCGGCGGCACCGACGTTCCAACGCGCGGTTCCCTCCTCGACCAGTCGGTCGATCCCGTGCCGGCTGAGCCACGCGGCCTGCGTCGTCTCGACCGTGAGCGAGAGTCCGGCCCGCCGAGCTGCGCGCCGCACCATCTCGATCGGCACGTCGATCGTGATGTCCCGGGTGCCGGGCTCGGCCAGTGGGTCCGAGCCGCGTTCGTGCGCGGCGTAGGTCCGGAGCCAACCACCGGAACGGACCACCAACTCCGACCAGGTCGCCATGTAGTCCAGCAGGATGATGGAGCCGCGGTGCAAGGTGTGTCCGGCGTCCACGATCCAGTCGACCGCCGCGGATGCGACCGGCAGGCGCGTCCCCGCCGGCGCGTCGACGTCGGTGACCCAGGCCAGGAGATCCGGCGCGGCCGGAACGAGGACTTCCACCAGAGCGCCGTCGGGATCCACGCCCACCCGCACCTCGGACCAGCCGACGGCGGTGCGTTCGACGATCTCGAACGCGAGGTTGTCGAGCAGTTCGTTGGCCAAGATCACACCCTCGATCGGGCGGGCCGGTAGCTCGTCGAGCGCGCTGACGATCGGGCCGAGGCCACGCACCGGCTCCGGGGCCTCCTCCGGATCTCGCCGACTCGCCGGACCGAGGACGTCCGCGAGCGGCTCCAGCGCCAAGCCCTTCGCCTGCGCGTCACGCAGCGCAACGCTTCGCTCCACCAACACGTAGTGCAACGCGGCCCCGCACGCGGGCCCGACGCGGAGCACGTCCCGAGCCAACCGGCCGGTGCCGGCTCCCGCCTCCACCACGACGAACGGATCGGGCCGACCTTGTCTTTCCCATTCGGTGTCGAGCGCATTCGCGACGCACGCGCCGAACAACGACCCGACTTCCGGGCTCGTGATGAAGTCCCGTCCGCCCCGGCCCGCACCGGCGCCGCGAGTGAAGAAGCCGTCAGGTCCGTACAGCGCCAGCTCGACGAAGACGCCGAACCGGATCGGACCTTCGCGATGGATCCGCGCCTCAATCGACACGCGGGAGAACTAGCCCCCGGCTGCGAGTTCACCCAGCCGGGCGAAGAACTGCGGGTACACGCCGATGACCAGCACGATCGCACCGCAGATGGCGACGGCCGCGTTCAACGCGAGCGGCGTACGGATCGGCGACGCGTCGGCGCCTTCGTTGACCGGGTGGAACCAGATCTCGCGTGCGACCCGCGCGTAATAGAAGAACGCGATCACCGAACTGACCGCAGCGAGGGCACCGAGGATCGTGGCGGCCGGCGTGTTGGCATCCAGCGCGGCGCGGAACATCGTGAACTTCGCGAACCACCCGGCGAAGGGTGGCACGCCGGCGAGTGAGAACAGGAACATCGACATCAGCACCGCCATCACGGGCGCGTACTGACCAAGCCCCGCGTAGCTGGTGATCTCCGCACTCCGAGTCCGGCGCGCGAGGGCGATGACGATCGCGAACGCACCGAGGTTCATGGCGCCGTAGATCAGGATGTAGATGATCACCGCCTCGATCGAACTCTGCTTCGCGCCGCCGTCGGACGCGACCGCGAACGGCACGAGGATGAATCCACCCTGCGCCACCGAGGAGTACGCCAGCATGCGCACGATGTTGGTCTGGCGCAACGCCACCAGGTTGCCGAGAATCATCGACGCCGCAGCCAGACCCCAGAGCACGGGCTGCCACATGTCGGCGTTGGGGAAGAACCCGAAGATCACCACCGACAACAGCGCGACGAAGCCTCCGGCCTTCGACGCCACCGACAGGAACGCGGTGACCGGCGTTGGTGCCCCCTCGTACGTGTCGGGCGACCAGAAGTGGAACGGCACCGCGCTGACCTTGAACGCGAAACCGACGATGGTGAGGAATCCGGCGACGATCAGCAGCGTGGAATCCAAGCCGTCCACCGCGACCGCGATCTCGGAGAGCAGGGTGGAGCCCGTGAGCCCGAAGACGAGCGACATGCCGTAGAGCATCACCGCGGAGGACATCACGCCGATCAGGTAGTACTTGATCGCGGCCTCGTTGGATTTGGGATCGTGCTTGCGCCAACCGGCGAGTACGAACGTGGGGATCGAAATGGTCTCGAGCGCCACGAAGATCGAGATCAGGTCCCGGGCACTCGACATCACGATCATTCCGAGAACCGACGTGAGCAGCAGGACGTAGAACTCGCCCTGGTAGTAGTCGCCGTCGCCGATGTAGTCCACCGACAGCAGCATCGAGATGTACGCCGCGGCCAGGAAGAAGCCTTGGAAGACGAGTGAGTACCGATCGACGACGAAACCGCCGCCGAACATCGAGCGCGTCCCACCGTCGACCGCCAGCGTGATGACCGGGATGATCGCGCAGAGCACGCCGAACGATGCGATCTGTTGGGTCCGGAACCGGCCGCGGTACTCGAAGAAGAAATCGGCGATCAGCACCGCGACGATCGTGGCGGTGAGAATGATCAGCGGCGCGATCGCATGAAAGTCCCAACCGGGGTTCATGGTCGTACCTCCGAGCTGCTCGCGCGCACGTCAGCCGCCGACGCCGGCGGCGACGAGCTTGGTGATCCGCACCACGCCGTCGTTGGTGAGCGAGAAGATCGCGTCCGGGTAGACCCCGAGGGCCACGATCAGGATCAGGATCGGTGTCCACGCCATCCATTCGAAGACGCCGACGTCGTGCACGTCCAGATCGGCGAACTCCTCTTTCGGCGTACCGAACGCAACCCGCTGATACATCCAGAGCAGGTACCCGGCGGCGAGCACCGTGCCGATCGCGGCGACCACCATGAAGCCGCGGAACAAACCCTCGGACAGGCCGGCGGCCGGTTGATACGCAGACAGGATGGCCGGGAACTCACCCCAGAACCCGGCCAGGCCGGGCAAGCCGAGTGAGGCCATGACGCAGAACCCGAGGATCCAGCCCATCTTCGGTGCCTGCTTCAGCAGGCCGCCGAGGCGGCTCATCTCACGCGTGTGGAACGTGTGTTGGACCGAACCGGCGAGGAAGAAGAGCATGCCGGTGATGAGTCCGTGGGCGACCATCCCGAAGATCGCCGCGTTCAGACCGAAGTCCGTGAGCGTGGCGATGCCGAGCATCACGAACCCCATGTGCGCAACCGAGGAGAACGCGATGAGTCGCTTCATGTCGGTCTGCGCGAGACAACACAACGCGCCGTAGATGATGCCGATGACGGCCAGGCCGCCAATCCACGGCGCCCAGTTGTGCGCGGCCTCGGGCAGCGACGGGAGCGCGATGCGGATGAACCCGTACGTGCCGAGCTTCAGCAGGATCGCCGCCAGCAGCACCGAACCGACGGTGGGCGCTTCGGTGTGCGCATCGGGGAGCCAGGTGTGGAACGGGAACATCGGCACCTTGATCGCGAAGCCGAGGAACAGACCACCGAAGATGATGTTCTGCGTGCTCTCGACGATGCCCTCGCCGTGCTTGGCCGCGAGTTCCGGGATCTGGAACGTGCCTTCGAGGAAGAAGAGGGCGAGGAACCCCAACAACATCAGTGCAGATCCGAACAGGGTGAAGAGGAAGAACTTGATCGACGCGTACTCCCGATTCGGTCCGCCCCACACCCCGATCATGAAGAACATCGGGAGGAGGACGATCTCGAAGAAGATGAAGAAGAGGATCAGGTCCTGGGCGAGGAACGTGCCGTTCATGCCGACCTCGAGCAGGAGGATCAGCGCGAGGAAACCCTTCGGGTTGTGCGGCTCGGGGAAGTGGTTCCACGAGTAGATGATGCACAACACGGTGATGAACATCGAGAGGATGAGCATCGGGAGCGAGATGCCGTCGAGTCCGAGGTGGTACCGGGCCTTGATCACCGAGATCCAGGCCTCGTTCACCCCGAACTGGAGCGAGCCGGCCTTGTCGTAGTCGAACTCGGCGAGGATGCCGACGCCGACCGCGAGCGTGACCAGGCTGGTCCCGAGCGCGACGACCTTGGCCAGCTGCTCCTCACCCTTGGGCAGGATCAGCAGGATGCCCAGCCCGACCGCCGGTAAGAAGATCGCCAGCGTCAACGCCCAATCGTGGAACCAGTTCATGTCTCGTCTTCCCTAGTTGAAGATGGCGAGCGCGAGGGCGATGAGCCCGACCGCGGCAAACAGCATGAGCGCATAGCGCTGCACGCGACCCGATTGCAAAGGACGGAGGGCCCCACCGGCCTGATCCGTTTCCCGTGCGATTCCATTCACCGCGCCATCGACCACCAGCTGGTCGATGTCCCGGTACACCACGCGGCCGACGAGCGCCGCGCCCTTGCCGACGCCGTTGACGACGCCGTCGATGATGTTCATGTTGATCCAGTACGCCGCCCGTCCGACCGGGCCCTTGATGCCCGCAACGATCGTGCCTTCGTACAGCCGGTCCAGGTAGTACTTGTTGACGAGGAACGTGTGGCCGGCCTTGAGCGCGCCACTGCGTTCCGTCAGGCCCCGCATGCCCTGGAGTTCCTTGCGCCCGAACCAGTAGGCGGCGGCCACCCCGATCGCGCTGAACGCGACACCGACGGACAGCAGCGCGAGGCCGGTGTCGAAGTGCACGCCGAAGATGTCCTCGGGGAACGCGACCGTCGGCTCGATGAGACGGGTGAACTCGTGGATCTCGAACGCGGTGGCGTTCGCCCAACCGGCCAAGATGCTGAAGCCGGCGAGCACGACCAGCGGAATGGTGATGGCCTTCGGCGACTCGTGCGGGTGGTGGTGGCCCCGGTACTCGCCGAAGAAGGTGAGGTACACGCACCGGGTCATGTAGGCCGCGGTCATGAAGGCACCGATCAGCCCGACCACCGTGAACGCTTCGTAGCCGTTCTGACCGGCGGTGGCGAGGATCTCGTCCTTGGACCAGAAGCCGGCGAGCGGGAAGATCCCGGCGAGCGCGACCGAGCCGATGATGAAGGTCCAGAACGTGACCGGCATGTACTTGCGTAGGCCGCCCATGTCCTGCTTCATGTCGAAGGAGTGATGGGAGCCGGAATGCGAGATCGAACCGGCACCGAGGAAGAGGAGGGCCTTGAAGAACGCGTGGGTGAAGAGGTGGAACACCGCACCGACCCACGAACCGATGCCGAGCGCCATCACCATGTAGCCGAGCTGGCTGATGGTGGAGTACGCGAGCACCTTCTTGATGTCGTTCTGGACGAAGGCGAGCGCGGCCCCGATCAGGATCGTGACTCCGCCGACGATCGCCATCGCGTTGATCCCACCGGAATGGATCGAAAACCCTTCCCAGAACACCCCGTACAACCGGGCGCCGAGATAGACGCCGGCGACAACCATCGTGGCCGCGTGGATGAGCGCCGAGACCGGCGTCGGGCCGGCCATCGCATCGGGCAGCCACGTGTGCAACGGGAACTGACCGCTCTTGCCGATGATGCCGATGAGCAGACACGCGGCGCCGACCACCCAGATCGTGTGGCCACCCACGCCTTCCAGCGCGGCGGTGTTCACCGCGCCGATGTCGAAGGTCTGACCGGCGGCGAAGAAGGTGACGATCACACCGATCATCAGTCCGATGTCGCCCGTGCGCGTGGTGAGAAACGCCTTGAGCGCGGCGTTCGTGTTGTCCTTCTCTTCCCACCAGTGACCGATGAGCATGAACGAACAGAGCCCGACGAGCTCCCAACCCACGAGGAGCTGCAGCGTGTTCGACGCCACCACGAGGGTGAGCATCGAGGCCGTGAACAGACTCAACGCGGCGTAGAAGTAGGTGAAGCGGACGTCGTCGTGCATGTACGCCGTGGAGTAGATGTGCACGAGCAGGGAGATCAGCGTGACAACGAACAGCATCATCACGGCGAGACCGTCGATGCGGGTGCCGACCGAGAACTCCATCCCGGCGTTGCGCCACCATGTGATGGTGTTGACGACCGGGGTCACCACCACCTCGCTGCCCGCCTCGACGAACAGACCCTTCCCGAAGGCTTTGAGCGTTGCGGCGCCGCTGGTGTGGGACGCGTCCTCCACCCGCTGGAACCACTGCACCGCGGTGATGCATGACAACACGAACGCGGAGCCGACGGCGAAGATGCCGATCTCGGATCCGCCCTTCGGCAGCTTCTTGCCGAAGAACAGGATGAGCACGAAGGACAGCACCGGGATCGCCGGGATGATCCACGCGTAGTCGAGCACGGTCGGCCTCTACCCCTTCAACTGTTCGACATGGTCGAGATCGGGGCTGTGCAGGTTGCGGTAGATCAGCAGCACGATGGCGAGGCCGACGCCCACCTCGGCGGCCGCGATCGTGATCACGAAGAGCGCGAAGACTTCGCCGGCGGTCTCGCGCAGGTACGCCGAGAACGCGATGAGGTTGAGGTTCACCGCGTTGAGCATCAGCTCCACGCTCATGAGGACGAGCACGCCGTTGCGGCGGGCGAGCACGCCATAGACGCCGATGCAGAAGAGGATCGCGGCGAGGATCAGGAACTGGTTGAGGATCACGTCAGTCCCTCCGCGCGATCACGACCGCGCCCACTAGCGCGGCGAGCAACAGGATCGACACGACCTCGAACGGGACGATGTACGCGGTGAAGATCGAGTCCGCCAGGGTCTTGGCCTGCCCAACTTCGAGGAGCTGCTCGCCCTTGACGCCGCTGATCGCGATCTCCTTCTTGCCGAACTCCTGGACCAGCAGGGTTCCGAGCACGCCGGCGAGGAAGAGACTGACCACCGCCGCCTGCCACCGTTGGTCGTTGTCCAGGTTCGTGTCGCCGTGCATCGGTGCGCGCGTGAGCATGATCCCGAAGAGGAAGAGGATGATGACCGCACCGATGTAGATGATCACCTGCACCCATGCCACGAACTCGGCGGCGAGCAGGATGTATTGCGCGGCTGCGCCGGCCATGACCACCACGAGGTACAGCGCGGAGTGCACGACGTTCTGGGACCGGACGACGCCGATCGCCGCCAGCACCATCGCCACCGCGAGCACCCAGAAGAAGATGTTCTGAACCAGCACTATGGCCTCGCTCTCTGCGGCAGCGATCCAACTGCCGCAGTGCGGGCCACTGAGTGCGCCTTCGTCACGGCCAGCTGCCGCGGGCGTTCGCTTGGCGTCACTTCTTCACCTTGGGGGTGTCGGCGCCGAGTTCGAGGGGTTCGGGTTCGGTGACGCCTTCCATCCACTCGCCGAGCCGGTCCTTGTCGTGGAGCAGCTCCGCGATCCGCGGCTCGGAGTACTCGAACTCGGGACTCCAGAAGAGGGCGTCGAAGGGGCAGACCTCGACGCAGATCCCGCAGTACATGCAGAGGCCGTAATCGATGTCGAAGCGGTCCAGGATGTTGACGCTGCGTGGCCGACCGCCCTCACGCCGAGGTGGACGCAGCTCCTTGTGACCCTCGATGTAGATGCACCAGTCCGGGCAGCTGCGGCCGCACAGCATGCACGCGGTGCAGTTCTCTTCCTTCAGCGCAATGACACCCCGGGCGCGTGCCGGCGGCTCTTCGCGCTCGTGCGGATACTGCACCGTGACTGCGCCCTCGAGCATCGTGCGGAACGTGACGCCGAGCCCGCTGATCACCCCGGGGAGCTTGGGCTTCTTGAAGCCGGCCATCAGTTCACTGCCACCTTGATGATCGCGGTGGCGATGATGTTCAGGAGGCCGATCGGGATCAGGTACTTCCAGGCGATCGCCTGGAGCTGGTCTTCGCGCAAGCGCGGGTACGTGAACCGCACCCAGAACATCAGGAACGCGACGGCCATCAACTTCACGAACAGCACGACCGGTCCGAGCAGATCCGCCAGGGTGCCGGTCACTCCGGGAATCGCGTAGCCGCCGAGGAACAGGGTGGCCGCCAACGCGGCGAACGCGAACGCGGTGCCGAACTCGCCGATGAAGAAGAAGAGGAACCGGAAGCCGGTGTACTCGACCATGTATCCCGCGACGAGTTCGGACTCGGCGACGGGCATGTCGAACGGGGTCTGGGTGAGTTCGGCCTGCGCGGCCACGAGGAACAGGACGAAGCCGACGATCTGGGTGAGGATGAACGGGTTGCCGAAGAAGTCCATCCCGAAGACGGAGCCGGTGGCCTGCGCTTCGACGATGCCGTTCAAGCTCATCGTGCCCGCCTGGAGCACCACGCCGACCACGGCGAGCAGCAGCGGCAACTCGTACGCGATGAGTTGCGCGGCGGCGCGCAGCGCGCCGATCAGGGCGAACTTGTTCGCGCTGGCCCAGCCGGCCATCAGCACACCGATGACCGACAGACTCGATACCGCGAGCGCGTAGAACACGCCGACGTCGAGATCCTTGACCACGAGCCGCGGACCGGTGGGCACGACGAGGAAGATCAGGAACGTGGAGATCACCACGATGGCCGGGGCCAGCGCGAAGACGCGCCGGTCCGCCTGCTCCGGCATGATGTCCTCCTTCTGGAGGAACTTGATGCCGTCGCCGACGAGCTGGAACCAGCCGTGGAAGCCGCCGGGGTCCATCGGCCCGAGCCGGCTCTGCATGTGACTCATCATCTTCAGCAGGAACGTGTACCCGAGGATGAGCGCGCCGAGCGGAATGATCATCAACACGATCACGGTCTTGATCGCGAGGGTGGTTCCCCATCCGATCTCGAGCGCAAGAATGGCGTGACTCATCAGCGGTCGATGTCTCCGAGGATGAAGTACAGGCTGCCCATGATGGTGATGACGTCCGGAACGTAGACGCCGCGCAACAGCCACGGCAGGATCGAGACGTTCGAGAAGGACGCGGAACGGATCTTCACCCGGAACGGACCCGTCGCGCCCTTCGACACGATGTAGTAGCCCATCTGACCGAGCGGGTTCTCGACCTCCACCCACACCTCGCCCTCGGGCACCTTGATGATGCGGGGCACCTTGGCCATGATCGAGCCGGCGGGGAGCCCGTCCAGGAGCTGGATCACCATGCGCACGGCTTCACGGGTTTCCTGGAGCCGCACCCAGTACCGGGCGAACGAATCGCCGTCGGGGTGAGTCCAGACCTTGAAGTCGATCTCGGGATACGCGAGGTACGGCTTGCCGTCCCGCCGCAGGTCCCAATCGACCCCGGATGCCCGCAGGTTCGCGCCGGACACGCCGTACGCGGCGCCGAGCTCGCCGGGAATGATGCCGATGCCGCGGGTGCGCGCCTCGAAGATCTCGTTGCCGACGAGCACGTCCTCGAAGTCGTCGCAGCCTTTGAGGATCTTGTCCATCGTGGCGCGGCATTCCGAGATCCAGCCCCACGGAAGGTCGTCCTTCAGGCCGCCGATGCGGTTGAAGTTCGGGTGGAAGCGGCCCCCGGTGGCGGCTTCGATGAGGTTGAGTACGTGCTCACGATCGCGGAAGCCCCAGAAGGCGGGAGTCAGCGCCCCCACCTGGAGTCCCATCTCGCCGAGGAACAGATAGATCGTGGCGATCCGGCTCAACTCGGTGAGGATCGTGCGGATCCACTGCGCACGCGGCGGGGCTTCGACGCCCATCAACTGCTCGGCGCCATGGACGAACGGGACCTCGTTCGCGAAACTCGAGAGCCAGTCGATCCGGTTGATGAGCGTGGTGATCTGCGGGTAGGTGCGGAACTCGCTGAGCTTCTCGTAGCCGCGATGCATGTAACCGATGACCGGGTCCGCCGCCACGACGCGCTCACCGTCGAGGCGCACCACCAACCGCAGCGTGCCGTGGGTCGCCGGGTGTTGGGGACCCAGGTTCAGGATCATGTCGCCGGTGTCGAGTTCGACGTTGACCTGGGCGTTCTCGAGGTTGCGATAGAGCGCGGGATCGACCTCGAAGCCGGGGGTCTCGGTGGTGGTCATTTCGTGTCCTCGGCCGCTTCGTCCGGCGTGTCGTCGCCCGCCGTGTCGTCTCCCGGCATGGGCTCGACGTCCACGAGCCCGGGCCACGGCTTCACTTCGCGGGCGAGGAGCGCGAAGTCCTTGCGGAGTGGGTTTCCCTCGAACTCGGCCGGGAGATAGAGCGGGCGGATCTTCGGGTGACCGGCGAAATCGATGCCGTACATCTCCCAACATTCGCGCTCGTGCCAATCCGCGCCGGGATAGACCGAGACCCAGCTGTCGACCTGAGGGGTGGCCTCGTCGACGTCGGTCTTCAGCGTGATACCCCGGTGCTTCGTGGTGGACTGCGCGTGGGCGAAGACCTGGAATCGGCCGTCGGAACCGGTCACCCCAAAAGTCATCGTGTCCGGCTGCACGGGCGCGGAGGTGTCCGTCCCTTCGTCCCCGGGCGTCTTGGGTGCGGGCATCCAATCGATGCCGGCGATGAAGGACAGGTAATCGCAGTCCAGATCGGCGCGTGCCACCTCCGCGGCGCGCTTCCACGCGTCGGGGCGGACCCGCACCACCAGCGTGCCGTAGGACTCGGCGTGGGCGACCACGCCGTCGCCGAGTGCCGCCTCGAATCGCGCGAACTGGGCTTCGATCTCGGGATCGAGCTCCGGCTCGGGGGCCGGCTCGGGCTCGGGAGCCGCGGCCATTGGTTCCGACTCGGGCGCGTCCTCGGGCGCGTCCTCGGCGCTCGGTTCGGGGATCTCGTCAGCCATGGAACTTATGCCTGCACCGGGGCGGGACTGCGCTCGACCAGCACGGGCTCGCCCCGCCACCGAGCAGCCAACTCGTCGTTGCCGATGCCCTCGTTCTGGATCCGCTCTTGCAACATCACGATGGCCTCGAGCAGCGCCTCGGGACGGGGCGGACACCCGGGGACATAGATGTCGACGGGGATGATCTGATCCACACCCTTGGTGACGGAGTAGGAGTCCCAGTACGGGCCGCCGCAGTTGGCGCACGAGCCCATCGAGATCACGTACTTCGGGTCCGGCATCTGCTCGTAGAGCCGACGGATCGCGGGCGCCATCTTGTCCGTGACGGTGCCGGAGATGACCACGAGATCGGCCTGGCGCGGGCTCGCCGGGAACGGGATCACGCCGAGGCGCATCATGTCGTAGCGCGGACTCGCAAGCGCGGCGCCCATCTCGATCGCGCAGCACGCCAGTCCCCATTGGAACATCCAGAGGCTGTACTTCCGGCTGTAATTGAGCAGCCAGGTGACCGGCTTCAGCGGCTTTTTCCCGAAGACGCCCTTCTCCACTAGGCCCACCGCAGCACTCCCTTTCGCCACGCGTAGACCAGGCCCAGGGTGAGGATCACGATGAAGACGATCATGGACACCAGCGCTTGCACCCCGAGGTGTTCCACCCGGACGGCCCAGGGAAAGATGAAGACGGCTTCCACGTCGAACATCACGAAGAGCAACGCGTAGATGTAGTACCGGACGTTCGACTGGCCCCAGCCGCCGACGGGGTCCGAGCCGGACTCGTACGTGACGTATTTCTGGGGCTGAGGCCGAGTGGGACGAACCAGGCGACCGACGCCCAGCATCCCTGCGACCATCGCGATGCCCGCGCCGACGAGCACGGCGACCGCGAGGTACTCCCGGTAGTACTCAGTCACGCGCGGTTCCTCCAACCCGTCGCCAGAACGGGGCGAGTATAGGTCTGGCCATTTCCGTGGCCTCAAACCGCGGAAACGATGATTTTTGCACCCGCTCGTCTCGAACCAACACGCCAAATTGCGGCCGAGGGGGTGCGATACGAGCGCTCGTCGGGGAAAGGGTCAGAGGATGAGGGAGGCGTCGCGGGCGAAGTCGATGATGATCGTGGGGAGAACGCCGATCCAGATGGTGATGGCCACACAGACACAGAGCACGGCGGCGACGGGGAGCCCCACCGGTGGGTGGGGCGTGCCGGTCTCGAGTTCGGCGGTCTCGAGTTCGTCGGGTACGGGCTGCTCGTCTTCGGCCGCGTACATCGTGAGGATGACCTTCAGGTAGAAGAAGGCGCCGATCACCGAGGTGAGAACCCCCGCGATCAAGAGCGCGTAGCTCTGGGCTTCGGCGGCCGCGGCGAACACCCCCAACTTGGCGATGAAACCGGCGGTCGGCGGGATTCCCGCTTGCGCGAGCAGGAAGAACGCCAGCAGCCCCGCGACGACCGGGCGGCGGCGCCCGTACGCGCGCAGGTCCGAGATCGCGTGCACATCGTCGGTGCCGCCCAGGGCCACCACGATCGCGAACGCGCCGATGGTCATGAACGCATACACGAACAGGTAGACCAGCGCGGACTGCAAACCCTGGGTGGTACCGGCCTGCACACCGATCAGGATGTACCCGGCGTGGGCGATCGACGAGTACGCCAGCAGGCGCTTCAGGTCGGTCTGCCAGAGCGCGCCGACGGTCCCACCCAGCAGGGTGACCAGGGCCAGGGCGAACAGGAGTTGGCGCCAGTCGTGCGAGTACTGCACCAGCGCGGTGTAGAGGATCCGCAGCAACGCCGCAAACCCGGCGGCCTTCGTGGCCGACGCCATGAACGCGGTGACCGGACTCGGAGATCCTTCGTAGACATCGGGCGTCCACATGTGGAACGGGACCGCCGCCACCTTGAACGCGAGCCCGACCAGCAGGAGCACCATGCCGGCCAGCAGCGTGCCTTCGTGGATCAGGACGCGGGTAGCAAGGAAGGTCTGGATGCCTTCGAGTGATGTGGTGCCCGTCGCGCCGTAGATCAGGGCCACGCCGTAGAGCAGGATCGCGGACGAGAACGCCCCGAGGACGAAGTACTTGATGCCGGCTTCGAGCGAGCGAGCGCGGGTGCGGTCGTAGGCGGCCAGCACGTACAAGGGGATGGAGAGCACTTCGAGGGCGACGAACACGACGATGAGGTCGTTCGCGCTGGCCATGACGACCATGCCCGCCGCCGACATCAGCACCAGCGCGACGTACTCCGGCCGGGACTCGATGCCGCGCGCCACCAGATATTCGCTCGACAGCAACAGCATCAGGATCGCGGCGATGATCACGATCACGCTGATGAAGACGGAGAATCCGTCGAGGGCGATCATGTGCGCGAGCGCGTCGGCGGGGCCGTCGTCGATGACCACGCTCCACTGCTTGGTCAGAAAGAACGCGCAGAGCGCGAGACCCAGCACGCCGATCAGCAGGGCGGGCTCATAGGTCCGGACGCGGTCCCGCGCGATGGCCTTGAACAGAATGATCAGAAGTGCGGCCGCCACGAGGACGACGACCGGCGCGATCGAATACCAATCGACCCGCGGGACTGCGATCT
Source organism: Acidimicrobiia bacterium (assembly GCA_031422675.1). GTDB lineage: Bacteria > Actinomycetota > Acidimicrobiia > IMCC26256 > JAENVU01 > JAENVU01. The sequence continues at coordinate 26,103 of JANPMG010000021.1, read as the reverse complement.
CGATCATCGACACCCCTTCACACCGCTCAGGTCCATTCGGTCCGACACCGGGCGTTGAATCGTGGTGGTCCGCGTCTCGAAGTTCCGAATGACGCACTTGACTGTGGGTTCCACCCGGTCCAGGACGGGGCTCGGGTAGATGCCGATGAAGAGCGACAGCGCGAGCAGCGGGACGACGACGAGCATCTCGCGGCCGTTGGCATCGGCGATCTCGAGGTTCTCGCCCTCCGGGACCCCGGTGAACACCCGCTGGAACATCCAGAGCATGTAGACCGCGCCGAGGATGACCCCCGTGGTGGCCACGATCGCCCACCACCGATGCGCGGCGAACGCGCCCAGGAGCGCGAGGAACTCGCCGACGAACCCGGAGAACGCAGGGAGCCCGATCCCGGCGAACATCGCGATCAGGAACAGCGCGGTGAGCTTGGGTGCGGACTTCCAGATCCCACCGAACTGATCGATCTGGCGCGTGTGCCGGCGCTCGTAGAGCATCCCGATCACGAGGAACAGCGCGCCGGTGGTGAGGGGGTGGCTGACCATCGTGAAGACCGCGCCGTCGAGACCGAAGATCGTGATCGAGAAGATCCCGAGCAGGATGAAGCCCATGTGGGCCACGGATGAGTAGGCGATGATTCGCTTCGCGTCCTTCTGCATCGCGGCGACGATCGACCCGTAGACGATGCCGATGACGGCGAGGGTGAGGAACAAGGGCGCGAAATGTTCCGACGCACGTGGGAACAGTTCGAAGCCGAACCGCAGCACGCCGTAGGCGCCCATCTTCAGGATCACGCCGGCCAGCACGACGGACCCGGCCGTCGGCGCTTCGGTGTGGACGTCCGGCAACCACGTGTGGAACGGCACCAGCGGCGCCTTGATCGCGAACGCGGCCATGAACCCGAAGAAGAGCCAGTACTCGGTGCTGCTCGACATGCCGTCGGTGGTCCACGCCGCGAGCACCCGGTAATCGAAGGTGAGGGTGCCGGTATCGGACTGGTGGAGGAACGCGAGCACCAACATCGCGGCGAGCAGGAACGCCGAACCCGCCGCGGTGTAGATGAAGAACTTCGTGGCGGCGTACTTGCGATTGGCGCTCCCCCAGCCGGCGATGAGGAAGTACATGGGGACCAACATCGCTTCCCAGAACACGAAGAAGGCGATGAGATCCAGACTCAGGAAGATTCCGAGGATGGCGCCTTCGAGCATCAGGAACCAGAAGACGTACGCCTTCGCCCGGTGTTCGATCCGGGCCGACGCCAGGAGTCCGATCGGGAACAGCAACGCGGTCGCCACGATCATGAACAAGCTGAAGCCGTCGACGCCGACGATGTAACCGACGCCGAGCGAATCGAACCACCGGTTGTGCTCGAGGTACTGGAACCCACCGAAGTTGGTCCGGAACTTCCACAGCAGTAGCAGCGAGAAACCCAGCGTGGCCATGGACATCATGAGCCCGACCGCGCGCGCCAACTCCGGCCGGCGGGCCGGCGTCAGAAGGACGAGCAGCGCGCCGAGGATCGGCGTGGCCACGATCGCGGTGAGAATCGGATAGTCGCCCATCAGTTGTCCTCGTGCTCCTGCGGAGCGGGCCGGACGGGCCACACTTCGCGGGACCACCGGTTGAACACGCGTGCGTCGGCCGCTCCGTTCATCAGTTGATCCCCACTCGCCAGATGGCCCAGATGAGCAAGGCGGCCATCCCCGCGGCGATGCCGAGGGCGTACTGGCGGACGAGGCCGGTCTGGAAGCGACGGATACCGGTGCCGGCGGCGCCGACGCCGCGTGCGACCCCGTTGACGGCTCCGTCGATGATCTTCTGGTCCAGCACCTCGGCGGTCCAGAGCGCACCGCGCCGAAGCGGTCCACCGACCGCGGCGGCGATCCCCTCGTCGTAGTACCAGGCGTGACCGAACAGGCGGCCGACCGGACCGAGCTTCGCGTCGATCGGATCGACGCGAGGATCCTCGAGGCCGCGCCGGTACAGCCGGAACGCCAACGCGATGCCGGTGACCCCGACGGCGACGGCGAGCATCGAGAGCCCGAAGCCCGACAGGAACGACGATGGCTTGGCGGCCTCGTGGCTACCGAAGGTGGGTTCGAGCCAATGCGTGAGGAACTCGAGCCCATGGAACGGCAGTTCGAGCACCCCCGCCACCATGGCGAGACCCGCCAACACCACCACGGGGAAGATCATCGTGGGCGCGCCTTCATGGGGGTCGTGCCCCAGGTGCGCGGGCGCCACGGCGGTGCCGTAGTCGACGGTGGGCGATGCGGTGATGTCATGTTCGACCAGCGCGTGGTCGACGGCGCTATCGGCGCTCGCAGGTTCGGGGCGGAACCGTTCGTTGCCGGCGAACACCAACATCGTCTCGCGAGTCATGTAGAAGCCGGTGAGGAGCGCGGCGGCGAGACCGATGGCCCACACGAAATAACTCTCGTCGTAGAAGGCGGCGGCAAGTACACCGTCTTTCGCCCAGAACCCCGAGAACGGTGGAAGTCCGGCGATCGTGAGCCACGCGATGGCGAAGCCGGCGGCGGTGAAGGGCATGTACTTGCGCAAGCCACCCATGCGGCGAACGTCCTGGGTTTCCTCGGTCCCGTGGATGACCGTGCCCGAGCCGAGGAACAACGCCGCCTTGTAGAACGCGTGGGCGAGGACGAAGAACACGGCGATCGAATACGCGCCGACGCCGACCGCGAGGAACATGTACCCGAGTTGGCTGACCGTGCTGTACGCGAGCACGCGCTTGATGTCGGGCTGGACGAGCGCCACCGTGCCCGCCAGCAACGCGGTCAGCGCACCGACGACGGCCACCACATCAAGTGCGATGTCGCTCCGTTCGAAGAACGGGTTGGCCCGGCACACGAGGAAGACCCCCGCGGTCACCATGGTGGCCGCGTGGATGAGCGCCGAGACCGGCGTGGGGCCCTCCATCGCGTCGGGAAGCCACACGTGCAGACCGATCTGCGCGCTCTTGCCAATGCAGCCGACGAAGAGCAACAGCGCGATCGCGGTAGCCGTGTCCTTCGAGATCCCGCCGGCCTGCGCAGCCATCTCGGTGTAGTCCAGGCTTCCGATCGCACCGACGATGAAGAACATGGCGATCATGAATCCGAAGTCGCCGACCCGGTTGGTGACGAACGCCTTGAGCGACGCGCTGGACGCGCGCGGCCGTTCGAACCAGAACCCCACCAGCAGGTACGAGCACAGCCCGACCCCTTCCCAGCCCAGGAAGGTGAGGAGGAAGCTGCTCGAGAGCACCAGGACCAACATCGCGGTGGCGAAGAGGTTGAAGTATGCGAAGAACCGTGAGTAGCGCTCGTCGCCCTTCATGTACCCGACCGCGTAGAGATGGATCAACGAACCGACCCCGGTGACGAGCAGGATCCAGGTGATCGAGAGCGGGTCCGCCAGGAACCCGAGTTCCACCTTCAGGTTCCCGGCCGAGAGCCAGGTGAACACGTCGCTGACGTGCTTGCGTTCCTCGCCCGGCAGGGAGATCAGCGCGAGGAACATCACGACGGACCACACGAAGGCCAGCGCCATCATGGCGGTGGCCAGCCATCCCGCCTTCGGTTCCCCGATGCGTTTGCCCGCGAACAGCAGTACCACCGCGCCGGTCAACGGCAACAGCGGGACGATCCACATCAGATCCAGGAGTTCGAGTGCGGTGGTGGGCATGCCTATCCCTGCAACAGATCGATGTCGTCGGCGGTCGCACCGTTGCGGCGGCGCCGGAAGATGGCCACGATGATCGCGAGACCGACCGCCACCTCGGCCGCCGCCACCACCAGGACGAAGAAGACGATGGCCTGGCCGGTGACGTCGTTCAGGGCGCGGGCGAACGCAACGAACGTGACGTTCACCGCGTTCAACATCAGCTCGACGCACATGAACATCACGAGGACGTTCCGCCGCACCAAGAGACCCACCGCACCGATCCCGAACAGGATCACGGCGAACGTGAGGTAGTACGTCTCGCTGAGACGCGCCGCCGCGATCATGGGTTCCCCACTCGTGCGCCTGCGGCGCGGGCCGTTCGGGCCCCGCTCCGCCCAATCGCACCGGCGCGTATCTCGAGTCGGGCGTCGCTCATGTTTTGCCCGCTTCCGAGTCTTGCTCGTCGAGTTGGTCCTGCTCCTCGAGTTCGCGTAGTTCCTCGCGTGCGGGGAGGTGCGAACGCCGGGCGAGCACCACGCCGCCGATCACCGCGATCACGAGCAACACGGCGGTGAGTTGAAACGGCCACAGGAACGTGGTGAACAGACTGTTCGCGACCGCTTCCACGTTGCTGGTGCGCGCCTGCTTCAACGCGCCGCGCGTGGCGAGGTCGCCGGACGTCCAGTTCGCGTCCGCCAACACGACGAACGCCGCCACCGAGATGACGCCGACCGCAATCGCGAGTGGGCGCTGGGACTTCAGCGGGTCGTCGAGGGATTCTTCGCGGTCCACACCGAGCAGCATGATGACGAACAGGAAGAGCACGACGATCGCGCCGGCGTAGACGATGACCTGCACCGCGGCCAGCAGCTGCGCGTCCTGGATGATGAACAGCACCGCGATGGAGATGAGCACGCCGACGAGCGACAGCGCCGAATGCACCGGGTTGCGCATGAGCACGACACCGAGTGCGCCGGCCAGCGCGAGGCCGCCGAACAGGTAGAAGAGCACGACCTCAGGAAGCATGACGCTCACCCGGCTGCTCACTCGGCGGTTCAACTGTCTGGCCCGAATCGAGGTCACCTTCGTCGGATTGGCCGACCTCGGGTTGACGTTCGCCGAAACCGAGCTCGTTGCTCCAGGCGATCCGACCGGCGAAGTCGATGTCGCCGCTCGGCGCCGTCGCCCGCATCCAGCCGCTCGTCTGATCGTCCTCGCCGCCCATCCACAGTTCCCATGGCTGACGCCGCGCCCGACCGTCGTCATCCACGAGGAGCTCGGACTTCGTGTAGATCGCGTCGTCCCGGTTCGTGAAGGAGAACTCGAAGAGCTTCGTCTCGGTGATGGCCTCGGTGGGACAGGCCTCCACGCACAGGTCGCAATGGATACACCGCAGGTAATTGATCTCGTAGACGAAGCCGTACCGCTCGCCCGGCGAGACCGGCGCGTCGGGCGGATTGTCAGCGCCGCGCACGTAGATACACCGGGCCGGACAGACCCCGGCACACAGTTCGCAGCCGATGCACTTCTCCATGCCGTCCTCGTACCGGTTCAGGACGTGACGACCATGGAACCGCTCGGGCTTCGGCCGTTTCTCATCCGGGTATGGGGTCGTGACCCGCGGCCGGAACATCTGGCGCCACGTGACTCCGAACCCCTTGGCCATCCCCATTAGATGACCTCACTCACGGATTCGTCGCGGCGGGGCATGCAGAGTCGCAGCAGGCCGAGTATCGCGATCGCACCACCGAACGCGGCCGGGACCGCGATCCAGCGTTCCCAGCCCTGATCCCGCGCCACCACCACGACCGCGGTCACCATCACCGCGAGGAACGAGAGCTCGATGAGCCACTTCCAACCGAGGTCCATCAGCTGGTCGTATCGCAGCCGGGGCAACGAGGCGCGGATCCACACCGTGCCGAACAGCAACGCCATCAACTTCAGGAAGAACCAGAAGACCGGCATCAGCCACACGTTGACGACGCCGGCCTTCGGCAGGAAGCCGAGCGCCGGGCCCGACGGGCCACCGAGGAACAGCGTGACCGCAATCGCCGACATCGTGATCACGTTCATGAACCCGGCGAGGAAGAAGATCGCGAATCTGATCCCGGTGTACTCGGTGTGGAACCCGCCGACGAGTTCCTGTTCGGCTTCCACCAGGTCGAACGGCGGGTGGTCGGTCTCCGCCACCGCGGCAATGACGAAGATCACGAACGAGACGATGGCCACGGACCAGTACCAGTCCGTGGCGAACGAATGCCAGTTGGTCCAGCTCTGCGCGTTGGCGATCCCGCGCGTGCTCAGCGTGCCGGTGTGCAACAACACGGCCACCACCGAGAGCCCGAACGCGGCCTCGTACGAGAGCAGCTGGGCCGATGCTCGCACCGAGCCGAGGAGTGGATACTTCGAGCCGCTCGACCAGCCCGCGAGCATCACCCCGTAGAGACCGATCCCCGACATCATCAGCAGGAACAGCACGCCGATCGGCGGATCCGCGAGCTGGAGATAGGTCTGGTGGCCGGCGATCGACACCTTGCCGCCGATCGGGATGATCGAGAACGCCAAGAAGGCCGGAAGGATCGAGAGGTACGGAGCCAGGCGGAACACCCGCCGGTCCGCGGTGTCGGGGATGGACTGTTCCTTGAAGAAGAGCTTGATGCCGTCGGCGAGGGTCTGGAGAATCCCCCACGGCCCGGCGTTGTCCGGACCGACCCGGTTCTGCATGTCGGCGATGACCTTGCGCATGAACCAGATGTAGAACATCACCAGCACGAGCAGCAGGGCGAAGATGACGATCGTCTTCCCGATGACGATCAACACCACCGTCAGATCGATCTCACCCCCGAGCAGCGGATCCGCGGCCAACGAACTCAACGGTCCGGCGGCGCTCATCGGCCCGACCCGCTCATCGGATCCGCTCCTGGCCCTGCGGGCCGGGCCGCTCGGGCCCCGCACCGCCGTGGTTGCGGTTGAAACCGATTGCCTGACCGGCGCCGCTCATCGGATCGACTCCACGCGGAGGTCGGTGACGGGGGCGGTGGCGTCGATGAGACCACTCGCCGCCGAGCCGGGCAGGTTCCACGCGAGCCCGGCCGTGCCGGCCGGGACACCGGGATCGGCGCGGACCACCAGGTCCAGTCCACCACGCGACGACGTGACCCGAACCCGCGCGCCGTCGGCCACACCGATGCGATCGCGGTCGTACGGATTCAGGTGCAACTCGACGGGTCCGACGAGTGATGCAAACGACGGCGTTGCGCCGGTCATCACGCCACCGTCATAGAGAACGCGACTGCTCACGAGGCGCAGAGCGTAGGCGTCACGTGCGGGGCGCGACGGGGTGGGTACACCGCCCTCCCACTCGTACAGTGCCGGCATCTCCGGCCCGGACGGTACCGGCTCCGACGCAGGTTCCGACTCGGCCGCGTCCACCCCAGTTTCGGCGTCGGGGGTCTGGCCGTCGGGGGTCTCGGCGTCGGGGGTCGCACCCTCGGTCGCCGGCGCGTCGGGCGCGTCCGGCGCGTCGGCCTCGTCCAGATCCGCGCCGGGTGCGATCGGCTCCCATGACGCCGCCGTGATCGGAATCGACAACCGGCCGAGGACCAACTCGTCCGCGTGGTCGGCGAGCGGCAACACGGCGCCGTCGCGGGCCCGCCGCAGCAGCGCGGCATCCACCCCGGCGAAGGCCGGCGCGACCCGCGCGATCTCGTCCTGCACTTCCTCGGCCGTGGCGAGATCGAAGTCCTCGCGCAGGCGGAGGGCGAGTTCCGCGGCGATCCGCCAATCCGGCATCGCGGTTCCGTCGGGCGACACCTTGCGGGCCACCCGCTGGACTCGGCCCTCGAGGTTCGTGACCGTCCCGTCCTGCTCGCCCCATCCGGTGACGGGTAGGAACACGCTGGCATCGCGATTGCTCTTGGTGATGAACGTGTCGACCGCGATGGTGAACTTTGCGCCGGCGATACCTCGAGCGGCGAGATCCGCATCGGGACAGTCCGCGAGCAGATCGGCACCGAGCAGGACCAGCGCGCCGATTCCACCGGACGCGGCGGCGTCGAGGATCCCGAGCGCGTCCATCCCGACTGCGTCCGGCACCGCACCCCACATCTCCTCGTACCAGTCCCGTCCGTCCGCAAGCGCCACCCGGCCGGGGAGGAAGCCCGGGGTCAATCCGAGCTCGAGCGCGCCGCGCACATTGCTGCGGCGGAGCGCGACCAGGAACCGGGGGTCGTCGAGTTCGGCCAGATGGGCGATCGCCGCCACGGTGGCGTCGGCGTGCTCGGCGAGGTTGGCGCGGCCGACGACCACGACGATCGGGCCGGTGCGGCCACTGAGCGCGGCCGCGGCCGCGTCGGCCGCGTCGTTGCCGCTCGGGGTGCCGGCAAGCGCGCCGACGAATGCCGCGACCGTTTCGGCCTGCTCACCCGGCGCGTAGGTCAGGCCGGCGACCGCGTACTCGGTCAACCCGGTGGCCGCCGCGTTGATCTCGATGAGCGGGACGCCCAGCTCGACCGCGGCGCGCCGAGCGCGCAGATAGAGCACCGGGACTTCTTCTTTCAAGTCCGCGCCCAGCACGACGATGGCGCGTGCGGTGTCGAGGTCCGCGATCGTTGCGTGCGGGAGTCCGAGCGCAACGGTGGCCGGGAGTCCGTCACCGAGCTGCGCGTCGACGTTGTCCGTGCGCAGGACGCCCTTTGCAAACCGGGCCCAGACGTACGCGTCCTCGTTGGTACCGCGCGCACCTCCGAGCACCGCGATGCTCGCGGCGCCGCCGTCGGCCAGTGCCGCGCGCAGACCGTCGGCCGCCACATCGAGTGCCTCGGGCCAGGTGCAGGCGACGAGCTCCCCACCGCGGCGGATCATCGGGTGGTGGACCCGATCCTCGTGGTGGAGCGCCTCGTAGCCGTAGCGGCCCTTGTCGCACAGCCAGCCGTGGTTCACGGGCTCGCTGTCGATACCGAGCAACCGCACCAGCCGATTCGAACTGGACTCGAGTGCACCCCGACAGTGCATCGAACAGGTGGTGCAACTGGTCTCGACCGCGCTCAGGTCCCAGGGCCGGGCCCGGAACCGATACGGCTTCGCGGTGAGCGCGCCGACGGGGCAGATCTGCACGGTGTTGCCGGAGAAGTACGACGAGAACGGCTCGTCCGGGAACGTGGCGATCTCGGTGTGGCCAGCGCGCTCGTTGAAGGTGATGAGCGGATCGCCCGCGATCTCGTCGGCGAAACGCGTGCAGCGCGCACACTGGATGCACCGCTCGCGGTCGAGCAGCACCAGATCCGAGATCGGAATCGGCTTCTCCCAGTGACGCTTCTCTTCGGTGAAGCGTGATTCGCCCGGACCGAACGCGAGCGTGGTGTCCTGAAGCGGACACTCGCCGCCCCGGTCACAGACCGGGCAATCGAGCGGGTGGTTGATCAGCAGCAGCTCGAGGATGCCGTCCTGGATGGTCTTGACGTCGTCGGAGAGGGTGTTGACGACCATGCCGTCGGCGACCGGGGTGGTGCACGCGGGAGGGAAACCGCGCACGCCTTCGATCTGGACGAGACACATCCGGCACATGCCGACCGGCTTCATCCGTTCGTGCCAGCAGAAGCGGGGGATGTACGTGCCGTGTTCCTGCGCGGCCTTGATGAGCAGCTCGCCGCGCGGCACCTGCACCGAGTTGCCGTCGACCGTGATCGTGACCAGGTCCGGAGCCGACGCCTCGCGCTGTGCGTTCTTGTCACTCATGACGCGATCACCGGGATCGAGGGGCGGCCGTTCGAGCACATCGCGATCACTTCGTCCCGGAAGTACTTGTGCAGACTCGCGACACTCGACACCGTGGATGGGCCGAGCGGGCAGATCGTGGTTTGGGTGAACGGGGCGTTCAGGACGCCGGGCGAGATCGAGTTGCCGACGGAGAACAGCAGGTCCAGATCGTTGGGCCGACCCTCGCCGTGCGAGATGCGATACAGGACCTTCTCGATCCAGCCGGCACCCTCCCGACACGGAGTGCACTTGCCACAGCTCTCGTGCGCGAAGAATTTGGCCAACCGCCACGCGACGAGCGCCGGGTTGACGGTGTCGTCGTACACCATCACCGCGCCGGAACCGAGCATGACCCCGAAGGTCTGCTGCACGTAGTCCATGTCCAGCGGTGCATCGAGATGCTCGTCCGATCCGGTGAGCCACTGACTGGACGCGCCGCCGGGGATGAAGAACTTCACCGGCCGACCGCTCGGCGTTCCACCACCGAGTTCGGGCGAGAAGATGAGATCGCGGAAGGTGATGCCGAGCTCGACTTCGTAGTTGCCCGGCCGCTTCACGTGACCGGACAGCGAGAAGATGCGGGTGCCGGTGGACTTGTTGACGCCCAGCTCCGCGTACCGCTCGCCACCCATCGCGATGATGTGGGGCAGGGTGGCCAGCGTCTCGACGTTGTTGACGACGGTGGGCTTCGCGTAGAGCCCGGCGACCGCCGGGAACGGCGGCTTGATGCGCGGCATGCCGCGCTCGCCTTCGAGACTCTCGATGAGCGCGCTCTCCTCACCGCAGATGTACGCGCCGGCACCGCGGTGCACGACGACCTCGAGATCGAAGCCCGAGCCCTGGATGTTCGAGCCGAGAAAGCCCTTCTCGCGCGCGTCGCGAACCGCATCGGTGAGGCGTTCGTACCCGAGCGCGAACTCGCCGCGCACGTAGATGAAGGCCAGATGACAGCCGACCGCGAACGCGGCGATCGCGATGCCTTCGATGATCGCGTGGGGATCCAGCTCGAGGAGCATCCGATCCTTGAAGGTGGACGGCTCGCCTTCGTCGGCATTCACCACCAGGTACCGGGGGTAGGAGTCCGGGGCGAGGAACGACCACTTGGTGGCGGCCGGGAAACCCGCACCGCCGCGCCCACGCAAGCCCGATGCCGCCACCTGCTCGGCGCCGATGGACTCGGGTGACATACCCAGCGCCTGCTCGAGCGACTCGTACGCGCCGGACGCGCGCGCGCCGTCGAAGGTCCACGAGTCCTCCGGCCGCTCCCGCAGCCGCGTCGTCACCAGCCGCGTCTCCGTCGCGCTCACGCTTTCCCTCCGGACACGCCGCGAGCGGTGAGGACGCCGCTCTTGTAGTCGTCGACGATCGCCGCCGCGATCTCGGGGTTGAGATGCTCGTGGAACTCGTAGTTGACCTGCATCGACGGCGCGTTGCCGCACGCGGCGGGACACTCGACTTCCTCGACGTGCACATCGGCGTCGGCGGCGTACCGAGCCTCGAGGTGTTCGAGGATCTCGGGACCGCCGAGGATGAGGCAGGTGACGTTCGTGCACACGCTGACGACGTACTTGCCGCAGGGCGTGCGCTTGAACATGGTGTAGAAGCTGCACGTACCGAGTACCTCGGCCGGCGTTTCGCCGACCAGCGCAGCGATCTCGCGCATCGCATCGGGACTCAACCAACCGTCTTGATCCTGGGCGAGATGCGCGAGCGGAAGAATCGCGGACTTGGGTTTCGGATATTGCGCGACGATCTCGTGCGCGCGGGCGAGGTTCGTGGACGTGAAGGTCAACGGATTCCCCGCTCTTGCGACTTCGTCGCGGGCCGCTCAGGCCACGCTTCGCTGCCGGCTTGGCTGAGGACGCGTCTGGTCACCGCTTCGCTCTCGACACCACCACTGCTGCTCACCGGTCGACCTCGCCCATGATGGGATCGACGCTCGACACGATGGCGACGCCGTCGGCGACCATCCGGTTCTCGATCATCGTGCTCATCGTCTGCAGGTTGTAGAAGGACGGGCCCCGGACGTGCATGCGGATCGGCTTTCCCGTCCCGTCGCTCACCATGTAGCAACCGACCTCACCGCGCGGCGACTCCGCGACGGCGTAGGTCTCACCCGCCGGAACCCGGAAGCCTTCGGTGAACAGCTTGAAGTGGTGGATCAGCGCTTCCATCGACTCGTTGATCCGCGCCCGTGGCGGCGGGGTGACCTTCTTGTCCTGGACCCGGTAGTCGCCGCTCGGCATCCGGTCCACGCATTGGCGCACGATCTTGATCGACTCTGCGATCTCGTAGAGGCGGATGCGGTACCGGTCGAAGCAGTCGCCGTTCTCGGTGTAGATGACGTCGAACTCGACCTGGTCATAAGCAAGGTAGGGCTGGGTCTTGCGCAGATCCCACGGGAACCCGGTGGAGCGAAGGATCGGACCCGACGCGGCCAGGGCCAGCGCTTCGTCCTTCGTGATGACACCGACGCCGACCATGCGCTCGAGCCAGATCGGGTTGCTCGTCAACAGGTCGTCGTACTCGCCGATGCCGCGTTCGACGAGATCACACAGATCCAGACATGCGTTCTCCCAGCCGTCGGGCAGATCGGCCGCGACGCCGCCGGGCCGCACGAAGTTGTGGTTCATGCGCAGCCCGGTGATCAGCTCGAGGACCCGCAAGACTTCTTCACGCTCGCGCCAGCCGAAGAGCATCATCGACACTGCGCCGAGGTCCATGCCGTTGCTCGCCTGGAACAACAGGTGGCTCGCCATCCGGCTGAGTTCCGCGAGGAGCATGCGGATCCAGATCGATCGCTCGGGCACCTCGACGTCCAGTAACTGCTCGACGGCCATCGAGAACACCAGCTCGTTGGCGATCGGCGACGCGTAATCCATGCGGGTCACGTTGGTGGCGCCCTGCACGTAGGTGAGTTGCTCGCCGGTTTTCTCCATCCCGGTGTGCAGGTAGCCGACGATCGGTTTCGCGCGTACGACCGTCTCACCGTCGAGCTCCATCATGATGCGCAGCACACCGTGGGTCGACGGGTGCTGCGGGCCCATGTTGATGATCATGGTCTGGCTCTCGCCGGCGACCTCGGGCCAGGGCCCGCCGGTCACGACGATCTCGGACTTCTGGGTGAGGAGCTGCTGCTCACCTTCATCGGTCTGGCGTTCGAGGCGCTCCTGCTCGGCGACCGCGACGGTGTCCTCGGGCTCGATGTCGGTGTCCTCGGGGTTCGCTCCACTCATCGCGGGCCGGGGTCGCCTTTGAACGTGACGGGGACCCGGGCGGGGGCATCGTCCTTACGCAGCGGGTGGCCGACCCAGTCGTCGGGCATGAGAATGCGGGTGAGGTCGGGGTGACCCTCGAACTGAACGCCGTAGAGGTCGAACACTTCCCGCTCGGCGAAACTCATGCCGGGATAGATCGCGGTGATGCTCGCGATTGTGGGGTCCGGCGCCGGCAGCTCGGCGATCAACCGGATGCGCCGGTTCCTCGTGTGCGACAAGAAGTTCGCCACGATCTCGTAACGCTCGGGCGTGACGCCCTCGACCGCCACGCGATCGACGTCGCCGAGGTGATCGACCGCAGTGACGTCCATACAGGAGCTGAACTGCTCGTCGTCGCGAAGGAACGTGACGGCCTCGGCCCAGTGCGCGCGATCGAGGTACACCACGGCTTGACCGTGCGAATCGCGAAAGATCGCGTCGGGGAACTTCGCGCAGATCGCGGCCGCCACCTCGTCGGACGGAACGGCGCGTTCGAGCTTGTGCGCTTCTTCACGAGCGTCGGCGGCGGTGTCCACGGCGGGGTCGGCCACGGTGCTCAGACCTTCGCCGGGACGACGGTGGGCAGGTCGACGGGAACGCCGTCGGCCATGGCGATCTCGATGCCGGCGCCGCCACTCGGCGACGCGTCCCGCCGCTTCAGGAGTTCACCGGTGCGGATCTGCTCGTGGAGGGTGATGATGCCGTGCAACAGGGTCTCGGGTCCCGGAGGACAGCCGGGGACGTACACGTCCACGGGAACGATCTGGTCCACGCCCTGGACGATCGCGTAGTTGTTGAACATCCCGCCGCTGCTGGCGCACACACCCATCGAGATGACCCACTTCGGTTCCACCATCTGGTCATAGACCTGACGTAGGACCGGAGCCATCTTCTGACTCACCCGGCCGGCGACGATCATGAGGTCCGCCTGGCGTGGGCTCGCGCGGAAGGTCTCCATCCCGAACCGAGAGATGTCGTAGTGGGCGGCGCCCGTCGCCATCATCTCGATCGCGCAACACGCAAGACCGAACGTGGCGGGCATCACCGAGTTGCGGCGCGCCCATCGGACGATGTCTTCGAGCCGACCGGTCAGGAAGTTGTGCGGAACTGAGTCGAGTCCCATGACCTACGCGGCCTCGGATACTTGTTCGCTGACCGACTTCGGCGCCTCGGCCACACCGTCGGGCATGCCCGCAGCGCGCAGGACCGGCCGCACGATCCGACTCCCGACCTGGCGAATCGGGCCCCACTCCAGTGCGCCGACGCTCAACAGATAGGCGAACGGCACGATGAGGACGAGCAGGAACGTGCCCATGAGCGCGAGTCCGTAGCCACCGAGGGACCGGAAGACGGTGGCGAAGGGGTAGAGAAAGATGATCTCGACGTCGAGGACGATGAACGCCAGGGCGACCAAATAGAACTTGACGGGGAAGCGCTCGACCGGTTCCTGCTCCGGCACGATCCCGCATTCATACGGCGCGGTCTTCGCCTTCGTGGGGCGCTGTACGCCCAGGAGGATCGACGCCAGGAACGAGATCGCGACGAACGAGATGACGAGGATGACCATCGCCAGGATGGGCAGATACTGCGCCACGCTCACTCCCCTCACTCGTCGTGCCTGCTCGTGCAAGCCCCGGATCCGGCCGGGCGCGCCGAGGCTATCTGACCGACGCGTCGGCACCGCAAAATGAGCGCGCCGGGCGCGCCGCACTCCGGTCGCAGCCGTCGGAGCACCCGGTCAGCTCGGTCACTCGGTCGCTCGGTCACTCGGTACTGAGCACCAGTTCGCCGGGATCGAAGGTGGCGAGGGTCCGCTCGACGTCACCGGATTCCAGCAGCGCGCGCGCGAGCCGACCCTTCGTCGCCTTGCCCGCGTGCCCGGCGGGTTTGGCATCGGGCGTGGAGAGTCGCGGCCGCACCAAGCGGTAGCGGTCCGGATCCGGGACCCACGCGGCTCGATGTTCGTTCGGGAGCAGGTCGACCACGGTCGACCCTTCGATGCGGTGGTTCAGGACCTCCGTAAGCGGTTCCTTCCAGAACGCCCCAACTCTTCCCATCGGCGGGAGCGCAGCCGAGAGTTTCAGCCGGAAGTCGGGAACGGGGTCGTCCCAGGCTGACAAGCCGGCCACTGCGGACAGGACGATCACGCCCGCCTCGGCTCGTCGGCGCGCCGTGGGACTCAGGGTTTCGGGGTCCAGGGCCTCCCATACCACGCCGCGGAACCGCTGCCACGCCGGCCGCGTCGGGCTCCCGAGAACCGAGCGGTTCGCGGCCTTTGATCGCTTCAGCAGGTCACCGTCGGCGCCGAGTAATTGCGCAGTGCCACCGCGAGCCCGCCGCAGGGCGTTCGCCACGCGGCGGCGCTGGAGCGCCAGATCCGCGAACTCACCCGCCACCGGCTGCCACCCCGGGCCGACTCCACCGGGCGCCTTGCCCTCCGATGGCGGCAAAAGGACGGTCAGCATGGCCACGATCTTGGCGGATGGGCACGGCGGAGCATCGAACTGCGGTGCCACGTTTCGGGTTCTCGTCCGTCTCGCGGCACTCATCCGGCGATGACGACGCCAATCCAAACCGGCGTGCGCAAGGGCCGCGGAGTACCGGCCGCGGCGGCGGTACACCTCGGGCGCGCGCTGCCCACCGAGGGTCGGGGTGCGGCGGTGCTCTGCTACCACGACATCGGCCGAGACCCCACCAACCGCACGGACTACTACGTATCGCCCGAACGGTTTCGAGACCACCTTCGGTGGATCCGCGACTGGGGGATGACGATCGTGCCGCTCGCCGAGATCGTCGATCGGCTCGCACTCGGGCGCGACCTGGACGGACTCGCCGCGATCACTTTCGACGACGCACTCCTCGGCGTCCACGAATACGCGGGCGCGATCCTGCACGACCTCAATGTTCCCGCGACCGTCTTCGTGGTGAGTGATGTGCTCGGTGAGGATCCTGCGTTCTGGCCGGGCGCGGCTCGCACCATGACGGCGGCGGAGTTGGGCGACCTCACGGACTCGGGGCTCGTCGGCATCGGGTCGCACACGAAGACCCATGTTTCACTGCCAGCTGCCGCGACCGACGTCCGCCGAGCGGAGCTCATCGAGTCCCGGACCGCGCTTGCGGAGATCGCCGACTCGCCGGTCGATCTCGTGGCGTACCCCTCGGGTCACCATGATTTGGACACGGAAAGGGCGAGCGCAGCTGCGGGCTACCGGGCCGGATTCACGTTCCGCTTCGGCCGGGTGACGCCCACGACCGACCCCCTCGCGATCCCTCGATTCTGCATGGGGCCTGACCACGACCGGTTCCGACTTGCGCGTCAACTCGCTCGACCGGTTCGGAGCTGGTGAGCGCACCCCGCGCGGTCCCCCCCGGGGGTCAGGCCGGGTCAGGGAACCACCGGCGGCGGAAGCGGTATCGCCGTCGGGATCACAGTCAGGCCGCGCCGTGCGCCCAGGCTCGGTGTGGCCGGCAGCGGTGGCGGCGGACCGCCGATCCCGAATGCATAGAGGTTGCCGGAACGATCGAGGACGTAGCCGCCGGTTCCGTCGGGGAGCACGGACACTCCACGAGCAAGGTCTCGCCCCGGCCAATAAGGAGCACCGGTGATGACGGGCTTGGCTCGGGCCCGGCCGAGGCCGAACCAGTGGAGGCCACCGAACGCGTCGAGGACGAAACCGCCCCGTCCGTTCGGCAGCACCGCAAGTCCTCGCGCCACGTCCCAGCCGTTCCAGTACTGGCCGCCAAAGGCGCCCGGCATGGCCCGCGCGTCGCCCACCGAAAACGGGTGAAGCCCGCCGAAGCCATCGAGGACGTACCCACCCCGTCCCGACGCCGCGACCGCCACCCCGCGGACGATGTCCCAACCCGACCAGTAGGGCCCGCCCACGGGTTCGACCGTGAACGAGTTGGTTCCGATGTCGGCGCCGTGGAGCCCGCCGAACCCGTCGACGATGTACGCGTGCCCGCCATCGGGGGTGGCTGCAATACCGCGAACGATGTCGAACGGAAACGTCCTGGACACGCGGACTGACTGCGCGCCGGTCCCGATCGCGAACGCCCTGACGTTGCCGAACCCGCTGACCGCGTATCCCGCTGCGGTTCCGGCAGTGCCCGGTCCGCGTGTGAGCGGCAACGTCGTCGCATCCGGTGCCAGATCCTCGATCTGGCTGGGCTCGCTGCCGAACGGGTCGACGTCGTAGGCCGCGCCCCCTCGGAAATCGATGCGCGCCGGGTTCCCGAAGCAACCCATGGGTACCACCGCCGAGAACGTGCGGCTGCCACGCGCGTACGCCGCGTTCGCGTTGCAGAACAGCCGGTTGCCGTCGGGCGAGATGACCAACCCGAAGGACCGACCCCCGTCCATGAGGACCCCCACGGTGTAGTCCCACGCGGCGTCGGCGTTGACATCCACATCCCACGCACCGAAGCTCAGTCCGACCTGCCACCCCGGGTCGCTGCGCGGATCCGGAGTCGACGGGAGCGTGACCCCGAAGCGAAACCGCCCCTCCGCCATCGTGGCCGACACGTTCGACACGTCGACCCGCGAATCAGCATCACCGAGCGCATCGGCCTCCGAGACGGTGCCGAGACCGGAGACCGCGCCGGCTCGGACCTGCGACGGGGCTCCGGCGGCGCGCAGCGACGCGGGCGAGGATGATCGGCGACGCAGCGCTTGGACCAGTTCGCCCGCGCGCCCGTCGACCGACCCGCCCACACTGGCTGAGCCCGCGCCCGGACCCGCGGTGGTCGCCGCCGCGGAGGCCGCCGGGATCGCCCCGAGTGCCAACGCTACCGCGATCACGACGATTCCACCGCGACCCGCCGTTCCCCGCGCCATTCCGTCCTGCCTACGCATCATCGCCCTCCCCGGCATGAACCGGACACTACGCCGCGCCGATTCTCCGCGCCGAGCGACGGTCGCGCGAAAGCACGTTTGACGGTCCTCGACTCCGGGTACTGCGGTGCCGCAGACCACGACTTGGTGGAGGGGAGTACTCATGAGCTTGGGGCGATCCGGTTGCCCAGGACAACGCGTTCGGCGACGACGTGGTGGAGGCGGCGATCGAACAGATCGACGCGTTCGAGGCGAAGAACTGTGACATCGAGAAGGACTCCGGTGCGGGGGAAGGCGCGTCCTACGACATCGATCCCGAGGCCGCGCGGGTGGAAGTGCTCATGCGGGAGTACAGCTTCGAGCTCCCGCCGACGATCGCCGCGGGGCCGACATCGTTCGTCGCGATCAACGAGGGAGCCGAAGCCCACTTCCCCGGTTGGGCCGACTCGCCGAAGGGGCGACCCTCGAACAAGCGCTTCAGAGCGAAGAGGACCCGAATCCGCTGTTCGACGGCGATTGGTCGAACCGAGTGGCTTCGGTCGGCGGTGACGAGGAGGCGCTGACCCTCGACCTCGAGCCCGGGCGCTACGGCATGGTGTGCTTCGTCGCAGGACCCGACGGCCAGCCCCACGCGTTCCAGGGGATGCAGTACGAGTTCACCGTCACCTGACCGCGCGCCGTTTCACCCGCGAAGCGGACGAGCCGAGATGTTGGTCGCACCCGGGTTCTAAGGTGCGCGAATGGGAAAGCGACGACGCCGACGGGACCGGCAACCACACCAACCGGCCGGACGCGATCGGTTCCCGAGCGCAGGATTCTCACCCGTCGATGCCGACGCGGCCGGGCCCTCCCCGGCCGAGATCGAAGCGTTGCTCGACCGGTTGAGTGCCACGAACGGTCGGGTCGATCACCGGACTGCCGCCGTGCTGGCCCGACTCGATCCGGTCCAGGTTGCGCCGGCCGCTCAACGCGTCTTGCTGCGGCTCGTTCCCATGGCGTGGGCCTCCGGTTGGCAGCCGACCGAACTCCATCGCGAACTCGCGCGGCGCACCAACAGGACCGGGGCGAAGCTGGCGGCCGGACTGATCGCCAACGATCATCGCGACCGTGACCCGCGTTCGCTCGATGCGCGGTGGATCCGCCAGGTGGAAACGCTCAGTCCGATGCCGCGCCCCGACCGCGATTGGCCCGACCGCGATTGGATCGTGCGTGCGGCGGCCTCGCGATCGGGTATCAGCGTGGACCTGTTGATCGATCTCGTCGCGATCCTCGGACGGCTCCATCCGATTCCGGTGCTGATCCCGCCGCCGGGCGCCCTGGGCCCCGATGCGATCATCGACCTCACCACACCGTTCGATTCGCCGATGCTCGAACGCGTACGGGCCTTGCTTGCGAAGGCCGAATCGAGTGAGTTCGAGGCCGAGGCCGAGGCGTTCACCGCGAAAGCGCACGAGCTGATGGCTCGCCATTCGATCGACACCGCGACGCTCGCCGCGCGCGCCGCGAACCCGGACGCGCCGATCACCATCCGGCTCCCGATCGACAACCCCTACGCGGATGCGAAGGTGATGCTGTGCCAGATCGTGGCGGAGCATTGCGGGGCGCGAGCGGTCTTCCAACCGGCGTACGCCTTCTCCACCGTGATCGGCTTCGCCGGGGACGTCGCGGCGACCGAGCTGCTCTTCACCTCACTGCTCGTGCAAGCCCAAACCGCGTTGCAGAGCGCGAGCCGAAGCTCGCTGGACGGAAGTAGCCGCGGGTTTCGGAGTTCGTTCCTCTCGGCCTACGCCCATCGCATCGGCGAACGACTCGACGCCATCAACGCCCACGTCATGGCGGAAGCCGAGTCGGACGCGGGATGCTCGCTGGTCCCGGTCGTGGCGCATCGCGACGCGGCCGTGCGCGCCGCAGTCGACTCGGCATTTTCGAACCTCACGTTCAAACGCAGCCGCGGCGGCCGAGATCCCGCGGGGTGGTCGAGCGGCCGACTGGCGGCGGACCGGGCAAATCTCAACCGGGCCGATCTCAACCAGGCCGACCTGGACGCGCCAAGCCGGCCGTCGTCACCCGCGCACCATCAGATCCATTGACCGAACGAGTCCTCGGAGTCGGGTGACCCCTAACCTCGGTGTCGGTGAATCACAGTCGCTTCCTCGGTCCGGGGTGAGTACCGAGACGCGCGTCGTGCTCGATGTCCGCCTCGACGGTGGCCAGACCTGGATCGTGGCCGAGCCCGACGAACTGCTCCGAAAACCGCCACCGGAACTCGCGCCGATCATCGGCGCGCGAACACGGCCGATGTTCCGATCGTTCTGGGTTGCGCCGACCGGCTTCGAGCGGCGGTGGACGGTGCCGGTCGACGAAGTCCACGCCTTTCGGGCCATTTTGCAGACGGCCTGGCCCGTGACCCCGGCGTTCGGCTCGCTCCTCGAACTCTTCGTCGAGGCGGCCCGCATCGTTGCCACGGGGGAGGTCCTCCCCGGCCCGGTTCCGAACGTGGCGAGCGGCTGGGTCGCCGTGCCAGGCCGAGACTCGGCGGCGCGGATCCGGGCGGCCACCGACCGGGCGCTGCACGACCATGCCGAGGCCGACGAACTGGGCGCGGTGCTCGTGCACTCGCTCGCGACGGAACAGATCGGTCCGCTGCCGAGCCCGCTGGGCGGCCGGGCGCCCACCCCGACGTTCGCGCATTGGGTGGACCGGGTGGGCGTGCGCCGGGCTGCCGGCGCCCGCCTCGTGCTCCGGCTCGAGGATGGGGACGACGGCTTCGTCCTCACGCCGTGCCTCCAGGCCCGCCGTGCCACCACCGTGATGGTGGCCATCGACGACGAGGACGACGACGCGTTCCACTCGGCGGCCATGGCGCTCGACATCGCCGTGGAGGACGTGCTCGGACTCGTCGCACTCGAATGGCCCGTGGTCGGGCGCGCGTGGGCGGCGCTGCGAGATCGCCGGCTCGGACCGGTGGACCTCGAGATCGCCGACGTCGTCGAGCTCATCGAGCGCGCGTCGCCCCGGCTCGACGCGGCCGGGATCCACGTCATGTTGCCGGCGAGTCTCGGACGGAAACGATCGGCGAGCCGGACCCTCACGGTGCAAGGGGCCGCAGCCGGACTCGACGTGTCGAGTCTGGTGCTCACGGGTGAGGTGCGAATCGACGGCAGCCCCCTCGGCGCCGCCGAACTCGACGCGATCGTGCGCTCGCACCACGACCTCGTCTCGATCGACGGGCGCTGGACGATGCTCGCCGAGGGTGAACGGGCGCGCATCGCGGCCTTCGTTCGCCGGCTCGGCCAGGTGGACGCGGCCGAAGTCCTGGAGATTGGCGCCGAAGTCGCCGACGACGACGCCACGGTCCTCGAGGTGGAGATCGATCCGAGCGGGTGGCTCGCCCGCGCGCTCGGTGGGAAGTGGCGACCGACCGCCGCCGAACGGGTGGACCTCCCGGAACCGATGCAGCTTCCGCTGCGTCACTACCAACACGACGGGCTCGACTGGCTGGTCTGGCTCGAACGAAACGAACTCGGCGGGATCCTCGCCGACGACATGGGCCTCGGCAAGACCGCGATGTTGCTCGCCCTGATCGCGCACGATCACGCCGGGCCCACGCTCGTGGTGGCCCCCACCTCGGTCGTCGGAAACTGGGTCCGAGAGGCCGAGCGATTCACGCCGTCGCTGCGCGTCGGGGTCCACCATGGTGGCGCGCGTGGCGATCCGGTTCCGACCGCTGCGGAGTCCGACATCGTGCTGACGAGTTACGGCTTGTTGCGCCGCGACGCCCGCCTGGCCGACGTGGCCTGGCACCGCGTCGTGCTCGACGAAGCGCAGGCGATCAAGAACCCTCTCACCGCGACGGCGAAGGCCGCGCGCGCACTCGACGCGCGGCACCACATCGCCGCGACGGGAACCCCGGTGGAGAACGATCTCGGGGAACTCTGGAGCATCATGACCTTCGCCAACCCCGGCCTGCTCGGACCGCGGTCATCGTTCGCGGATCACTACCGACTGACGGGCGATCCCGAGACCGATGACGAGAAGCTCGCGCATCTCCGGGCGCGCATCGCCGCGTTCATGTGCCGCCGCACAAAGGCCGAACCGGGGATCGTCGACGAGCTGCCGGAACGGATCGTGGTGCGCAACGACTGCATGCTCACGCCGGAACAGGTGGCGCTCTACGAAGCGACCGCCGCCGCGATGTTGGGAGAGGTGACCGGCGCCGAGGATGCCAAACGACGACGGCTGCACATCTTCGCCGGTATCGCGAAGCTGAAACAGATCTGCAATCACCCCGCCAGCCTGATCGAGGCGGACGGGTCGGACCTCACGGGCCGGTCGGGGAAGCTCGAGCGGCTCATCGAGCTTGCACGCGAGATCATCGCCGAGGACGAGGCCGTCGTCGTCTTCAGCCAGTACGCAACCTTCTTGCGTCGGTTGGCACCTCACCTCGCCGGCGAACTCGGACTCCCGGTACCGATCCTGCACGGCGGCGTGGCGCGGGCGCGCCGGGACGCGATTGTCGAGGACTTCGGCGCCGAACGGGGACCGGGGGTGCTCGCGGTGTCGCTGCGCGCCGGAGGGACCGGACTCAACCTCGTGCGCGCGAACCACGTGATCCACTTCGACCGCTGGTGGAACCCCGCCGTCGAAGACCAGGCCTCCGATCGGGTGTGGCGCATCGGTCAGACCCGCGGGGTCGTGGTGCACACGTTGGTCTGTCCCGGAACCATCGAAGAACGCATCGCGACCGTGATCGAGAACAAGCGCGCCCTCGCCGGGTCGGTCGTGACCTCCACCGAGACGCTCATCACTGCGATGGACGACGACGATCTCGCGTCGTTCATCGCGCTCGACGTGGCCGGAGCCACGGGACGATGACGGCCGTGGGTCGACGATGAGTTGGTGGGACGACTGGGGCCCGGCACTGCCGGTGGAAGGCGGTCTCGTGGCGAGCGGCTTGATCCGCGGCACGCGCATCGCCACCGACGCGCGCGGGGTTGGCGCGGAGATCGTGAAGCGGATGGTGGAACGCAGCAACAGCGGCGTGCTCACCCGCGGCCGCGCGTACGCGCGGAGCGGTCAGACGATCTCCATGACCATCGAGCCCGGTCGGATTCACGCCCGGGTACAGGGGTCGTCGGCGGACGCATATTCGGTGACGATTGCGTGCCCGATCCCACCGGAACATCGCCACCGACTGATCGGCGCGTTCGAACATGCGCTCTCGGATCCCACCGCGGGGATCCCGGCTCGCGGCTCACCCGCCCTCCGGGACGAGATCGACGCCTGCGAACTCCTCACCGGAGTCCCGATCACGGCCAAGTGCACCTGCCCGTACGGAGCGGTGTGCAAGCACTGTGTCGCGGTGGCGTACATCGCCGCGGAACGGCTCGACGGTTCACCGATCGGCATCGCCACGTTCTTCGGCGTGCGTGACGAAGACCTCGGCGCCGACAACGGACCGCCGCCGACCGCGCCACCCGTTGCGGTCGCCCGCTTCGATCCCAAACGCCACGCGCAGCTCGCGCGCACCTTGGCGCGCCTCGACGCGTCCGACGCGCCGAGCCGCGACGCGGTGTTCCGACGCGCCGCGCGCACGCTCGAACCCACGCCCGCCATTCGTACCCAACTCGGCCTCGTCACCGACGATGGGACCGCGGAACGGACGGGCCAATAGGTCGACGACCGAGCGCGTCGGATCGAGCCGGTCGGGCCGCGCGGGTCTGGTCCCGCCCGGTCAGGCCGCGTGAATCTGGCGCGCTTCGCCGATCACCGTGAGGAGATCCGCCGTGGTCTTGCGGGCATCGAAGCGCTCGTGCGCTCGGACCTGAGCGGCCCGTCCCATCCGCTCCCGCAGATCGTCATCGCCGAGAATGCGTTCGATGGCGTCGGCGATCGCGTGCACGTCACCGGGAGGAACGAGCAGGCCGGTCTCACCGTCGAGCACCATCTCCGGGATTCCGCCCACCGAAGTCGACACGACCGGCAGACCCGCGAACATCGCTTCGAGCACCGAGTACGGCGACTTGTCGATCTCACTCGGGAGCGCGAACACCGCCGAGCGTTCGAGCATCGCGAGCATCCGGGGATCGCCGGGCGTGAAGTCGGAGAAGACCCGGATCCCCGGCTCCTCCGGAACGGGCTCGGGCGTGACCAGGTTCAACACGCAGGTGCCGCGCAGCCGGGCGCGATAGGCCGCGACGAGGTCGTGTCCGCCCTTGCGTTCCATGGAGTTCCCCGTGAAGGTCACCTCCGGTAGGGCGTCGAGGCGGCGTTCGACCGGGAGTGGCGGCTCCGGTGGGATGATGCCGAACGGGATGACCCGCAGCCGGTCCGGGCCGAGCCCGTATCGGTCCCGGATCGCGTCCGCGCACCAGTCCGACTGGGCGACGACGATGGTGGCGGCGTTGAACACCCGGTCCTCGAAGTGCTCGCCGATGCGCGCCATCGTGGGGGTGAACCGACCGGGCCGACGGAACGGAAGCTGCACGGCGTTCTGCGCAGCCGAACCGTCGGTGGAAACGACCGACGGATACCGATGCAGTTCGTCGGTGGAACGCAGAACCGCGTGCTGGGAGTAGGCGTGGATCGCACCGACCGGTCCCGCGTCGATCGCGGCTCGCAGCATCCGGTCGGCGGTCGAGGACAGCGCGAGCTGCGCGCGGATCGAGGCGAGGTCCAGGTCGAAGTGCGAGAGGCCCGGTATCGGCACCCCGGCCAACCGACGGGACCAGGTCCGAGGCGGGAGATCCACGGTCACGAGATCGATCTCGGGATGCTCCGAGAGCGCCCGGTAGATATGGAGATGCATGGTGGCGTGGCCACCGAGGTTCTCGTTCACGAGGATCAGGCGACCAACGTCAAACGAACCGGCGGGAACTCCTGCGGTCGCCATTACCCACGTATCGGATCGATCCGGCGGTCACTCAACCCGGATGAACGCGGGCCCACCGGCTCCGGGAACGCGCGGACCAGCACCTCGACCGCCGCGTAGGCCGCCTCGGCGGGACCGATCTCGTCCGGTCGGAGCAGGTTCGCCATGATCCGCAGCACCCATTCCATCAGCGGGCGCGAATGCATTCCCACCCGGGTCAACTCGCGCATGATGGCCGGGTTGCCGATGATCTTCACGAAGATGCGGGCCGCTTTGAAGTAGAGCCCGTAGATCTCGTCGAGCCGCTCTGGGTAGCGGGCCAGCGCCAGCCCGTCGCCGGTGAGGAGCGCCTCGCTGACCGTTTCCGCCACCATTCGGCCAGTTTCATAGGCATAGGCGATGCCTTCGCCGTTGAAGGGGTTGATGGAGCCGGCGGCGTCGCCGGCGACGATCCACGTGGGTCCGACCTTCGGCAGCACCGATCCACCCGTGGGCAGGCGCCCACCCGTGGGGGGACCGCACGAGGACGCTTCGGAAATACCCCACCGCGCGGGCGCGGTGGCAACGAACGCGTCCATGAGTCGAGAGGTGTTCACCGCTTTGAACCCGGTGAATGTGTCGAGAAGACCGGCGCCGACGTTCACCGTGCCGTCCCCGACCGGAAAGATCCACCCGTAGCCCGGCATGTGGTTGCCGTCGCGGTCACGCAGATCCAGATGGGACTCGATCCACGGTTCATCATGGAACGGACTGGTGAAATAGCCGCGAATCGCCATACCCATGGGATACGTGCGATCCCGAGAGGTACCCAGCGCCCGGCCGAAGCGAGAGTTCGCCCCATCGGCCACGACGATGTATTTGGCGCGAATTGTCTCGGTGATACCCGTTTCTTTGCGGTAGATCGTGGCCCCGGTGACGAGTCCAGCTTCCACCACCGGCGCAGTCGCCTCGGAGCCCTGCCATACCGTGGCCCCAGCCTTGACCGCCCGGTCCGCGACCATTGCGTCAAGGTCTCGGCGGCGCACCACATATCCGTGCGACGGGAAGTGGGGATGGTCAGGCCAGGTCAGTTCGAGAGTGATCCCATGAGCGATCGAACGGAGACCTTCGTAGCGGTGGAAGTCTCGCAACGGATCCGCCAAGCCCATATCGGTGAGCTGCTTCACCGCACGCGGGGTGAGGCCGTCGCCACAGGTCTTCTCACGCGGAAACGTCTTCTTCTCCACCGCAAGGACCGAATGGCCCTGCTCGGCCAACCAGTATGCGGCGGCGGCACCGGCCGGTCCCGCGCCAACGATCAGGACATCGACCCGACCCGGCACGGAACGGCTGGTCGCGGGCCGGTCACCATCGTGAGATTCAGACACGGAGAACATCGTCTCACGCCGCGACCTCGCCCGTCCCAACGCCCCGGGATGCAGGGCGAAATACCTACCGCGCCGAAGCCATCGGCAAGAATGCCCACCGCTTGATCGCACGATGTGTACGCCCGCGATCTACCGTGGTAAAGAAACGCCCGGAAGTTGGCGCTGAGCCCGACATCGAGGGGGATGTCAGCTCAGTCCGAGGAGGAGAACCGGTACATGCCGAACGTTCTACGCAACCTGGGGAACTGGTTCGGAATCGATTTCCTCGCGCCCAACGGTCGGCTCATCTGGTTCACCCTGATCGCAGTGGCGATGACCGGGATCGCCGTTCGCAAGATGCGCACCCCGAAGCCCGACCG
>JANPMG010000020.1:0-13527 GCA_031422675.1 Acidimicrobiia bacterium | reverse complement strand
GGCGGTGGGGATCACGGTGCGCGTCAACCACGCCGTGTTGCCGTGGAGATCGCCGACGAGGAGGACACGCATCGGATGACTGTACGGATCGGCCGCGCAGATCATCGCGGGTTTCGATCCCGATCAGCCGAGCAGGGTGCGCACCCGCGCGAGGTCGACGGCGCCGGAGAAGGCGATCTCACCATCTCGGAGGCCGATGCAGCGCGACGCGTGGCCGAGGAACTCGAGTTGGTGCGTGGCAACGATGACGCATGCGCCGGCGGCCGCGGTTTCGAGCAGCAGTCCGGTGAGCGTTCGCTGGCCCGCCGGGTCCAGGCCGACGAACGGCTCGTCGATCGCGAGCACCGAGAACGGGCGTACGAGGCCGAGCACGAGCGACGTCTTCTGGCGCAGGCCACGGCTGAACCGGGACGGGAGATCGTCGGCGCGGGTGGTGAGGGCGAGCGCGTCGAGAAGCGCATCGCCTCGTTCGGGCCACTCGTCGTACCCGTGGAGGCGGCCGATGTACTCAACGTGCTCGCGCACGCTCAGGTCGTCGTAGAGCACGGGTTCGTCGGGAATGAACGACAGTTCGGCGCGCGCATCGAGCGAGCCCGCCGCCGCGCCACCGATGCGGACCTCACCATCGGTGGGTTCGAGCAAGCCGGCGGCGAGGCGGAGGAACGTGGATTTCCCGGAGCCGTTGTGGCCGACGAGCGCGATCAGCTCACCGGCGCGGCCGGTGAAGGTGAAGTCGTTGAGGGCCGCGAGTTCGTCGTAGGTCTTGCCGAGTCCTTCGGCGATGATCGGGGTGGTCATCCGAGGTCCGTTCTCCGACTGCGCAGGAAGCTGCCGATCCCGAACGCCACGACGAATGCAGGCGCCATCGCCGCGAACGCAGCGCGAACCGGATCCGTGGGTGGGTCCACCTCGCGTGCGATGACGAGCGGCAGGAATGCGAGCGCGACCACAAGTAGCGGCGCGATCTGTTGCGCGGCTCCGAGGCTCGGATTGAGCATCACCACCGCGAGATCACGATCCGGCCGGCCGAGGTAGACCGAGAGTGCGCCGGCCGTGGGCATCGCCGCCGCGAGCGCGAGCAGGACGGCAACCCCGACGAGCGGTGAGACCGGATGGACGCCGCGCGGCAGCGGGATCGCGGCGGCCATTGCCACTCCGGCGCCGAACCCGATCACACTCAGCGTGGCCACGAGCGCGGCCGGTGCCGCCAGGTGGGCAACGTAGAGGTCGCCGGCCGGGACGGCCACGCTGGCCGCGCGATCGGGATGGTCCACCTCCTGGGCCAAGCCCTCGATCGCGTCGAGCGCGATCACGTACGCGGCGATAGCGGCCACCGCGAAGAGCGGTGTGGTCCCACGCACGGCCGCGGCACTACTCGCCCCGGCGACGAGCGCGAGGGTGAACACCCGGGCGATGCGCGCGCCGGGCCAGCGCGCGATCCCGTGCCAGTCCCGCCGCCAGCTCGCGCGCCCGGTGGGAGCTGCGGGCGGGAGCCGGACCCACGGCCGGGCGCGTGACTGTTCGTGGGCGAGTTGGCGGCGCAGCGTGATCACCGCCCGGAGGTCCTGCACGGTGGCCGCGAACCGCAACGACCGCACGAGTTGCGCGCGAGCGAGGACTGGTTCGAGCGAGAGGTGGCGGGCGCCACGCAGGCCGACGGCCACGAGCGCGACTGGGGTGGCGACCGCAGCGGCCGCGAGCCCCGACGCTCGGAGCGGGAAGACGGCGAGGTGACCGACCCAGGTGGCGGGTGAACTCGAGGTTCCGAGCGCGAGGTCTGCGCCGGTCCACGCGATCATTGCGATCCCGAGGAACAGTGCAAAGAGCTGAGACCACCGGCGCGTCGCCGCGAGCAGCGCGCTTCCCCAGGTGATGAGCGCTGCGCTCACACCGAATGCGAACCCGGCCACCATCCACGCGGCGGTCGACTGGCTCGGGATCCGCGGCGAGACCGCGATTCCGGCGATGATCCCGCCGAACCCGCCGATGACGAGCACCCCGCGGAGTTGGCGGTACGCGCTCGTGCGCACCACGACGCCGCGGTCGATCGGGGCGAGGAACACGTGATGGACCTCGGCCGCCTCGAACGCGAGCGGCCCACCGTGGGCGCCGGAACGCAGGCCGAGCGTGACGAGCAACGCGACGACGAGCCCGGCGATCGCGGGCCCGTTGGCACGCGCATCGGCCACGGCCCGCGCGCTGAGCGGAGCATCACCCACCACGAAGGCGAGGAGGACCAGACCGGCCAGCGTGGAGATCCCGATGACGTACGCGCGGTACAGCGCGTCGACCCAGTCGAGGTTGCGCAGACGCTGGGCGCGCCGCCGGGTCCGCAGTGCTCCGAGCGCGTCTCGTCCCGCGACCGGGGTGCGGGAGGGACTCACTCCGGCGACGCTAATGGCGTCACCTCATGAGTGACTCACCGCACCGTCGTCATAATGAGCTTCGGGGTCGGACCGGCGGCGCGGGTTGCGGGTTCGATTCCCAGCGGCAGCGGGCCGATCAGGTTGTTCGATTGCGAGATGTTGGTGTTGTCGCCGCGATCCCGGAGTGACCCGGCCGCGCCGCGGAACGTGTTGTTCGTGATACTCACGTTGTCGCTTCCCCCCACCCCGACGCCATGGAGGCCATGGCTCCACTGAGTCGGCACCACGTTGTTGCGGACCTCGAGCCCCCGGATGTTCCGAAAGACCATGGCCGATCCGAAACCGCTGACGCGGCCGTCGGACACGTTGCCGATGATGCGGTAGTTCGAGCGGGTGCCCTTCGGCGGAGCCACGAACACGACCAGCGGCTTGTTGTGGAGACGGTTGCCGATGATGTTGATGTTGTCCATGGGTGCCGCGGCGCCGACGCTCGAGAAGAAGAACAGGCGCCCGGGGCCGATGTCGTTGTTCCGGATGTAGACGTTCTTCGAAGCCCAGGTGGGAAACGGCGGTTCCATGTCGATCGTGGCCCGGCGGGTTTCGGTGATCGAGTTGTTCTCGAAGACGATGTTCGTTCCGTTGATCGACCAGCCCTGACGCCCGTTGCGGGCGAAGGACGAGTTGCGCACGGTGACGTTCGAGACGTTACCGCCGAGGGCCACGAAGTCGCCGTAGACGTCGTACGCATCCACGTTGTCCATGACCATGCCGTCCGTGCCCTGGATGAGGTAGGCGTGCTGCGCCTCGAACTTGGCCCGATAGGCACGCTCGCCTCGGCCGGCGTACGGATTCGCGCCGATGGTGGTCAGGTTTCGCACCGTGATGTCGGTGCTCCCACCGAACGTCCAGATGTTGCGAGTCCGGACCTTCTTCGGGTTCACCAGCTCCGAACCGTCGGTGACCTGGCGGAAGGTGGCGTTGTTGCCCTCGAAGGTCAGACCGCGGCGTTGGGCCACCACGAGTGTGCCGTCGATGCGGTAGCAACCGTTCGCCGCAAAGCTCAGCACCGAGTTGTCGGGCACCGAAGCGATCCAGGTGCTGAGTTCCGCAGTGACGTCACGAGAGCAGTCGACCGGGATCGATGCCGGTGGAACCACCGCCGCGCCGGCCGGGCCCGCGGCGATCGAGATCGCGCCGGTGAGGGCGATCGCGAGCGCCGCTCCGAATGTGACACTCCGTGGACTCCGCATCACTTGCTATCGGCGGTTGCGCGGTCCGCGCTTGAAAATCAGCGGGGCGCATTGCGAATCGTGTCGCGGTCGCCGGGCCCAGTCGGCGTTCGAGCCCAGAGTCGGTTGACCTACGATCCTGGCGTCATGAAGCGCCCAGGGACGGTTCGAGGGTTCGCCTGGGCGCTCGCGGGGATCGGCGCCCTCGCCTTCGCGATCCGGCTCGTCTACATCCTCGGCTACCGCCAGGATCTTGACTTCGGCGGCGACGCCTTCGTGTACCACGAAGGCGCCAACCTGCTCGCCGACGGCAAAGGGTTCATCTGGCCGTTCGCGCCGAAGCGGGCGATTCCCACCAGCGCCCATCCGCCGTTGTACACGCTGTACCTCGCGATCCCTTCGGTCCTCGGGATGACCAGCGTGCTCACCCACCTCGTCTGGTCCGCACTGCTGGGCACCGCAACCGTGGTGATCGTCGGGCTGATCGGGCGCGAGGTGGGCGGGGTGAGAACGGGGGTGATCGCCGCGCTCCTCGCCGCTGTGTACCCCAACGTCTGGGTGCCCGACGGTTCCCTCATGGCCGAGTCCATGGCGATGTTCACCACCGCGCTCGCGGTGTACTTCGCGTTCCGCTACTGGCGCGATCCTCGCCGGTCCTGGCTGGTTCTCGTCGGTGTGGCCGGCGCGCTCGGGGCGCTGAGTCGTTCGGAGCTGGTGCTCCTCATCCCGTTGCTCGTCGTCCCGCTCGCAGTTCTGGCCCCGGGGCCGACCCGGCGGGCCCGGGGTATGGCCGTGGGGGTGGCAGTGGTCAGCGCCGCCGTGGTCATGGCGCCCTGGCTCGCGTTCAATCTGACCCGGTTCGAGAAGCCCGAGCTCCTGAGCACGCAGTTCGGCGCGCTGCTCGCGTCGACGAACTGCGACCTGGTGTGGAAGGGCGAGACGAAGAGTTACTACTCGGTCGTCTGCGCCGACGACGTCCGCAAACGGGAACTGGCGCCCGGTGCCGACGAGTCCGAACAGGATGCCGCGTACCGGCGGGCGGGCCTGGACTACATCTCGAACCACCTCGGCGATCTCCCCGGAGTGGTGGCCGCGCGGCTCGGAGCCATCGTGGGGCTCTACCAACCCGAGACCCAGATCAATCTCGACAGCGCAATCGAAGGGCGCGAACGGTCGCTCGCCCGGATCGGTCTCTACTCGTTCCAAGGTCTCGCGCTCCTCGCCATCGTGGGCGCGGTCGTGCTCCGGCGACGGCGGGCCGGGCTCCTCTTCCCACTTGTCGTGCCGGTGTTCATCGTGCTGGGAACGGTGGCCACCGGGTACGCGAGTACCCGATTTCGGACCCCGGCGGAGGTGGTGGTGTGCGTCTTGGCTGCGGTGGTGTTCGACGCGGCACTCTCCGCGGTCTCGCGGACCGAAAATCCGGCGCTGACCGTGGACAACGAACCCGCACTGTCCTAGCCTCCGCGGCAGTTCTTCGGGCTGTCTCAGGGGGGTCGAACCGTGTCAACGGGTTCGCAGGTTTTCCGGCGTTGGACGACGCCGGTTGCAGTGGTTGCGCTGGCGCTGGGAGCGCTCTCGCCAGTCATCGGTGGCGATGTGGCAGGAGCCGTCGGACCACCGACCGAACCGCGGTCGGTGACGGCCGTCGGCGGCCCCACTACGGGCAACATGACGGTCAAGTGGCTCGCACCCCTCAGCCTCAACGGCGCGCCGCTCCTCAACTACTCGGTCGCTACGGCCACGGACGGTGGGCCCTTCGGAGTGCCGGTCAACGTCGCGAAGGTACTGAAGAAGGTCCTCCCGTGCAGCGGCGTGGCGAGCTGTGACTTCCGCGTGTACGCGACGAACTCCGCCGGGACGAGCAGCGCAAGCAACCTCGCGACCGGCGTCTGGACCGCACCGGCCAAGCCCGTGCTGAAGACGGTGACCGCCGGCCCGGGCGTCGGCATCATGACCGTCGGCGCACCGGCTCCGGCCAGCAATGGCGGCAAGGCCATCACCGGATATCTCTACGACGTCCAGGTCGACAGCGCCGGGGCTTGGCTCGGCCCGTTCTCGTTCCCGAGTGGGTCGAGTCCACGCGCCGCGTCCTGTACCTCCACGAATCCTCTCGGTGGCTGTAAGTACCGCGTGTACGCGGTGAACAGTGTGGGCACCAGTCTGGTGAGCAACGCGCTGGCCGGATTCTGGACCGCGCCCACGGGCGCGACGATGACGTCGGTCGTGCCCGGTCCGCCTGCCGCCTCGGCCACGATCTCCTGGAACGGACCAACCAACACCGGCGGTCTTCCGATCACCTACTCGTACCAGGTCGCAGCCGATGGCGGCCCGTTCGTCGCGGGGGCGTCGTCGTTGTCGTCCTCTTCCCGGACTGCCGTCGTCGAATGCCCGGGCACCAACAACTGTTCTTACAAGGTCACCATCTCCAACGCCGCCGGAGCGGCTCCCGCTTCGAGCCCCATGAGCACCGCGTTCAACGCCCCGGGCCGTCTCGGAACTCTCACGGCCACGGTGGCGTCGGTGGCGAACCTGAACCTCGGAACCGGTTCACCAACCGTGACCGCAACCTGGTCTGCG
Organism: Acidimicrobiia bacterium; assembly: GCA_031422675.1. Lineage (GTDB taxonomy): Bacteria > Actinomycetota > Acidimicrobiia > IMCC26256 > JAENVU01 > JAENVU01. The sequence continues at coordinate 7,352 of JANPMG010000020.1, read as the reverse complement.
CCGCCCAACGTGGGCGGATCGCCGGTCACCGGTTACGACGGTCGCATGTGTCAGGGCAACTGTGATGAGCCCGACCCCGCATGGGCGAGCGCCGCCATCGTGGCGCTCGGGAACACGAACACGTGGCTCACCCCGTGCCCCGCCGATCTGATCACGTGTTCGTTCCAGGTACGAGCGGTCAACGCAGTTGGTGCCGGCCCGTGGAGCGCATCCGCGCGGCTGACGCCGTTCGCAGTCACCAACGCCGCTGCGGTGACCGCCGCGCCCGCCGGCAGCGTCACGATCACCTGGAACGGTCCGGCTGAAGTGGGCGCGGGAGTCGTCCAGATGGCGCTCTACCGCTGCCTGACCACCGCCGGTTGTGGCAACACCGCGAACTGGTCCGACACCGGCCTCACCATCACGGGCAACCCTCAGACGGTCACTCACAACTGCGGCCAGGGCGTTTCGTGCACCTACAAGGTGGTGGCAGTCGGGTCCGGCGGTGCCGGTTCGAGTGCCAGCTCCGCGGCCACGGCTGCGAGCGGCTCCACCCTTCCCGATGCGCCGTCGGCACTGACGGCGGCTACGTCGTCGACCACCATCGGCGCGGTCAACCTGGCGTGGACGGCACCATCGACGAGCGGGACCTACCCGGTCACCGATTACGTGTTCCAGCGGTCGGTGAACAGCGGTCCATTCTCGGCCCCGATCTCGACCGGATCGACGAGCACCGCCTACATCGACACCGCGTGTGGTGCGAGTAACTCGTGCACCTACCAGGTCGCTGCGGTCACCGCGGCCGGTACCGGGTCGTATTCGAACACTGCGACGGCCGAAGGCGCGAATACGCCGTCGGCGCCGCCGAACCTGACGGCCACACCGGGCACGAGCATCGGCGCGGTCGACGTCGCGTGGCAGGCACCGCTGGACAACGGCGGTCAGCCGGTCACGGGCTACTTCCTCGAGCGTTCGTTGGACGGCGGCACCACATGGCCGACGAGCTGGACCCTCGGTACCTCGCTGTCCTATGCGGACTCGGCCTGCGGCGCGGGTGTGGCCTGTACGTACCGCGTCTCGGCCATCAACGTGCTCGGCACGGGAGCCGCCTCCAATATCGCGACCGCGACGGGCACGAACCTCGGCGCGCCGCAGTCGCTGACCGCCACCACCTCGGTGGCGAACGGCACCACCAACCTTGGTGGCGTGGACCTGTCGTGGAGTCCTCCGGCCACGAGCACCTACCCGATTGCCTCGTACGAGTTCCGGTACCAGTCCGACACGGGTGCCGGCTTCGGTGCGTTCACCACGTGGGCCTCGACCGGCACGGGAACCGGCACGTCGTTCACCCACACCTGTGCAGTGGCGAACGTCGACACCACCTGTCGCTATGAGGTTCGGGCGATCGATACTGCACCGAGCCCGAACACGAGCGTGCCGAGCAATCAGGCGACCGCGGCCGGGCTGACGGATCACGTCGACCCGACCGTGTCCGTGACCGCGCCGGCGAACGGCTCCGCGGCCCCGAACGCCACGCCGACATTGGCGGGCGCGGCGGGGAACGCGGTGGGAGACAGCACCACGGTGAACGTCACCGTGAAGCAGGGTGTGAGCATCATTCGCACCTTTGCGGTGACCCGCACCGGCGCGCTCTGGTCGGTGGGAGCAGGGGAATGGGCGGCAACCTCGCCCACGTCCCTGCCCGACGGCACCTACACCGTGCAGGCAACCCAGAGTGATTGGGCCACCAACCTTGGTACCAGCAACACCAACACCTTCACCGTGGACAGCAACGCCCCCACGGTGACGGTGACGGCTCCGGTGAACGGCCAGCTGTACCTGACCGAGTCGCTCACGTTCGCGACCGGTTCGCTCCAGAACTGGTCGGGCGCCATCACGGGGACCGCCACCGATGCCGGTTCCGGCGTGGCCAACGTGAGCGTCAGCATCAGGCGAGACGACACCGGGCTGTATTGGAACGGCTCGTCGTTCGCAGCTGCGGCCGAGAACCTGATCTCGGCGACCGGCACTGCGTCGTGGAGCCTCGCATTCCCGGCCGCGAACTTCCCGGCCGGTGGCTCCTACACCGTGCGCGCCGTCGGGACCGACAACGCCCTCAACGTGAGTGGCGGCACGTCCAAGACCTTCAGCATCGACTACGACCCGGCGAACACCGTGTTCGTGGCCACGACCGGTAACGACGCCAACTCGGGACTGACCCCGGCGCTTCCCAAGCTCACGATCGGCGCTGCACTTCAAACGGCGTCGAGCGGTGCTCGGACGTGGGTCGCCGTGTCCGCCGGTGGCTACGGCGCGTTGAGCATCTCAGGTGCGGCCTATGGAAACTCCAAGATCGTGGCCGGCGGGTTCTCGTCGTCCACGTGGCTGCGGGCACCGGCGAATACTGTGACCATCTCGGGCAACGGGACAGCAGTGCTCGTCGATGCCAAGACCGGAAACACCTTCCAACAGCTGAACGTGTCCGCCGGCAATGCCGGCCTCGCAGCCGGTGACAGCGTGTACGGCGTCCGGCTGATCAACAGTGCGACCGGGACCCAGCTCGAACGGGTCACGATCACCACGGCCGCGGGTGTGAACGGCGCAGCCGGGACCAACGCGTCTGGCAACACCGGCACGGGAACCGGCGGTGGGAACGGCGGCGCATCCGTTGGCAACGGGGGTCCCGGCGGTGGCGGCGGTGGATCCGGCGCAGGTATCGGCGGGCGGAACGGCAGCAGCGGTGGCGGTGGCGGCGCACAGGGCAACAACTCCGGTGGCGCCGGCACCAACGGCCTTGTTTCCGGCGGTGGTGGTGGGAACGGCGGCGCCGGCGGCGCGGCGAACGGCAACTGCAACGACTCCCCGGCTGGACAAGGTGGTGGGCGCATCACCCCGACGACGGCCGGGACGGCCGGTACGGCCGGTACGGCGGGATCACTGAATCTCGCGAGCGGCGCATCGACGTGGGCCGGCGGCAGCGCCGGCGGCGTGGGCGGCGCGGCCGGCAACGGCCACGGCGGTGGCGGTGGCGGTGGCGGCGCGGGTGACGGCGGCAGCTTCATCAGCTGTATCGGCGACGCCGGTGGCGGTGGCGGCGGTGGCGGTGGCGGTGGCGGCGCCGGGAACGCCAACGGCACCGCCGGCGGGGCCGGCGGTGGCTCGTTCGGCCTCTACGTCGTTGGGAACTCCAGTGCCATCGTGACCAACTCGACCTTGACGACTGGCGCCGGTGGGACCGGTGGGACCGGTGGGACCGGCGCGGCAGGAGGCGTCGGTGGTGGTGGCGGCGCGGGCGGTAACTGCGACACGGGCCAGGAACCCGGATCTGGCGGCGGCGGTGGCGGCGGTTCCGGTGGCGGCGGTTCCGGCGGTTCCGGCGGCGGCGCCGGCGGGCCGAGCATCGTGGTCTACGAAGTCGGTACCGGCACCGTGACCCTCTCCGGTTCGAACTCATTGACCAAGGGAACCAGCGCGGGTGGTTCGGGTGGTCCCGGTGGCGGAGGTGGCGGCGGTGGTGCGGCCGGAGTTCGCGGGAACTCCTCGCAGGGTGAGAACTCCAACGGCAACGGGTGTTTCGCGGGCCAGAACGGCGCGACCGGAACGACCGGAGCCAGCGGTGGAAACGGCGTCTCGGGTGCGTCCTCGAGTCTCGCGAGCTACATCGACGGCACGCAGACGCCCTAAGTCGATGGTCCACCGGCGCGGCCCCCGAGCCTGGGCCCGCGCCGGTGCGATCGTTCTCCTGCCCGCGGTGGCCGCGTGCTCGACGGTGGATTCGAGCACGTCGGACAGTCCGGCGGCTCCGGTCACGGCGGAGCCGCGTGGCCGACGTGGCGCGGCGCCGGTGGACCCGTCGTTGCAACTGGCGGCGGTGCGGGCCGCAGACGCCCTGGCGGGCATGCGGGGCGAGATGGACCCGGCGTCGTTGTCGATTCCGGACTACCTGGCGCGACGGTACGGACTGGCAGCCCTGGACGGTTCCGGGAATCTCGCTCGGCGCCTGCTCGTGGCGGGCGACCGCCGCGGCACGGGGAGTGCCACCGACGGGCTTGTCGAATCCACTGCGCGCCGTCCGACTCGCGGCGAACTCGCCGGAAGCCCCGGCTACGAGCGAGCGATCGTTAGCGCCCGCTTCTGTGACCGACTCGAGGGCCGTGCGCTGGCCCGACGCGTCACCGATCTTGCTGGCGCCGGCGGCTACCCACTCACGCACGCAGCGTTCGCCTTCCAGCTCGCGTGGGAGCGACATTGCTTCGATGACATCACCGCGGTCCGTACCGCCCGAGTGCTCGTGACCGCACTCCGCACCGAGGTTGCGAAGATGACGGTCGTCGACGACCTCGCGATCGAGCGGCTCGCGATGCTGGCCTTTCTCGGTCGGCCGCTGCCACCGAACGGAGTCGCAGCAATCGCGGACGCGCAGCGGCCCGACGGATCGTGGTCCGACCTCTCCGGTGAAGTACTCGACTGGCATCCGACGATGCTCGGCACCTGGGTGCTCGCGGCCGCCTCGTCGCCCGGCCGCACGGTTCCGTTCCTCGCCAATACGCCTCGATCCTGAGCAGCGCGGTCGGCGAGCACCCGCAGGAGCGGCGCTCTGACTGAGCTGCGGACCGCGGTGCAGAGCTGCGTTCATGGCCATGAGGATGCCCTCGCCGCCGACGTTGGCGCTCGGATGTGTGGTCCCGTGCCGCCGACGCTCGCGAGGTTCCATCGAGCTGAGCGCGAAGAAGTCGTCGCGACGCGCCGCGATTCTCGAGTGCAGCGCGGCCCGCTTCCCCGATGCCCGGTTCGCTCACTTCAGTGCTGGAATCAAACGTGACCGCGTGAGCAGCACGGGACCTCGCTCCAGGCGCGAGATCGGGGGCTCCCGATGAGTCCCCGATCCTCGATGGGGTTGCGGTTCGAAACCTCGCCGAAGTACGCCGACGGCTAGTGGTCCGTCGCGGATTTGATCTGGTGGGTGAGTGCGGCGCGTCCGCGGCGGACCTTGGCGATGATCTTCTTGGCCGGTGTGTGCCACACGAACGGTCGCGGGTTGTTGTTCCAGTGTGCGGTCCACTCGTCGATCGCGTCGGTGAGCGCGGCGACGCTGTCGAAGCTGCCGCCGCGGAGACGACGGTTCGTGAGTTGCGCGAACCATCCTTCGACGAGGTTCAGCCACGAGGCCGAGGTCGGCGTGTAGTGCAGGTGCCACCGTGCGCGTTTCGGGTGGGCGAGCCAGTCGGCGACGGGTGGTGCCTTGTGCGCCGAGAGGTTGTCCAACACGACATGCACATCGAGATCGGCCGGGACGTGGAGGTCGATCCACTTGAAGAACGCAAGGACATCCGCGCTGGCGTGACGGTTCCGGGTCCGGTGCAACACCTCACCAGTCGCGATGTTCAACGCGGCGAACAGATCAGTCGTCCCGTTCCGTTTGGAGTCGTGTGTCATCGTGCGCGCCCGACCCGGCTTCATCGGCAGCGACGGCTGCGTCCGATCCAACGCCTGACACTGGGTCTTCTCGTCGAAGCTGAACACCACCGCCCGTTCCGGCGGATCGAGATACAGGCCGACCACATCCACGAGCTTCTCTTCGAAGTCCGGGTCGTTGGAGAGCTTGAACGTGTCGATCTTCCACGGCCGCAGATTCCGGGCCCGCCAGATCCGCGCGACGGTGTCTTTGCCGACACCATGGCGTTCGCCCATCGTGCGACACGACCATGCGGTCGACCCATCGTCAGGGACCGCGTGGAGCGTGTCGTCGACGATCGCGTCGATCACTTCCTGATCAATCTCGGGCTTGCGGCCCCGACCCGGCGCGATCGCACCGACCGCTCCGACCCGACCAGACTCGAACTTCGCTCGCCACCGTCGCACCGTGTCAGCAGTCGTATCGCACTCACGAGCGATCTGATTGTTCGCGACACCACGCGCCGCCAACAGCAACCCGCGGGCCTGGACAACCGTCCGGTGCGGCAACGTCGTCGAACGCGCCAGACGCTCCAACTCCCGACGCTCCGCACGCGAGACCTTCAACCGAGCAGCACTCATCGTCGTCGCCATACGACAACCGTATCCGCCCTTGATATTTCAGCGACGGACCACTAGGGAGTGCAAACCCCACCGTCGTACTTGGTGCAGACGAGGCCACTGTCGCCGGGGGCGCCGTTGCCACCCGAGGGACCCGCGCCGCCGGCAGTACCGACGGCCACGTCGCCGCAGATCAGGGTGCAGATGGTCCCGCTTCCGCCGTCGGCCCCTCCGTTGCCACCGCTTCCGCCGTTGCCGCCGAGACCACCGGTGCCGGGCAGCGCCGCGGATCCGGCGCGGGTGAGCAGGTTTCCGGCCCCCGAGATGGTGATCGAGCCGTTCCCGACCCGCATTGCGGCCGACGAAGGGCCGCCGGCCCCGCCGCCGCCGCCACCGCCACCGCCACCGCCACCACCAGCACCACCACCGGCACCGTTGCCGCCGAGGGTCTGGGAGAAGGCGTTCCCACCGTTGCCCGCGTTGGATCCATTGCCGCCGACGGCACCATTCCCACCGCGGCCACCGGAGCCGGCCGAGAGCGCCGACGCGGTCAGGGTCACATTGGCGTTGAAGGCGTACACCGCGATCGAGGCGCCGCCAGCGGTACCGCTCCCGCCGCCACCACCACTGAGTCCGCCGCCGCCGCCGCCGCCACCGCGGCCACCGTTGACGCCGAAGCCGGTGCCGCCGCCACCGCCGCCACCGCCACCACCGCCACCGATACCGCCAGTGCCGCCGCCGAGACCACCGTGACCGGACCAGGTGGCTCCGGCCAGGGACGCGCTGTTGGCACCGCTGGTACCAGCTGACCCGGAGGCACCGGAGGCACCACCGTTCCCGCCGCCACCGGGCGCGCCGTAGGTGAACGAACCGGAGCCGCCGCCACCGCCCGCAGCGCCACCACCACCGTTCCCACCGTTCTTGCCGCCGTCGGCTGAGAAGGCGAACCCTTCCCCGCCACCGCCGCCGAAGCCCGCAGTAGCGGTACCGCTCCCCCCACAACTCGGGAGGTTCGGGATCATGCCGTTCCCGTCACCGGTGAACCACGGAGTGCCGTTCCCGCCGTTGCACCCGGAACTCGCCGCGTTCGAGCCGACACTCGACGAGTTGGCGCCGTCCATCGCGTCGGCCGCCGTGGCCTTCGAGTTGCTGATCGTGACGTTCGCGAGACTCGAGCCGCTTGCGCCCACGGCCCGCACGCCGTAGACGCTGGCGCCCGCCCCAAGCCCCGTGTTCGTTCCGGTCATGGACAACGCGTCGAGGGTCACGGTCACACCCCCGCTCACCGTGACGGCTTGGGGGGCTCCGGTGATCTGGGTCTGGGTCCGGTCGGGGGTTCCCCCGAGTCCGGCGGTCCC
>JANPMG010000019.1:0-4567 GCA_031422675.1 Acidimicrobiia bacterium | reverse complement strand
CGCGCGGTCGAGCGGCGCGCGCGGGCTGACTGCCAACGTGGGGATCGGTCTCGCTCCGGTGTATCGGGAGCTCGGTCGGCTGGCGGCGTTCGAAGACGCGACGCGCCGGATGGTCACCGATCTTCCGGGTGTCATTTCGTGGAACTGTGGCTTCGCTCAGATCCTGTGCGAGATCGGGAAGCGGGACGAAGCGGCCGAGATCGTGGCCGACATCGTCGAGAGTCCCGAGGGCGTCCCCGACGACGTCCTATGGCGATACTGCGTTTGCATGCTGGCCGAGGTCGCAGCCGCGACCTCGAGCCACGATTCTCTCGTGAGACTCGATGCGTGGATGCAATCCGACGTCGAGGGCCGCGGCCACGCCGTGAGCATCTCTGCCGCCGCCTACCACGGCGCGTTCGTGCGGTATCGCGGTCTCGTGGCCGGCGCGCTCGGGCGCCACTCGGAGGCGGCCGCGGATCACGAGGCCGCGCTCGTCGAGCACCAGCAGATGCGCGCGCCCGGCTGGGAGGCGCGCAGCCGCTACGACCTCGCGCTCGCGCTCCTCGGACGCGGTGAGGCCGGGGATGTCGAGCGGGCCGGCACACTCCTGAACGAGGTCGTGCAACGCGCAAATTTGCTGGGGATGACCCGGCTGCTCGAACAGGCGATGGCCGCGAAGTTGGAACTTCAGGGTGTTCCGAGTGGCATGCCGGCGAACGCGTCGATCGACATTCTCTCCGCCAACGTCACTATCGATCGGCCCGAACTCGGCCAGCACGCCGACCACGACGGACAGGTCACGATCTGCTTCTCGGACATCGTCGGCTACACGTCCATGACCGACCGGCTCGGTGACCGCCGGACCCACGAGCTGTTAGGGGTCCATACCGCGATCCTGCGCCGCGAACTCCTCGTGAACCGAGGCGTCGAGGTGAAGAGCGAGGGCGACGGCTTCATGCTCGCCTTTCGTGATCCGGCCGACGCGCTCGGCTTCGCGGTCGCATTTCAGCGGTCACTCGCGGCCCACGACTGGCCCGAGGACGTCGGTGCTCTGCACGTTCGGATGGGTGTGCATCGCGGCGAGGTGATTCGAGAGGCCGACGACTTCTTCGGCCGCACGGTGATCGTGGGCGCCAGGGTCGCGTCGGCCGCGGTCGGCGGCGAGGTCCTCGTCACCGACGACGTCCGCACCGTCACCCAGGATCGGTTCGGGTTCGGCGAGGTCCGCGATCTCGCGCTCAAGGGCTTGAGCGATTCCTATCCCGCAGCTCCGCTCGATTGGTCGAACTGACGCGCGGCGCTTGATCTCCTCGGTGAGCCCCGCGTCGACGGGCTGGTTGCGCACCGTGTGCGCCGAAACCCGTACGGCGCGGTTTCTCAGGGTGCGACGGGCACCGAACCCGAGATGACCGTGCCTTCCCCGGGTGTGGTCAATGCGTCGAGTTCGCCCCCCACGGCTTCGACGCGATCTCGCATGTCTCGAACGTCGCCTCCCGCTTGGAGCCGTTGCGGGTCGGTGCCGGGTCCGTCATCGGCGACGGAGAAGGTCACGTGATCCATCTCGACGCGCACTCGCACGACGGCCGAACTGCCCGGTGCATACGCGCCGACGTTCGCCAACGCTTGGATCACACAGAAGTACACGACCACCTCGGCTTGGGGGTCGCACCGGTCGGTGGCGTCCACCCGGTCGAAGCGGACATCGACGTTCGCCATGTCGGCGCGGAGCACGTATGCGTCCAATGCCGCCGCGAGACCTCGATCGGCGAGGATCGCGGGGAAGATGCCGCGGGCGAGTTCACGCAACGCCCCGAGTGCGTTGCCGCACTCGTCCACGAGCGAATCGACGCACTCGCGAGACCGCTCGACGTCGGAACCGAGCAAGGGCTCGAGCTCGTCGAGCATCTCTGCGGCTCGGTCCAGCCGGATCTCGACTTGGTCGTGAATGATCTGCACCACTCGCTGACGCTGCACCTGTCGGGCGGTCACGATGCGCTGCCGCGACGCGCGCAACTCGGCCGCTTGACCGGAGATCTCCTGGAGACGGGCTTTGAGTTCGATGGCCAGACGAGCGTTGTTCACCGCCAGACCGGCCTGACCGGCGAGGGCCGCGAGCAGTGCTTTCGCCTCCGGTCGTAGCCGTTCGCCGCGCACGGTCGCGACTCCGATTTCGCCCACCGCTTCGCCTTGGTAGGTCACCGGCATCACGAACGGGAAGGACGTGACGATGCCGGCCTCGGGCCATTCGACCGTCTTGCGCCCCCCGCCGGGCAGGAACGCGGTGACCTGGCCGGCAACACCGCCGACGCCCGTGACCGAAGCTTGGGCAATGCTCGGCAGGATCTCGTCGATGGAGATCGCGGCGGCGAGCCGGTCACTGGTCTCCGCCATGATCTCGTATGGGTTCGCGCGGTCGCCCCAGACCATGCGGTTGGCGAAACGACTGAGACGCTCCCGGACCGGCTCGAAGGCCACGGCGACGATCGCGGTGGCAACGATTTTGAGTCCGGTCGAACCGCCCGGACCGAGCCCCTGACCGAGGACCACGACGACGGCGACGTAGACGAGCCCAATGAAGGCCGCCAGCCCGACCGATAACAGGGCGCGGTTGACAAAGAGGTCGATGTCCCAGAGGCGGTACCGGAGAATTCCCATGATGATCGCGAGTGGCACGAGCACGAAGAGAACGGGAAACACCGCGAACCCGACGTCTTCCACGGAGTCGCTGCCGAGCATGCGCGTCAGGATGAGATACGTCACGCCACCGATGAGGAGAGGCAACAGCGCCCAACGCAGGAGACGCGATTGCTGACGAACAACCGGGTCCACCGCGCGCCGCAGCCGGTAGCTCTGCGCGACGACACCGACGAGCGGGATGAGCAACCCGAAGAGCACCGTGAAGAAGCGCTGGCCCGGATGCCCTTCGACTCTCCCGCCGAGCACCGTCGCCGCGAGCAGAAGCGTCGCGACGCCGTACGCCGCGCGGAGAAGCCCGCGATGGCGCGGCCCGTCCGGCAGGAGCCGCCCGTCCGGGAACACGATCACCGCGTACATATAGGCGACGCCGGAGAGGAGGTGCGCCAGATCGTGCGCAAACCACCAATCGCCGATGAGGTAGTCGCGAACGGTGCTGTGGGCTTGGTGGTTGAAGGTGATCGCGGTCCCGATCATCGCGACGGCGAGCAGCCGCGCGGTGCGATCGCGCGGCCGGCGCGCAACCAACATGAGCCCCAACGCGAGGTTCAGCACGCTGAAGAGCGTCTCGAGTGTCACCCGTGCACCGTGGTCCGCGCGGTGGGACGCCTCCGCCACCCGTTGCGCCACTTCCGGCCATCCGGTGGCGCCGATGCGCTCGAATCGATTACGGCCGTGAGGCACCCGGATCGTCGCCGACCGCGCGCCGTCGTCCGCGAAGCTGATCTCGCCCGACCGGTCGGGATCACCGACCGCGGTCATCGAGTAGGAGCCGGCTGGCGGGGAGACAAATCGGAAGGTGGCCCACCGCTCGCCCGGAGCAATCGAGCCCGCGGACACCGGAAGCCGCTCGCCTCGGCCGTGGATGACGAGCCGCTGGGGTCTCGCGACGTCGGGGTTCTCCAGTCGAATGCTCACATCGCTCTCGGCGAGCAGCGCGTCGTTGGCGTAGTCGTGCACGGTTCGGTGGAGCGAACCGAACTCCTTGATGACCGACGGCGCGATACCGGCAATCAGGAAGATCACGATGCCGGCGACGTACGGCACGAAGCAGCACCAGAAGACCGCTCCGCCGAGATGCCGGTGAGGCCTGCTCACGACGCGTTCTCGTTGCTTGTCACCAGAGGGACGCGTCCGGAGACCATCGTGCCGCGGCTCGGTGCCGACGTGATGTCGATCATGCCGCCGAGCGCCGCGACGCGGTCGGCCATGTTGCCGAGACCGGATCCCGCCCGGCACTCCTCGGGATCGAATCCCGAGCCGTCGTCCTGCACCGAGAAGGCGAGATGCCCGTCCTCCTCGACCAAGCGCACCACGACGTTGGATCCCGGTGCGTGCTTGGACGCGTTGTTCAGCGCTTCGAGGCAGGAGAAATACACGGCCGCCTCGACCTCGATGGCGTACCGACCCACATTCCGCTCTTCGACCGACACCCGCACGACGGGATTGGTCTCCTGGCGGCGCAGCGCGGCGGCGAGGCCGTGCGCAGTCAGTGCCGGGGGATAGATCCCTTGGGCGAGGTCGCCGAGTGTGTCGAGTGCTTCCCGCACTACTTGGCGCAGATCCGCAACCATTGCTTGCGCGCGGTCCGGATCTCGACCGGCGAGCGTGGCGGTGATACGAAGCTGCACCATCAGGGCGACCAGATATTGCTGCGCGCCATCGTGGATGTCGCGCTCCACTTGCCGGCGCTCCGCGTCCTGCACGTCGACAATTCGCCGACGTGAGGCGCGGATCTCGGTGGCTTGGGCCGAGATCGCTTCGAGGCTGCTGGCGAGCTCTGCGGTCAGACGAACATTGCGCAACACCAGACCGGCCTGCGCGGCGAAGTCATCCAACAGGCGCAGGTCGGCTGGCGAGAGTGGGGTTCCCGGAAGCTGCGTCACGGTGA
>JANPMG010000018.1:0-5933 GCA_031422675.1 Acidimicrobiia bacterium | reverse complement strand
GCGCGCCCAGCCGGACGTTCTCGGTCTCACGCGCGAGCGCGCCGAGGGTGGTGTAACACTCGAGCATGTAGGCGTCCGGGTCACCGAGCATGGGCAGTTGAAAGAAGTGGTCCATCAACATCACGGTGTCGAAGCCACTGCGATCGGCGGCCGCGGCCTGGGCCGCGACGGTGGCGAACAGGTCGGCATCGCGCACGCCGGGGTAGGTGAAGTTCGGGATCTGATATCCGAGTCGAGTCATTGCGTTCTCCGGTTCGGTTGAGGCGGGCGGGTCGGTTAGGCGGGTCGGTCAGGCGAGGGCGCGGTAGGTGGCCGCGATGAGGGCCTCACTGCGGGGGCAGCCGATGATCCGGCTCTCCATGCGGTTCATCATGTATGCGAATGTGAGGTGGCGTTCGGTGTCGACGATCACCATCGAACCGCCCCAACCACCCCAGAAACAGATTGCGCCGTCGGGGATGTACGGGAAGGTATCGGGTTGGGGCAGCGCATATCCGACGCCCCACCGGAGCGGGAGACCGAGCACGAGATCGATGCCGTCGGCCTGTTCCCGGAAGATGATTTCGATGGTGGCGGGGGAGAGCAGGCGGACGCCGTCGACTGCGCCACCGTTCGCGACCGCGTGCTGGATCTTGGCGACGGCACGCGCGTTGCCGTGCCCGTTCGCCCCGCCGATCTCAGCGGCGCGCCACCCGGGTGAGTTGGCGGCGGGCGGCGGCATCAGCGGACCGAGGGCGGTTTTGATCGCGGGTCCGTCGGGGTCGATCTCGGCGCCGGCGAAATCCACGTGCGTCGGTGGAATCACGTTTGCGATGCGGTCCGCGTCGGCGGGGCGGGCACCGATCTGGAAATCGGCGTTCAAGGGTCCGGCGATTTCCTCGGCCACGAACTGTTTGAGACCGCGTCCGTCGACCCGGCGGATGATCTCGCCGATCGGATGGCCGTAACTCACCAGGTGATACCCCGACGCCGTCCCCGGCTCCCACCACGGTGCTTGAGCCGCGAGCCGCGCCGACGACGCGACCGGGTCGTAGATGTCGGCGAGCTGGACGGGCTGGTCCCATCCCGAGACACCGGAGGTGTGGGACAGCAGGTGACGTAGTGCAACGGTCTCCTTGCCGTTGGTGCCGAACTCGGGCCAGTACGACGCGACCGGTGCGTCGACGTCGACCAGACCGCGGTCCACCAGCATCAACGCCGCGAGCGCGGTCACCGTTTTCGTGGTGGACCACACGTTGACGATCGTGTCCTCGGTCCAGGGCGCGGTGTGTTCGGGATCCACCCAGCCACCCCAGAGATCCGCGACGTACTCGTCGTCGATCATCACCGCGACCGACGCGCCGACGTCGGCGCCGGACTCGATGTTCGCGTGGAGGATCGAGCGGACCTCGGCGAACCGCGAGTCGCACCGTCCACTGATCTCGGTCATGCCGACTCCGAGGGTCCGCTCAGTCCGCGATCCAGCAGATTGTGCGTGATCTGCTCGACGACGGGATCCTGGCCGGTGAGGCCCCACGCCCAATCGGTGGTGCCGGAGGTGAAGACGAATCCGCCGGGCTCGTGGACGCCCATCATGCAGTGGCCGTGTTCGAGGGCGGCCACACCGTCCGGGCCCTTCTCGCCGAACGCTCGCCACGCGATGAACTCGATCTCGCTCATGTTCTCGGGCTTGGGCGGCCGCGGCGCGTTGGTGCGGGTGAAGTGTTCGGTGGGCGCGATTCCGAGGATCTGGAAATCGGCCGGAGTTCCGTCGCTCCCGGTGGGGGTGGGGATCCCGTCGCGCATGGTGAAGTCGCAGCCGTCGCACTCGTAGCCGACGATCACGGACTTCGTGCCGATGAGGTCGCCGTAGGTGGTCTCGGTGCCGTCGAAGATCCAATGGTCGGGCCGATACACGGTGTACCCACCGGCCCCGGAGGCAACCGCGCGACCGATGCGGTGGTACCCACCGCGCACGAAGCTCACGCCGGTCATGTGGTTCTCGGGGCGTCCGGTCAGATGGTCGGACCACATCGATGTCAGCTCGGACTGGCGATCGGTTCCGAACACCGGATCGCGTTCGAAGCGATCCTTGTACCCGACCATCGTCGCGCCGTCGTCCTCCACGCGTACCTGCCAGAACGCGGTGTTGCCCGAGAGGAACATTGCGTTGCCGCCGCCCTTCGTGAACGCCTCCACCGTGTCGCGCATCGGCCCGGACCAATACTCGTCGTGACCGACCGAGAGGTACAGGCGTCGGCCGTCGAGTGCCGTTGGATCTTCGAGGTCCGCGTTGAGCGCGTAGTCCAACTCGTAGCCGTTGCGTTCGGCCCATTGCACGAACGGCAACTCGTAGTTGGGCCACCCCGCCGACCCGGCCCATTGGGTCATGTGATGCTCGCGCACGTACGTGACGTGATCCGTCATGCGCGGGTCGGGCGGATGGAGAACGGTCACCCGGCTGCCGGGACCCGCGGGTTTGCGCAGCAGACCGTTGGCCAGCGGACGAACGAACGACACGTGGGTACCGCCCTCATAGAGGTTGCGACCACCGAAGTCGTTGTACGCGTTCCACGTGTTGGTGGCGAGCGCGAGGAGTGGCCGGCCCGGGTCGACCGCCGCGGCACGAACGACGAAGAACGCGACGGCTTCGTGCGCGCGCCGTCCCGCGTTCGTGGCCACCGCCACCTCGTAGTAGCCGCTCCGCCAGTCGGCTCCGACCGGGATCTCGAGCGTGACCGGCCAACCGCAGCCGTGGGCGCCCGCGTCCGCGGGGACCGCATGCGGTTCCAGGGTGCACTCGCCGGTCCAGACCACCTCCCGGCGCGCGCCGATGCGCGCCACGGTGATCCGAGCCGGCGTTCCGGGCCCCGCGGCGTGGATACCCACCACCGCGCCGGGGACCACCGATTGGGGCCAGGCGTACGCGGCGGGTTCGGCGAGCGTCGATGCATCCATCGGCCGAGTCTGCCAAACGGGCCGGCCGAGGGACTACACCTCATGGTGTATCATGGTGTACATGAGCCGAACCAACATCGAGCTGGATGACCGCCTCGTGACTGAGGTCATGCGGCGGTATGGCGCGCCGACGAAGCGAGCCGCGGTGGACCTCGCGTTACGACGACTGATCGCGGATGCGATGACCGATGACGAAGCACTCGCGATGCAGGGCAGCGGTTGGTCTGGCGACCTGGAGGAAGTTCGTTCGAGTCGCTCGGATCTGCTGGCGTGACACTGATTGATACATCGGCGTGGGTCGAGTTCCTCCGAGCCACCGAGAGCACCACCCACCAGCGCGTCCGGACGCTCATCGAAACGGACTCGCCGACGGCGACCACCGATGTGATCGTGATGGAGGTGCTCGCGGGGGCACGCGATGACGCTCACGTTGTCGCGCTGCGACGGTTGCTCGCGCGCTGTGAGTTCATTCCGACGGTCGGCCTCGGCGACTTCGAACAGGCGGCAGCGCTGTATCGGAACTGTCGTCGCGCCGGACGAACGATCCGTGCCCTGAACGATTGTCTGATCGCGGCGGTCGCGATCCGTTCCACTATCCCGGTGTTACACCGCGACCAGGATTTCGATTTTCTCGCCGAGTACTCCTCGTTGGAGACGACGTCCGGGTGACGGGCGGAGCTCGACTTCAACCAATAGCCAACCACCAACCGTAAGGGCGTTTCACGTGTCGACACCACAGCCGGGAATCTTCGCCCAGGGAACGCGCGCGCATCGCTTCTTGGAGTTCGATCTCCTTGCGGAGTCGAAGCCGGACGCCGTGCACGACGCATTGGCCGGGCTGCGACAACCGTCGGTCACCGCCGGTGGCGTGAACATCGTCGTGGGATTCGGTGCGGATCTCTGGCGGCGCTCCGCACCCGGCGCGACCCCGGCTGACCTGAAGGCGATGCCCGAGATCGAGGGCGTGGCTCACATCCCTCACGACGTGTGGATCTGGATCCACGGCACGGGCGACGACGTGCTCCTCGACATCGCGCGCGGTATCACGGCTCTGCTGGCACCGGTCGCGGTCCTCGCCGCCGAAACCGACGCGTTCGTGTACCAGGACAGCCGCGATCTCACCGGCTTCCTCGACGGCACGGAGAATCCTGCCGTCGAGGAGGCCTTCGAAGTCGCGACGATCGCGGAGGGCTGCACAGGTGCCGGCGGAAGCTTCGTGATCGCGCAACGATGGGTGCACGACCTGGCCGCGTTCCACGCGTTGTCCGACCGCGAGCAGGAGAACGTCATCGGCCGGACGAAGGCGGACAGCATCGAAATGGACGACGATGTGAAGCCGCCCACGGCTCACATCGCGCGCGTTGTGATCGAGGAAGACGGCGAGGAACTCGAGATCTACCGCCGGAGCGTTCCCTACGGCACCGTCAGTGAACACGGCCTCTACTTCGTCGCGTTCAGCGCCGACGCGAGCCGGTTCGAGAAGATGCTCCGGCGCATGTTTGGGCAGTCGGGCGACGCGGTTCACGATCGACTCACCGATTTCAGCCGTCCCGTGACCGGCGCGTTCTACTTCGTACCCTCGTTGGAGGCACTCGGCGACGCGTTGGGTTGAGCGACTTGCGCCCCGGGTGGGGCGCGGGATCGCCGGTAACGTCCGGCGATGGAACTGGACGGACGGGTGGTGATCGTGACCGGCGCGTCGCGCGGGATCGGCAAGGGTCTGGCCGTCGGACTGGCGACGCACGGCGCGACCGTCGTCTGTGCCGCCCGCAGCGTGACCGCGTCGGCGGAGGGACTGCCGGGGACCGTCAACGAAACCGTCGCCTCGATCGAAGCCACCGGCGGCCGGGCGATGGCGGTGGGTTGTGACATCGGCGACGCCGACGACCTCGAACGCCTCGTGGCGACGGCCGCCAACGAATACGGTCGAATCGACGTCCTGATCAACAACGCCATGGCCCAGACTCGGACCACCTTCGCAGACTCCGCGGTCTCCGATTGGGATACGTCGGTGCGGGTCAACCTGCGGAGCCTGTACCTGTCGTGTCGGGCCGTGGTCCCGCACATGAGCGCGGTCGGCGGCGGCAGCATCATCAACGTCTCGTCCGGTGGGGCCGGGCACGAGGCCACACCGTTCATGCCGCCCGGGTACGTGATCTACGCAACGGTGAAAGCGGCGATGGAACGCTTCTCCACTGCGTTGGCGCCCGAGTTGGTGGACGCCGGGATCGCGATCAACGCGTTGCGGCCCGGGGCGGTGAAGACGGAGTTGTCGACTCTGGAGCTCGGTCCGGACCACGACTGGACCGGGTGGACGAGTCCCGATGCGGTGGTCCCGGCGGCGTTGTTCCTGGCCCAACCGGAGAACACGGGGTTCACCGGACGGGTGGTCGACTCCACCCAGTTCGGGATCGCGTGGCCCTGACCTCAGGTCCGGGCATCCGCCGCCGATACTCCCTTCGACCGGGGAACCGATCGCCGGGCAGGAAGGACAGGCGGTGAGTACCGACGCGGACCTCACCTGGCGAAAGTGCCCGGTGTGTGGATACCTCGTGCCCGCGCAGCAAGCGGCCTGCGTGCAGTGCGCTCGCGCCGGCACCAACGGATCTACTGCCGGTCCCGCCTCGCCGCCGCCCCCTCCTCCGCCGGTCACTGCGCCGCTGGCATTTCCGCCGCCTGCTTTCGCGTCGCCCATTCCACCCGCGCCGCCGGCTTTCGCTTCGCCGTTCCCAGCCGCGCCGCCTGCGGGTTCGGAGTTCTTGCCGTCGAGCGGCGGAGTCGGTGTCACCCGTCCGCGTCCCCAACGGCGCGTGTGGATCGTGACCGGTGCGGCCGTGGCCGTGGTCGCGCTCGTCGGCGGACTGGTCGGCTCGGGTGTCCTCGACTCCGGATCGTCGTACCCGTCGAAGTGGGATGCGCGCCTCGGCGACCTGCCGGCGCGGGTCGAGCAGTGGCGCGGCTTGAAGTTCGACCATCCCGTCCCCGTCCGATTCCTG
>JANPMG010000017.1:0-7338 GCA_031422675.1 Acidimicrobiia bacterium | reverse complement strand
AGGGCGACGATCGATTCGACGCCGCCCGACGGGACGTAGCCGGTGGCCTTCCCGGCGGCGAGGGTGGCTGCGGCAACGGCCGGGAAGTCGGCGGGGTCCGCGCCCACTTGGCGCAGTCGGGTGGGCAGCCCGAGTGACTCGACGAGCGCGTGGATCGCGTCGGCGCCCGCGTCCGAGCTCCGCGCGTCGAACGCGGCCGCGACCCGGGCCACCCCGTTGGGGTTCTCCCCCACCAGGTGACGCATCACCGCGGCCAACGTGATGCCGCTCGTCAGGCCGTGCGGAACGTCCCAGCGTGCGCCGATCTGATGACCGAGGGTGTGGGAGAGGTGGACCCGCACGTTCACGACCCCCGCCATGCTCATCCAGCCCGCGATCTGTGACTCCTCGCGCGCGGCGAGGTCGTGGGGCTCGGCGTACGTGCGCGGCAGCGTTCGCACCAGCGTGCGGATCGCTTCGGTCGCGAGCGGGTCGGTGACGGGATGCGCGCGCGGTCCCCACATCGCCTCGCACGCGTGGTCGATCGCCTTCATGCCGGTGGACAGCCAGAGTTCCATCGGCGTGTCGAGGGTGATCACCGGATCTAGGACGATCGCGGTCGGCGCCATCCGCGGGTCCACCACGTAGGTCTTCACCCCGGCGATATCGCCGGTCATGCCCGATGCCGGCGTCCACTCGCCGGAGGACAGCGTGGTCGGCACGTGGATCTGGCGGATTGCGTCGGGGCCCGAACGCACCGCAACGATCTTCGTCGCGTCGGTCACACTCGATCCGCCGTACCCGATCAACAGGTCGGCACCGCATTCCTTCACGAGCGCGATCGCGTCGTCCACGTCGGCACGGGGGGCGTGGGCGCGCATGCGGGCGAAGGTCGCGGCGTGCGCGGCACCGAGGGTCGCGGTCAGCTCGGCGATCTGGTTCGACTGTTCCGCGAGCGTGCGGCCGGTCACGATCATCACCCGGCGCGCGCCGAGTTCTTCGACGAAGCCCGGAACGTCGGCGACCGCACCCGGACCGTGGACGACGCGATCGATCGTCGGGAACCGGAACGTGCGACTCATCGCCACACCGCCAGCCGAGCGCCCGATTCGGCGTCCTCGCCGGACTCCCCCCCGAACTGGCGTACCCAGGACGTCCCCGCCGCGGGCCAGTCCCTGCCGAGATCACCGGTCCGTGCGAACCGGCTCCACGCGTCCTGCATCTCTTCCACCAGCCCGGCGGCACGCGCCGGTTCCGCGTCGGCACCGGTCCAACGGTCCCATCCCAGCTGGTCCAGGGTGTCGAACGTGAACGGCAGGTCGGCGGCGTGGCACGCCCGCAAGGCCAAGCCGTCGGCGCGGGGCGCGACCGCCCAGGTGAAGACGTAGCAGTAGGTGGTCCCCCCGTGGGCGTCGGCGACGGCCGCCGCCGGGAGCAACATCTCGCGGTCGCTCATGATCGCAGCCCACAGGTCCATCGGGTCGTTCCCGACGATGTCCTGATACCCGCGCACCACCGCTGCGCCGTCATAACCGAGGTAGCGATCGACACGCTTGCGCATCTGGGCCTCGGCGAGGGTCGGCTCCATGAGGAAAAGTCGCATTTCGTCCCGGGTGGTCCCGATCACGAGATCGACGTCGGCACCGACCCCCGCGGTCAACGCGTCGACCGGCCGGGCGCGGAGCAGATCGTCGTCCACGCACGGATGGAACGGCATCCGTGCCATCTCCATCATCAGCGGCATCAGGGCCTGCCCCTGGGCTTCGATGATCCGTTCCCACGGGACGGCACGCGGATCGTCGCCGTCGAGCGCGCCGAGATACATCTCGGTGACCCGATCGATCTCGGCACGCGTGCGCGTGTAGTCGGTGGCTCCACTCTGCACGATGGCGCGACCGAAAAGTCCCGCGGCGCCCGGCGCGGCCAGCAGGTGCACCACGGAACCGCCACCCGCCGATTCGCCGGCAATCGTCACGTTCTGTGGGTCGCCACCGAACGCGCCGATGTGACGCTGGATCCAGGTCAACGCGCACTGCTGGTCCCGCAGCCCGCAGTTGGTGTCACCGACACCGAGGAACCCGAGCGCACCCACTCGGTACGCCACGCTCACCACCACCATGGACCCCCGCGCCGCGAGACGCGCGCCGTTGATGGTGGGATCACTCGTCGCACCGCTCAAGAACGATCCGCCGTAGAACCAGACGAACACCGGGTGGGGTCCGGGCAACGACGGCGCCCACACGTTGAGGAACAGACAGTCCTCGTCCATCGCCGTCGGCGTGACATCACCGGGGACCAGCCCCATTCCGGGAAGTTGTGGCGCCGCGGGCCCGAACCCCCGGGCCACGATGGCGCCGCGCGGTTCGTGCGCCACCGGCGCCATGAACCGCAACCGCCCGACCGGTGGCTCGGCGAACCGGATCCCGAGGTAGGCGTGCACGCCGGGCGGGTCCACCTCGCGGCCGTGGACGGTCGCGCCATCGAGTTCCACGACCGGTGCCGACATGGGCGCAGGGTACCGGCCGCCACCAAACCGGCGGCGCGGTGCCTGCCTACACTCACCCCGTGCTGCTTCCCGACCATGGTCAGACCACCGCCGAGATCGTTGCCGCCCTCACTGCGAAACGCGCCAACGACGTTCGGTGGCAGGAGGGCCGCACCTTCGGGATGGTCTACGACGCGGGGCCGGCCGCGCACGAGGCCGTGGAAGCGGCCGCACTGATGTTCCTCCACGACAACGCACTCAACACCATCGCGTTCCCGAGCCTCGGCGAGATCCAATCCGAGGTGGTGGGCATCACCGCCGAGCTTCTCCACGGCGCGCCGGACGCAGCCGGGTTCCTCACGTCCGGTGGCACCGAGTCGATCTTGATGGGAGTCCGCGCCGCGGTCGAGCGCGCCGAAGCCGAACGCGGGGTCACCGAACCCGAGATGGTGTTGCCCATCAGCGCGCACGCGGCCTTCCACAAGGCCGCGCACTACTTCGACATCAAGGTCAACCGCGTCCCGGTGGACGCAGACTGGCGCGCCGATGTGGACGCGGCGGCAGCACTCGTGAACGCCAACACCGCGCTCGTCGTCGGATCTGCGCCGGCGTATCCCCAGGGCATCGTGGACCCGATTCCCGAGTTGGCAGCGCTAGCGCTCGAAGTGGGCGCGAGCTTCCACACCGACGCGTGCATGGGCGGGTTCGTCCTCCCCTTCATGGAACAGCTCGCAATGGACGTGCCACCGTGGGACTTCCGAGTGGAAGGCGTCACCACCATCTCCGCCGACATCCACAAGCTCGGCTACGCACCGAAGGGCGCGTCGATCATCCTCCACCGCACCAAGGCGTTGCGGCGATACCAGACGTTCGTGTTCGACGATTGGCTCGGCGGATTTTACGCGTCACCGAACATGCAGGGGACGCGTCCCGCGCTACCGATGGCGACGGCGTGGGCGATCCTGCACCATCTCGGCCTCGACGGATACCGGCGGCTCACCCGGACCACGATCGAGACCGCCGACCGGATGCGTGCCGGTGTGCGCGCCATCCCCGGTCTCGCCGTGCCCGGCGACCCGCGTGCGCATCTCCACTCGATCGTGGCATCCGATCCCGCGCTCGACGTCTTCGCGATCGGTGATGCCCTCGCGCGCCGTGGCTGGTTCCACGACCGACAGCAGCCGCCGGACGCGCTGCACTCCACCGTGAGTGCGGGCAACGCACCGGTGATCGAGGAATACCTGCGCGACCTGGCGGAGTGCGTCGACCAGGTGGCAGGCGAACGCCTCACCGACCGCTCGACCAACTACGCGACCCTCGAATAACCCAAGTCAGGCCTCGCGGGCTTGGAGCGCGCCGAACTCCGCGCGCGCGGCATCCAGCAGACCGGGGTCGGTCCATGCATCGATCGCGGTCATGGCCAACGTCTTTGCGCCGTCGACGACCGCGGCGTCCCCATCCGGTGATGCCGCGGCTTCCCGGAACCGTTCCGAGTGACCCGGCACGTCGAGGTCCGCAATACGGATCATGGCGTGAATCGACGGAACCACTTTCGACACGTTGCCCATGTCGGTGCTGCCCGCCACCGACATCGGGATGATCTCCGGGTCGATGAACGTACGGCCCAGTCGCTCACCGTTCGATCGGTACGCGTCGGCGAGGCAGCGGTTGAACCACAACTCCTGATACGTGCTGGTCCGGCGCGCGTGCAGCGTGCACCCGGTCTGGGTTGCCGCGCCGCGGAAGCAGTTGAGCACCCGCTCCTGGAGCGGATCGAGGAGGTGCTCCTTGACCGCTCGGACCTGAAAGGCCGCCGCCGCATAGTCGGGCACGACGTTCTCCGCAGTACCGCCGTCGGTGATGATTCCGTGCACCTTCTCGGTTCCGGGACGAAGGTGTTGACGCAGCGCGGCGACACCGGTGTACCCGAGCACAATCGCGTCGAGCGCGTTCACCCCCTCCCAGGGGGCCGCGGCCGCGTGCGCAGCCTTGCCCTCCATCTCGATCTTCAGGTGCGTGGTGGCGATGTGCGGAGCCCAGCCGACGTCGGCCACCGAGGGGTGCACCATCATCGCGATGTCCGCGCCGTCGAACGCACCGCGCGCGAGAAGTTCGATCTTGCCGCCCTTGCCCAACTCCTCCGCCGGAGTCCCGAGGACGGTGAGGTGGCCGCCGAGCTCTTCGACGATCGGCGCCAGTGCGAGCGCCGCGCCCAGGCCCGCCGCCGCGATGATGTTGTGTCCGCACCCGTGACCGATCGCGGGGAGCGCGTCGTACTCACAACACACCACGACGTGCACCCCGGCTGGGTCCCCGATCCGACCGACGAAGGAAGTGTCGATCCCGAACGCGTTCCGTTCGACAGTCAGCCCGCCCTGCACCAGTCCGTCGGCGAGCAGCCCCGCCGCGAAGTGCTCTTCGAACCCGAGTTCCGGGTGCTCGTGGATCGCCTGGGACGTCTCGATCAGGTCACGGGCGAGCGCATCGACGGCGACGGAAGCCCGGTCTTTGAGCTCGAGACTCACGACCCGGAGTTCTTCCCAACGCCGGAGAGTGGGTGCGCCATGAAGTAGTCCCACATGATCTCGTTCGCATTGATGTTCATCGTGGTCGGGCCGACGATGGACACGATCGACTGCGAGAACGGACTGCCCGGCCAGCTGTGGCCGCCACCTTCCACCCGGTAGAGCACGGCGTCGTCACCGGGCTCGCACTCGTAGCTCACCTCGACCACATCGGCCGCAACCTGCTTCTCAGTGGTGTCGGCGGCGCAGCCGTTGCGCTTCGCCCACGCCGCCATGATCGCGGGAACGGCGTCGGTGGCGGAGCGTTCGCTCAGCTGGTCCGGGGTCAGGGTGTCCCGCAACGTCTTTCCCGAACCGTCCGGCGCGGGCAGGTCCAGCGCCTCCTCCCCGAGTCCGCCATTGAACGACACGAAGCCGTCCGCGGTGCCATGGAACGCGACGACCGGCACCGGCCGTTCCGGCGCGCAGTCGGCGATGTCGCGTACGCCCGCGACCGGCGCCACCGCGGCGACCCGGTCACCGAGCGCGCACGCGATGGCCGACGTCATGAACGCACCGTTCGACAGACCGGTGACGAACACCCGATTCGTGTCAATACAGAGGTTCTCCTCCACCGCATCGAGCATCTCTCCGGTGAACGTCACGTCCTTCGAACCCAGGGCGGCGTCCCAGCGCGGCACCGGGCCGGTGCCCATCGGCGTGAGGGTCACGAAACCCTCGGTCGCGCCCAGCTTCGTCAGTTGACTCATTTGGAGATGGACGTCGGCGCCCTCGCTGTAGCCGTGGAAGTCCAGTACCAACGGCACCGGGGTGGTGCCATCGTGGGCCGAGGGAACGTCCTGGTAGTACCAGCGGGATTCGCCGCTCGATGTCATCGTCGGCTTGGACTGGCCGGCGGTGACACCCGTGGCGGCGGCGCCGCACCCGGCGGACTTCGCCGCGGGGACCGAGGCCGGATCTGGCGCCTTGGCGGGCGTTGCCGTCGACCCTGGCTTCGTTGTGGACGACGGCTTCGCGGCACTCGAGCCGTCGCTGCTGCACGCGGCGAGGGTCACCAACCCACCCACGAGCAGGACAGATAGCAGACGCTGGCGATTCATGGATTCCCCCCGAACGATGTGAAGCGCCAGACCCTACGCGCCGGCGCGCGCTACCGGCGTTGCGCGCACTTCACGGCCGCGGCGCCGATCTTGAGTAACCGCTGGTCCCCCACCGGCGTGCCCGCCATGCGGTTGCAGGTCATCGCCACCGAAAGTTCGAGCGTGGGGTCGGCCCAGGCGCCGGAGCCGCCGAGTCCGAAATGGCCGTAGCCCTGCGGTCGTCCGCCGCGTGTCGTCGCCGCCATGTGATATCCGAGCCGCCAGCGCATCGGGAAACCGAGCACCACGTCCCGTTCGGTCGTGCGCACGGTGGTGGCCGTCCGCAGCGTCTCGGGCGAGATGAACGGCGTGCCGTTCACCGACTCGCCGGTGGCCAACACCGAGTACATCCGAGCGAGCGACCGAGCGGTGAAGCAGCCGTTCAGCGCGGGGAGTTCGGCGTCGTAGACCGCTCCGCTCTCGATGAGCTCGCCGACGTCGTCGACGAGAAACGCGTCGAGCGACATCTGCAATCGTCCGAATCGGTCGAGACGGGACACCATCCGTTGCGTACGGGCTTCGTCGGGCCAGGAGGTGATGAGCTCAGCCACCCGTTCGCGAGCGGGCCCGCGAGCACCGATGGACATGCCGTCGAGCTCCAGCGGCGCCACGATCTCGGCCTGGATGACTTCGTCCACCTTGAGACCGGTCACCCGTCGCAGCACCTCGCCCACGAGGAACCCGTAGGTGATGGCGTGGTACCCGTGTTTGGTGCCCGCCGGATACGCGGGTTCGGCCGCGGCCAGCGCGTCGATCGTGCGGTCCCAGTCCATGAGTTGCGCGCCGTTCTCGATGATGCCGCGCACCCGATGCATACCCGCCGAGTGGTCCAGCAGGTTCGTGACCCGGATGTCTTCTTTCCCCGCGGCCTTGAACTCCGGCCAGTACTCGCCTACCGGCGCCTCGATGTCGAGGAGGCCGCGGCTCGCGAGGCGATGCGCCGCGGTGGCGACGACGCCCTTCGTCGTCGAGAAACTCATGGCGGTCGTGGTCTCACCCCAGCGCGTGCCGATATGGTCCTGAGTCCCGGCCCAGATGTCGACCACCTTCTCGCCGTGGTGGTACACGGCGGCGGCCCCACCACCGCCCCGCTTGTGCCGCAACGTCGACCGCAACGCGGTCGCGACCTCAGCAAAAGCCGGATGCACATACCCCTGAGTCACCGAGGGATTCTCTCACTTTCTACGCGGCGAGACCGACCCCGGCCGCA
>JANPMG010000016.1:0-18945 GCA_031422675.1 Acidimicrobiia bacterium | reverse complement strand
TACGACGCAACGCCAGCTCGGGAGTGCGCCGCCAGGCTCACGGGGAATCGCTCACGCTGAGACTGGTCTACGCATTGTGAGAGCGCCAGGCGCTCCTCCGCTCGCTTGCGAAATGGGGACATTGCCGTACGCCTGGGTGTGGCTGAGTTCTTCTTGCGGTAGTGGCCCGGCATCGGCGGTGGGACTGACGCCGATTTCGATGCTTCCTCTCTGGTCACGGATTGGTCACAGACTTTTCGCGAGGGTGCGCGAGGGACTAGCAGCGGGCAGCAGCGCGCACCGACCCTGACCAGCGAAAACAGCATCCGCCATCATCCGTCGTCAGCGGTCAGCACCGTCCTGGGCGGGTTCGACTCCCCCCACCTCCACTTACTTTTCTGCGCTGCATCCGCAGCGCGGCGAGCGTCCTGCGTCCCCGCGTCGCTCGTCCCTCGCTCCCGGGCTACTCCGGACGCCGCGACGTCCCGACCCGCGGCCGGACCTGTTCGCTGGCCCCGGAGCCACCGATACGGTGGCTGCGGGGCCAGTGAACTCGGCAGTTCGGGGCCGGTTCGGCCGGGGCTCGTTACAGACCGCCGCTCAGGTCGGCGGTGACCGTTGCAGTGTCGCAGTTGGTGAGGTTCGCCTTCTCGCAGATCTTGTACACCAACGTGAAGATCCCCGAGCTCGTCCTCTGGGTCACGACGACCGCGCCGGTGAGCGGCTGGAGCTTCAAATAGCGGTTGGTCGAGGACACCTGCGTCAGCTTCACGGTGCCGGTGGTGGCGACCAGTCCTGCCAGCCGATCGTTGGCGAGCACGTTCGCCACGATCGTGTTCGCGTACTTCGAAGCGCCGCGGCCGGAGTCGTTCACCGCGTCGATCAGGTACGGGTTGACCGTGACCGTCACGGTCGCAGTGTCGCAGTTCGACGCCACGAGCGTCTCGCAGATCCGGTATCCCACGGTGTAGGTCCCGATGGGCGTAGCCGCGGCCACCGTCACCGCGCCGTTGGCGGCGTTCAACGCGACACCCGCGCTGGTGGACGACGTCTGGGCGAGCGTGACTCTCAGGGTGGTGGCAACCACGCCACCGATGGTGTCGTTGGCCAAGGCGTTGGCCACGGCAGTACCGCCACTTCGAGTGACAGTCCCCGCATCGTTGACCGCATCGACCACGTTGGGCAGCACCGTGATGGCCACGTCGGTCTCATCACAGTTCACCGGGCTCGCGATCTCACAGATCCGGTACCGAAGCGTGTAGGAACCTCCGGGCGTTCCGGCGTAGACGAACACCGACCCGTTGTTCGGGTTGAGCTGGATCGTCGCACTGGTGGAGGCCACCTGGGTCAGGCGCACCGTTGCGGTGGTGGCGGTCACCGCGTTGAGCGTGTCGTTGGCCAGGACGTTGGCGATCACTTGACGCGCTGCGAGTGATGTTGCGGTATCGGCCACCGCGTCGATCACGTAGGAGTCGCGGACTCCGATCGTCACGTTGGCGTCGTCACAGTTCAACGGGCTGGCGATCTCACAGATCCGGTAACCAAGCGTGTGGGTACCGACCGCAGCACCGGGGGCCACATCGACGGCACCGTTCGCACTCAAGGTGATCCCGGGGTCTGTGGATGACAACGGAGTGAGAGAGACATGTGTGAGTCGTGCGACCAAGCCGCCGAAGCGATCGTTGGACAACACATTCGGTACCGCCAAGCCGCCGAGCGTGGTGGACTGCGCGCTGTCGTCAACCGCGTTGACCACGTACGGCGCCATGACTGCGCCGGGATCGGGCGCGATCGCGATGACACCGGGACTCGCGACGGCCAGGTTGGAACTCACTGCGTTCGTGTTGAAGTCTGCGATCGCCACGTTCCCGATGCGCGGAACTCCGATGTACACCGCGCTCCGGTCGGGGGTGACGGCGATACCCGATGGCGTGTTCTGCTGGGACCAGTTGCTCCCTGCGGCACCGAGGTCGATTTGGGCGGCCCACGAGTTCGTCGCAGTCTCGAGGATGCGCACCGTTCGGCCGGGGAAGAACCCGGCGCCGTAGCCGGTGTCGACCCAGGTCGCCTGCACGCCGACGTACAGGCGGGCACCATCGGGCGAGATCGCCAGCTGGCCCGGGAGCGAGCCGAATCCCGGCGCCGAGATCACCGTGTTGGTGCTCAGGTCCGCGACCACAACGGTTCCACCGAAGATCTCGCTCGCGGTGATGTACCCACGTGTGCCGTCCGGTGAAAGGACGATTCGACCGGCGCCCACCCCCTCACCCGGTGAGAACGAAGTGATCACCGCGTTGGTGGCAAGGTCGAGGACATGCACTGCGCCCGCAGCAACGTACGCGCGCGAACCATCGGCACTCACTGCGAGATCGCCAGCTGCGCCCACGTTGATCAGTGCGACCTCGGCGCCCGTCGACGGGTCGAGGACCTGGACATTTCCGGCCGCCAGCATGACGTAGAGGCGGTCGCCGCTCGGTGAGACACCGAGCGAGGATGGACCATCGCCCGTGGTGATCGTCCTCGCGGTGGTGTTCGTCGCGGTGTCGATCACGGTGATGACGTCGGTGGCGGTCGTGGAGAGGTAGCCGGTTGCGCCGTCGGGTGAGAACGTCATGTCGGTGGCGGTGGGCGGAACCGCGACGCTGCCGATCGAGGTTCGAGTGCCGGTGTCGATCACCGCGGCCGCACTCCCCTGGAGTACGTACGCGTTGGGTGCGTCGCCCGCGGCCGACGCCGGGCCGGTAGTGAGTGCGAACCCACCGGCGAGCGCGAGCGGGACGGCGACGAGCGCCGCCAGGATTCGTCGACCGAGCCGAAAACGACCTCGTCCGGCTACTGGCAGATCCGACATCGCTGCTCCTCGATCGGGGGTACCGGGCCAACGGCTCGGGGGACGGCGGGCGTGGTGACACGGCCGCACGTTCGACACTACGGGCTGAAAGATCGAAAACAATTGGACCTTCGTCGTAGTACTCGCGCTGCGATTACGGGAGGTTCGGATGAGTTCGTACGGGTTTGACCCTGGGTGCAACCACCTGCACAGTTCAGCCCTGAGTCGTAGCACCATTGTCCAATAGTTTCGTGGTGGTAGTTCGCCGATCATGAGTCGATGCGTCGACTGATTGCCCTCATCGGAGTGTTGTGCGTGGCCAGCGCGATCGTCGTGGTGGGGGGTCCGACTCGCTCGGATGCCTTCAGCGACGGCGCGGGAACGGAATGGCTACCGCTGTCGTCCACGGCTGACCTCAGCGCCGGCGCGATCGCGACCGTCTGTCCGCGTGACGGAGTCACGCCGTGCAACGGCACCGTGAGCGGCAAGAACCTGACCGGCTGGGTGTGGGCGACCGAAGCGCAGCTGCGCACGGTGCTGGCCGCTCGAGTGTCGAGCCTCTTCGTGAGCGGCAACGTCGCCAACGGCTTCGGCTACGGCATTGCGTTCGTCGACAACTTCGGTGCGACCGGATACTTCGCCAACACCTACTCCGCCTCCGAGTGGTCCTACGGGTGGACCTCGTCCGTGGACGACGCCGGCCTGCCGATCGGAGCGGGCGGAAGCTGGGGCTTCCCGCCGTTTGCGGGTGGTGCGGGGCTCGGCGCCGCGCCGGACAGCGCGGAAGATCGTGGTGCGTTCCTGTGGCGTGCCGACGGTAGCGGTGGAACCGCCGCCGTCGCCAACGACGATTCGGGCACGGTCGATCCCCCATTCGCGAGTGTCGCGGTCGCCAACGTGTTGGCGAACGACACGCTGGCCGGAAGTCCGGCCAGCGTCACCAACGTCACGCTCGCAACCGTCTCGGCGAGCCCCGGACTTTCCCTCGACTCGAACGACGGATCGGTTGACGTGGCGGCCGGCACCCGACCCGGCAGTCACTCACTCGTCTACCGGATGTGTTCGCGGGTCAGCCTGACGAACTGCGACAACGCAACCGTGTCGGTACTCGTGACCGGCAACATCATCGACGCCGTGGACGATGCCGGGGCAACCACCACCGCGGGTGGGACCGCAGTTCCGAACGTGTTGGCCAACGATCGCCTTCAGGGTGCGGTTGCGACCACCGCCACGGTGACGCTGCGCCTGGACTCGGCCAGTCCGGGAGTCTCACTCGACGTGAGCGACGGATCGGTGGACGTCGCCGCCGGGCCGGCGTCCGGCGCGCGGACGCTCGCCTACACCATCTGCGAGATCGCCGCCCCGTACAACTGCGACGCGGCGACCGTCGCCGTCACCGTGAACAAACTCCCGATCGTCGCGCGGTACGACTCGGGATCGGCATCTGCCATCACCGGTGGGGAGGCGATCTCGGACGTTCGGCGGAACGACAGGCTCGACGGCCAACCGGCCACCTCGGCCAACGTCGCGCTCTCGGTCGTGTTCGGAGCCGAGGGGCTGACCCTCGACCTCACGGACGGGTCCGTCGACGTGGCGGCCGGAACCAGTCCCGGCACGCGGAGCATCTGGTATCAGATCTGCGAGCTCGCGGTGCCCGACAACTGTGCCGCAGTCAACGCGTCCGTCGAGATTTCACCCCAAGCCATTGTCGTCAGCGACTACCGGCCGACGGTGCGCGAGGGCACGACCGGCACGGTCACCGTGCGCTTGGCGCAGCGGCCGCTCGCCAACGTGGTGGTGGCCGCGAAGTTCCTGGCCGGAACCACCGCGATCGCCCCCGGCCCGCTGAAGCTCACGTTCACCCCCGCCAACTGGAACGTCGCCCAGACGCTTCGGCTGCCGGCGAAGCAGGACACGAACCAGCTCGACGCCGCGGCGACGATCACTCTGAGTTCGCCCGACATCGCCACCGCGCACATCGTGGCCACGGTCCGAGACGATGATCACCCGATCACCGATCCGGCGGCGTCCATGGTCACCCCGCTCAACGGTGACACGGTCTCGGGGATCATTCCGATTTCCGCCGCCGCCACCGTTTCCAGCGGCGGTCTCGACAAGATCGAGTACTACTCGAAAGGTGTGCGCCTCTACCGGGGCCCCTCCGGGGGGACCGTGAGCTACGACACCCGGGTCCTGCTCAACGGATGGCGGGTGCTCGAGATTCGGGCCACCGACACCGCCGAGAACGAATCCCGCCTCCAGTTCAAGGTGCTCGTCGCCAACTGAGCCGAGACCGTTCCGTTCGCCCTGAGCCGATCGAGACGCGGACAGCTCAGGCGTCGGTCGGTTCGAGCACCCGCGCCCGCAGACCCATCGCGGCGAGCATGGCTCGATCCGTTGCATGGTCGGCGCACGGTGTGGTGTCGGTGAGCATGATGTTGCGCTCGCTGGTGAAGATCGAGTTCGCCCCCGCCATGAAGCACATGGCTTGATCCGAAAAGCTCATGAGATGCCGGCCGGCGGCGATCCGCACCACGGAGGCGGGCATGAGGATCCGGGCCATTGCAATCATGCGGATGGTCTCATCGGCGGCGACGTCGGGTGCGTTCTCCAGCGGGGTGCCGGGCACGCGTGAGAGCACGTTGATCGGCACCGAATCCGGGTGCGGGTCGAGTGTCGCGAGCTGGTGCAGGAACGAGATGCGGTCGGCGTCGGACTCCCCCATCCCGATGATCCCGCCGCAGCAGACCGTGATGTCGGTCTCACGCACCGCGGCGATGGTGTCCAGCCGGTCCTGGTAGGTACGAGTGGTGATGACGCGGTCGTAGAACTCGGGCGACGTGTCGAGGTTGTGGTTGTACGCGTACAGCCCGGCGTCGTCGAGTCGCCGGGCCTGGGCGGCGTTCATCATCCCGAGCGTCACGCAGGTCTCAAGCCCGAGCGCGCTCACCTCCCGCACGATCTCCACCACCCGGTCGAACTGCGCGTTGTCCTTGACGTCACGCCACGCCGCACCCATGCAGAAGCGGGTCACGCCATTGGCCTGGGCGCGCTTCGCGGTCCGGACAACCTCGGCCACGTTCATCAACGGCTCCGGCTTCACGCCGGTGTTGTTGTGCACCGACTGCGAGCAGTACCCACAGTCTTCGGGGCACGCACCAGTCTTGATCGACAGGAGCTGGTTGACGTGGACGACCTCGGGATCGTGGAACTGCCGATGCACCGCGGCGGCCTCACGAACGAGCTGGAGCAGGGGCGTTTCGAAGCGCGCCGTGATCTCGGGAATCGTCCAATCGGTGCGCTGCGCTTCAGTCATGGGCGCCGACGATACAACCCGGCCGCGAGACCTCCTATTCGAAGCGGGCCATTCCGCCGCGGGCCATTGCGGTCGAGCCGCCTACTTCGGCCGAGTTCGGCGCTGCTCGCGTTCAATCCGCTTGTCGCCTTCGCGTTTCGCCTTTCGCGCCGCGTGGTCGATCCCGCGCGGGCGGGCGGTGACCTCGTCCTCGAGCCGCAGGTAATTCTCGAGCCGGACCCGATCGAGATCACCGGCGGCGACCGCCGCGCGCACTGCGCAGCCCGGTTCGGCGCCGTGGGCACAGTCCGAGAACTTGCAGTGCGCGACGAACTCGGCGATGTCGGTGAAAGCGGCATCCAGGCCCTCGTCCACATCGCCGAGTCCCAACGTGCGCACCCCCGGCGTGTCGATCAACACCCCACCGCCCGGCATCAACAGGATCTCGCGACTCGACGTGGTGTGACGACCGCGCCGGTCGTCGTCGCGGACCTCACCCGTCGGCATCCGTGCTTCACCGAGGAGCGCGTTGGCGAGCGTGGACTTCCCCGCCCCGGACGGTCCCAGCATCACGGCAGTCCGGTTCGGCCGCATGAGACTCGCCACGCGATCGATGCCGTCGTTCGTCAGCGCGGCCGTGACCACCACCTCCACACCGGGGACCCGGGCGCGCAACTCGTCGACGTACCCGCTCGGCGCGAGATCGGACTTCGTCACCACCACTACCGGCGTCGCGCCGCTCTCCCACGCCAGCACGGCCTCCCGCTCGACCCGCGCGGGACTCGGACGATCGCCGGGTGCCGAGATGAACACCAGGTCGATGTTCGCCGCGATTACCTGGACGCGCTCACGGTCGGCGTCGTGACGGGTGAGCGCCGCCGACCGTTCCAGCACTGCGACCACGCGTGGCTCGGCATCGGAGCAATCGAGGACCAGCCAGTCGCCGACGGCCGGGAGTTCTGCGGCCGTTGCGATCTGATCGCCGGTTCGGGTGGCCACCACACACGAGATCCGGTCCACCCGCACCACGCGCGCGGGCTCCTGATGGGATTCGGTGGCGACGGACGTGTACGCGGCCCGGACGCGGTCGTTCCAACCGTAGGCAACGAGTGGGTCCGGGGCGGACACCGGATCAGGCGGCGGGATCGAGGGCACGCCGACGAGTCTGCCCGGTCGGCTCCGCCGTACGCTGCCCGCCGTGGCGAACCTCGCGGTCACACCGCTCCAGTACGCGCAGATTCGCGTGGCCGCCGAGGTGCTCGCACGCGCGTTCGACGATTCGCCGATCATGCAATACCTGCTCCCCAAACCACGAGCGCGCATCATCGGGATGCGAGCGTTCTTCATCGCCGGACTCGTTGACGCCCACAAACACGGTGAAGCGTGGGTCGCGACCGTCGACGGCGATGTCGCCGGCGCGGCGGTGTGGCTCCCGCCGGGCAGCTACCCACCGGGCTCCGGTCGCCAGGCCCGTCAGATGCTGCACCTCGCCGCCGTTGCGCCGGTGGCCTTCGGTTCGCTGTTCCGGGCCGTCCGGTACCTGCGCGCCGTCGAAGCCGAACACCCCAAGGCGCAGCACTGGTATCTCGCCACGCTCGGCGTCGACCCGGCCCATCAGGGGCGCGGCTACGGGAACACGCTGCTCGACGCCGTGCTCACGCGGACCGACGAAGCCGGAATGCCGACCTACCTCGAAACCGACAAGGAATCGAACCTTGCCTACTACTCCCGCCACCACTTCACCGTGATGGACACCGTGGTCCCGATGGCGGGTGGACCGACGACCTGGACCATGTGGCGAGACCCGCAGGGCTGAGCGCGCCCGCAGGAAAGTACGCGGGTCAGAATCCGGCGGCATCCTGAACGTCGTCCGGTCGCGGCGCGAGCTGCGCGCGCGATCGCCCATCGCGCTTGGCGAGGAACAGCGCGTCGTCGGCCGCACGGAGGGTCGCTTCGGGATCACCGCCGTCGTGGACGGCCGCGCCGATGGAGAACGTCGACCCGGTGTTGCCGGCGTTCCATTCGTGGGCGAGCCGTTCGATGAGCTCCGCGGCGTCGTCACCGACGTCACGGAGCACCATGGCGAACTCGTCGCCACCCATGCGAGCAACCCCGTCCACTTGGCGGAGCGTCTCGCTGAGGTACTGCGCGACGGAGCGAATCGCCGCGTCGCCGCCATGATGTCCGGACCGCGCGTTGATCCCGCGCAGGTCGTCGAGGTCCAGGACGGCCACAACGTCACGCGGCCGTAGGGTCCGCAGCAGCTCGTCGCCATAACGACGGTTCCCCACCCCGGTCAGGGCGTCTCGGCGCGTCTCGTCGGTGAGGGTGTCGATCGCATCGAGGTCGTCGAGTCGGTGACCGGCCTGCTCGCCGAGGATCTGGGCCAAGCGCAACATGAACTCGTCCTGGCGCCGCCGACCGGCCGTGATCACGACCCCGCGCAGACCGCCCGAGCGACCGACGAGTGGAATCAGGAGCTCCACGCTGGCGTCGATCGCGCTGATGGTGAGGCCGGTCTGGGCTGCCACGGTTCTCCGAGACGGCCAGCGCGCGTCACCAACCGAAGCCGCGAGCTCGAAATCCTCGGCATCACGCGTGCCGTCGAACCCGGACGCGCGCCGCGCATCGGCATCGCTTTCGTCGAGGTAAACCGCTACGTTCGGCACTCGGAGGAGTGCCACCACGGTCTCGGCCAGCCGGCGCGCCGCCTCTGCGTGATTCGTGTCGTTGCGCAGACCGCTGGTGCCATCGATCACGAGCCCCAGTTCGTCACTGCGTACTTCGTCGGCATGTTTCACCCACGCGACGAGTTCGCCGATGATCGCCGACAAGAAGACCCCGGTCAGGATCGTGGTGATGGAGAGTGGCGCGTCCTCGACTGTGAACACCGTCGCCAGCGCGACCGCCACGATCGGCGCCGACCCGATCGACCACCAGCGGGGCTGGGTGATCCCGATCCATACGAAGATCAAGGTGATGACGGTGGCGGTTCCCATTGCGCCGTCGGCGGTTCGGGACGACTTCGAGCCGAGCTCGGAGATCGTGATGATCCCCAACGCGAGTAGCGGGAGCACCAGCGTGGCGCGCGGGCTCCACTTTTCCCACGGCAACAGTGGCGTGACCGCCGCGATCGTGATGGCGCCGACCCCCGCGAAGATGATGGGCGTCGACGAGCCGCCGGCGAGCGCGAACTGGTGCGCGTTCGCGATCCCGCCGAGGATGGTGATGACACCCCCCACCGCGAACACGTACGCCGCGTAGATCGCGGCGCGTCGGGAATCCCCGGACCAATGCATATGAACGTGACATCGACGTGCGGCGGTGCCTCGTAAAGCCCTTTTTCGCCGCGATCGACCCCCGGGCGCCGGATCGGTCCGGACGGCCCATGACCAGGGCCTACGGTGAGGTCGTGCTCGTCGAGATCTACTCCGACATCGTCTGCCCGTGGTGCTATATCGGCCAGCACCAGTTCGCCCAGGCGCTCGAGCAATCCCCGTACGGAGACACCATCGAGACCGTGTGGCGGGCGTTTCAGCTCGATCCGCGCGCGCCGGCCGAACCGGTCCCGCTGTTCCATGCCTACACCCGAAAGTTCGGCGGCGAGGAACAGGCCGAAGCCGTCATCGGCCGGATCACGGGCGCGGCCGAGGGGGTCGGACTCGAGCTCCGGCTCGATCGGGCGCTCCGGGTCAACACCTTCGATGCCCATCGCCTCGTGTGGTCCGCGCACGACACCGAGCTGCAATGGGACCTCGAACGCCGGCTCATGGAGGGCTACTTCGTGGAGGGCGCTGACGTGTCGGATCGAACCACGTTGGTGGACATGAGTGAGGAGGTGGGCCTCGACCCCGCCGAGGTGGAACGATTCCTCGCGTCGTCGGCCGGACGGGCCGAGGTGCTGGAGGAGATCACGCAGGCGGCCGAGCGCGACGTCTTCGCGGTTCCGAACTTCATCTTTGGCGGTGGCGTGGGGATCCCGGGCGCGCAGGACGTCGAGACGTTCGAACGCATCATCGATCGGGCCGTGACGCGCCTCGGCGCCTGAGTCACGCGGCTAAACAACCGCCCCTGGATCGCGCGCTCAGTCCTTCGGGAGCACCGTCGCCAGGTCGATGAGCAGATGGTCCGACACGTTCCCGATCTGCTGCACGTCCATTTCGCGTTGCGCGAACCGCCAGGCGCCGTCGGATCGTTCGAACCGATCTCGGTACCGGCCGGCGATGATCGGGGCCAGCGCGACCGCCGGCGTCGCCTGGAACACCACGAACGAGGAGCGCGCGGTCGCAGCGTCGTTCGCCTCGTCGATGTCGACGATCACATTGGTAGTCAGGTGGCGCGTCAGCAACGTCCCGTTCGAGTGCACCTTGTTCGTGTGCGCGTAGAGCGCAGCGACGGCGTCGGCGCCCACGATCGCACCGGGCATTCCGCGCGTCGTCATCTCACCGCCGGCGAAGAGCGCGCCGATGCCGGTGAAATCCGCGGCGTCGACGCACTCGGCGTAGCGGTACATCAGCGTGGTGATCGCGTGGTGACTCCCCCACTCGCCGGCACCCACGTCAGCGCGCTCCCGCGCCCGTTCCCACCTTCGGGTGATCCGCGACCGGCTCCGCGTAGAACTGCGAGTACCACTTGCGGAACTTCAGGATCGGGCCATCGGTGTCGGCAAGCGCCGGCACCGGGAGGAAGGCTTTGTTCTCCCAGATCGGAGTGTCTTCCTGAATCTGCTTGTTGATCTCGGCGACGAACGCGCCCGCCACCGTGGAGGTCATCTTCTCGTCGTCGAACTTGCGGACCGTGAAGCTGAACCGGACCTGGGTGTGGTCCTCGTCGATCGGGGTGGTGGCCGCGACGTTGATGGCGTCGACGATGCCGGAGAAGAACACCTTGGCGCACCCGGGCCCGTAGTTGTACACGTCGATCCGGCCGTACGTGACGCCGCGCGGCGTGACGTAACTCTGCTTCGACAGCATCGTCGAGAACGGGCCGTCCATCTCGTAGGACTCCATCTCCGCAACGTCGTCGGTGCCGTGGACGTAGCGGAAGTGCGCGGGGTCCACGCCGTTCTCGGCCATCTCCTGGGGCACGGTGTTGATGATGTAGGACGACCGGTAGTACTCACTCCACGCCGGGTCGCCCACCTCGTCGATGACCGGGATCTCCCACTCGGGTTCACCGCCGCTCGGGTGGCGCCACGCGAACACCATGCCGTTGCGGACCGAGATCGGGTAGTTACGGAGCTGGGCCTTGCGGTTGACCCGGTCCGAGTACGGGATGCTCATGCACGCACCGTCGCCGGCGAAGTTCCATCCGTGGAACGGGCACTCGAGTTGGTCGCCGCGCACGGTGCCACCGATGCCGAGATGCGCGCCCAGATGGGGGCAGAACGCGTCCTGGAGGTGGAACTCCCCGGCGTCGTCGCGCCAGAGCACCAGGTCCGTGCTCCAGTACTTCAGCGGCGTGACCGTTCCGGGCTCGAGTTCGTCGACGTAGGCCACCATGAACCAGCCGAAGGGATGCGGGAACGGAAAGCGACTCACGACGGTCCTCCTCACGAAATGAGAACCGATTCTAATTCCGTCGTGTCGGCCCGTCCGCTCGCACTCCTGCCGTTCGTTGCTCACGTGGGGCTCGCTCCCGGGCTGCTCGCCTCCGCAAGCTCCGGCTCGGAGGCGTTCACGAGCTGACCGCCGGCACCGATGCCTTCGCGTCAGCCGCTGAAGAGGTCTCGACGGGGCGCGTCGGTGTACACCGGCGGACGCCCGTGGTCGAAGGCGCGGATCGCCTCGGGCAGGTTCTCGGTGAATCCCAACATCAACTGGTTGCGGTCCTCGATCTCGATCGCAGCCTCCAGACTCGGATTCTCGAGGTTCACCCAGAGAATGTCCTTGGTCATCGCCAGCCCGTAAGGGCTGAACTCGCACATGCGCTGCGCGATCTCGAGCGCGTCGGTGAGGATCTCGGCGTCGGGGCTCACACGCGAAACGAGTCCCATCCGGTATGCCTCGGCCGCGTCGATCCGCCGACCGGTCAGCAGCATGTCGTTCGAGTGCGCGGCACCGACGAGGCGCGGCAACAGCCAGCTCGCGCCCAGCTCGGTACTCGTCAATCCGTTGACGATGCCGGTGGCGTTGAACGTCGCGGACTGGGCGGCCACCCGCATCTCGGCCGCGAGAGTGAGACACATCCCGCCGCCGTAGGCCGGGCCGTTCACCGCGCAGATGACGGGCTGGGACATCCGGCGCAACGTGAGGATCAGGCGCGAGTAATAGCGCATCGACCGCTGCGCGATCCGGCCCACGCTCAACCCGTCGATGTTCGGGATGATGCCGTAGTCCTTCAAGTCCAGTCCTGAGCAGAACGCCCGACCGGCGCCGGTGAGGATCACGACCCACGTGTCGTTCTCCGCCGCGATCTCCTGCAATCGATCTTCGAGTTCGATGACGAGGTCGATCGACATCGCGTTCAAGCGGTCCGCGCGGTTGAGCGTGACGACGGCGGTGTGCGGTTGGGGATGATCGACGAGTACGAGGTCCATCTCCCCACCGTCGCCCATCCGACCTCGAACCCGCCAGTCGATTCGCCGACGAGCCGATTCAGAGGACTTCGGTCACCATCACTGCTCGGCCTTTGTCGATGGCGTGATGCGCGCAGACACCGATCGCCACCGATGCGAGCCCGGCCTCGACACCCACCGCCGGTGGCGCACCGGTGCGGATCGCATCGAGGAAATCGACATGCTCGAGGTAGCTGGACCCGTGGTGGAATCCTTCGTGGCCGACGCGATCGTCCCGCACGACCTCCGTGCGCACACCGGCGCGTCCGTCACGGCGCCGTCCGATGCGCACCTCGGCGCTCGGAAGAAACGCTTCGACTTTGCCTCGGTCGCCGACGACGCTGATCTCCTCCTGGTGTTCAGATCCTTCGGCGAACATGCAGAGATCGAGCGACGCCCGGACACCGCCTTCGTACTCGACGATGACGAAGGCGTTGTCGATGATGTCCGGGGTCTCCCCGCCGTAGCGTTCGTTCCGGTGGTTGACGTCCGCGGCGCCGGAGGCGAAGACGCGCACCGCCGGTGAACCGACGATGTGGTTCATGAGGTCGAAGAAGTGACAGCACTTCTCCACGAGCGTGCCGCCGGTGTTGCGGTTGAAGCGATTCCAGTGGTCGACCTTCGGGAGGAACGGGAACCGGTGCTCGCGGATGGCGACCATGCGCACCGTACCGACCGCACCCTGCTGGACCTCGGTGATGAGCCGCGCGACCGGCGGCATGTAGCGGTACTCGAGCCCGACCCACACGATGGCGTCTCGGTGCGCCGCGGCGCGGATGACGGCGCGACAGTCCGCGACGGTGGTGCACATGGGCTTCTCCACCAGCACCGGGAACGGAGAAACCAACACGTCTCGGAGGACGGCCGCGTGAGTCATGTTCGGTGTGGCCACTACCACGGCGTCCACCAACCCGGACTCCAACATCGAGCCGTGATCGGTGAAGCAGGTGAGCGGGTCGTTCCCGGCGGTGAGGCGCGCCCATTCGAGCGAGGGCTCGTGAGGGTCGGCGACCGCAGTGACCGCGGCGCCGTCGAGGGCTTGGAGGTTGCGGAAGTGTTCGAGCCCCATCATCCCGGCGCCGACGATTCCATAACGGACGGTGTCCATGGGTGTCGTAGCGTACGGCGATGGAGAACCTCGTCGACGCAGGGACGCGTGTGCTCGGCCATTCCGACATCACCGTGGGCCCCCTGGCGTTCGGCTGTTGGCGGTTCACCCACGAGCACATCCGCGACGCACGCACCGCGCTCGACTCGGCGATCGCGAACGGCATGCATCTCGTCGACACCGCGGACGTCTACGGCCTGGACTGGGGTGGAACCGGCTTCGGGGCGTGCGAGACCTTGCTCGGCGCCGTGCTGAGCGACGCACCCGAGCTCCGAGACCAGATCGTCCTCGCGACCAAGGGCGGCATTCATCCGCCGGTCCCCTACGACTCGAGCCCCGACGCGCTGCGGCGGGCGTGTGAGGCGTCGCTCCACCGGCTCGCAGTCGAGACCATCGACCTCTACCAAGTTCACCGCCCGGACCTCTTCGGCCACCCCGAGACCGTGGCCGCCACGCTGCTGGCGCTGCGCGCCGAAGGAAAGATCCGGGCCATCGGCATCTCGAACTACACCCCCGCCCAGCACGACGCGATTCACGCGTTCCTGGGCGAGGCGCTGGCCACCACGCAACCGCAGTACAACGCGGCCGAACTCGGGCCCCTCCGTGACGGCACGTTCGATCGGTGCGGGCGCGATCGAGTGACGCCGCTGGTCTGGAGTCCGTTGGCCCAGGGTCACCTGGTGTCGGGCGACGGGATTCGACCCGAACTGATCACCGTCCTGGACTCGCTCGCCGCGCGGGAAGGCGTGTCACGCGCCGCGGTGGCGATTGCGTTCACCCTCGCCCATCCCACCCGACCGGTCTCGATCGTCGGGAGTCAGAATCCCGAGCACCTGCACGCCGCCACTGCCGCGCTGCGCGTGCACCTCGACCGCCGCGACTGCTACCGCATCGTTGCCGCCTCCGAGGGCCAGCCGCTCCCGTGACCGAGTACTCCTGGTTCGGCGCCCTGTGCGACGACGACTACGAGTTCCTCGGGGTTGGCGATCCCACGCTGGCATCGTCGTGGGAACACTGTGCCGCGATCGTGCAGACCGCTGATCGGCTCGGGTTCGACAACGTGTTGCTGCCGTCCGGGTACACCCTCGGGATCGACAGCATGGCCTTCGCCGGTGGCATCGCCCCGACACTGGAACAAATCCGTCTGCTCGTGGCGGTCCGGTGCGGCGAGATGTGGCCACCGCAGCTCGCCCGCCAGATCGCGACCCTGGACCGCATGCTGCGCGGCCGGCTCACCGTGAACATCATCTCCCGCGACCTGCCGGGCGAGTCGCTCGAATCGGCACCGCGCTACCAGCGCACGCTCGAGGTCATGCAGATCATCCGATCGTTGCTCGACGGCGAGGCAATCGAGCATCGCGGCGAGTTCTACGACATTGCCGTCGAGCCACCGGCGGTGCGTCCCGTGAGCGGCCGATGTCCACCGTTCTATTTCGGCGGGCTGTCCGAGCCGGCACGCGAGGTCGCGGCCCAGGCCGCGGACGTCTACCTGATGTGGCCCGACACAATGGATCAGGTCGAGGCCACCATCGCCGACCTCACCCGACGCGCGTCTCGCCACGGCCGCAACCTGCGATTCGGATACCGGGTCCACGTGATCGTGCGCGAGACCGAGGCGGCGGCGAGAGCGGCGGCGACGTCACTGGTGAGCAAGCTGGACGCGACCACCGGCGACGAGATCCGGGCCCGATCGCTTGACAGCACCTCGGCGGGCGTCCGCCGCCAAGCCGAACTGCGGACCGACGCGTCCGACGACGGCTACGTCGAAGCCAATCTCTGGACCGGCATCGGGCGGGCTCGGAGTGGCTGCGGCGCGGCGATCGTCGGCGATCCGGACCAAGTCGCGGCGAAGTTGGACGCGTACCGCGCGCTCGGCATCGACACGTTCATCCTGTCGGGATATCCCCACATCGAGGAAGCCGAGCGCTTCGGCCGGCTCGTGCTCCGCCCCACGACCGGCACGATGACGGGGGCCTGAATGCGGCGGCTCCTGATCGCGCTCGCCGTCGCGGCGAGTGCGATCGCAGTCACCGTGGCCGTCGCGGCGGACCGAGACCGAGCCCCGTCACGAACCGCGAGCCGCGCGGGCCACACCGCGCCGTCGGCCGACGACCGACCGTCCACCACCACGTCGTCGTCTTCGTCCACCACCACGACAACAACAACACTGCCGACGCCGAACTCGGAGCGCACCCTCGCGTTGGTCGACACCGTCACCGGCGACATCTC
The DNA here is from genome assembly GCA_031422675.1 of Acidimicrobiia bacterium. GTDB lineage: Bacteria > Actinomycetota > Acidimicrobiia > IMCC26256 > JAENVU01 > JAENVU01. The sequence goes on along the minus strand of JANPMG010000016.1, from coordinate 2,948 downwards.
GCCCAAGAGTGTGGTGGCCTCCGGACGCGGCCTCGTCTTCGCACAGAACATGATGTACAAGCACTCGATCACGGTGTACGACCCGCGCGGCGAACTCGTGAAGACGATTCCGGACTCGGTCGACCTCGCTGCCTTCGGCATCCCCGGCCATCCCGGGGTCTCGCGCGGCGCACCGGTGGAAGTGGGGTTCAGCCCGGACGGCACGAAGGCGTACGTCTCCAACTATTCGATGTACGGGGCCGGTTTCGGACCCGAGGGCAGTGACGAATGCAATCCGGGCGACAACACCGATGCGAGCTTCGTGTACCGCGTCGATGTGCCGACGCTGACGATCGACCAGGTCATCGCCGTCGGGCCCGTCCCGAAGTACCTGGCGGTGTCACCCGACGGCCGGTTCGTCGTCGTCACGAACTGGTGCGGGTACGACGCCAGCATCATCGACACCGCCACCGGCACCGAGGTGAAACGCGTGCCGCTCGGCCCGTACCCGCGCGGGGTCGTGATCTCACCGGACTCGCGCACCGCGTACGTCGCAGTGATGGGCACGTCGAACATCGCCCGCATCGATCTCACCGCCTTCACCGTGTCGTGGATCTACGACGTCGGTTCCGGACCGCGACACCTCGTCCTCTCCCCCGACGGCGCCGCGCTGTACGCAACGCTGAACGGCGAAGGACGGGTGGCGAAGCTGGACCCGAACACCGGCGTGGTGGCGATCAAGGTGGCCACCGGTCAAGCGCCGCGCAGCATGGCGATCTCCACCGACGGCAAGCGGCTGTACGTCGTCAACTACGAATCCGGCACGATGAGCACGCTCGATACCGCGTCGATGGGCACGGTCCAGGAACTGCCGACGGGTTACCACCCGATCGGGATCACCTACGACCGCATCACCGGTTCGGTGTGGGTGGCCAACTACACCGGCAGCATCATGATCTTCGGCCCGGTCTGAAGCCCGTCGATGGCGATACTCCTCGGCTTGCTCGCCGCGCTCGCGTGGGGAACCGGCGACTTCACCGGCGGAATGGCGGCGCGGAAAGCGCCCGAGACCGCGGTGGTGCTCGGGACCGAGGTCGTCGGTCTCGCGCTGTTGCTGACGTTGGCCCTGTTCGTCGACGGCGATCCGTCCGGGCGCGACCTCGCGCTCGGATCCGGCGCCGGAATGCTCGGCGTCGCCGGACTGGTCATGCTCTACCGCGGCCTCGCTCGCGGTCGGGCGAGTGTGGTGGCGCCGCTCAGCGCGGTGGGTGCCACCGTGCTCCAGGTGTCGTGGGGGCTGGCGGGCGGCGAGGAACCGGGGGGCGTGGCCCTGATCGGCATCGTGCTCGCGATCGTGGCGATCGGCGTGGTGGCGGGATCGGCGGCGGAACCGGCGGGCTCGTCGTCGCTCAGCCGCCGTCAGGAGCTCCAATGCGGATTCGGAGCCGCCGTCGGATTCGGCTTCTATCTCATCATCCTCTCCGAGACCTCCGACCGGGCCGGGCTCTGGACCGCCGTCGCCGCCCGCGCCGCGCCGGTGGTGGTGTTGGTCCTCGTGCTCTCGCTCCTGCGCCGCCCGATGATCGTCGGGCGCGACGCGTTCCGGTGGGTGACGGTCTCCGGGATCACCGACGCGGGCGCGAACGCGTTGCTCGTGGTGGCCGTGCGTCAGGGCCTGCTGAGCATCGTGGCCCCGGTCGCCAACCTGTTCCCTGCGGTGACCGTGATCCTGGCGCGGGCGCTCGGCCACGAGAAGATCGGCCGCCTCCGTCTGGCCGGCCTGGTCCTGGCCGTCGCCAGCCTCGTCCTCATCTCCCTCTGACAGCACCCGCACCCCACCGCCCAACCCCCCGAGCGAACTCGCACCAAAAGTGCAAGCCGGGGCTTGCAAAACACGCGTGGGTTCGCCGCTCGGCCTGATCTCGGCCCGCCGCACCGCCTGGCGGCGAGCGCAGTCGAGCCGGACTCGGCCAAGCTGGCGCCATGGAATCGTCACTCTTCGAGGACGTGGGTGACGCATTGCGCGGCATCCTCCCCGTGGAGCTGGGCACGCTGCATCTGCGCGCGCATCGGTACGGGATCAAGGTCTGGTTCGGCTCCACCACCGCCACCAAGGAGCACTACGAGGCGCAGGTGGTTGGAGTTCGCGACGTGCCCGAGGCGCGCACCCTGGCGCTAGAGGTGGGATTCCACTCCGAGTATCCGAAGGCGGCCGAGAACGACCGCGTGATCGAACGACTCGTCGCGCACGAGAAGCAGTGGCGACAGGAGGTGGGCAAGGAAGCGGAGGTCGCGCCGTTCCTCGGACGAGCGGAGAACTGGCGGCGCATTTCCGAGACCTGGCTCGACCCGGACCTGGGCGAACCCGGGCTCGCGTTCGAGATCGCGTCTCGACTCGTCGACTACATCATCGCCATCGAGCCCCACGTTCATCCGACCTGACGACGGATTTCGCCGGTTTGGGTCGAGCGGGTGCGACGGGCACGTGACGACTCGGCGAACAGTGCGCGAACGAGCGCTCGTCACGCCGGGCACGGTCCTAACTTTCGTGGCATGGACATTTCCTACGCGACGTTCACGACCCGACCCCGCAAGCGGCTCGCGCTCATCGCGCACGACAACCGCAAGCCCGACATGCTGGAGTGGGCCCTCGCCAATCGAGCGACCCTCACCGAACACGAGTTGTACGCGACGGGCACCACCGGCCGGATCGTCTCCGAAGCGCTCGACCTCCCGGTGACGCGGTTTCTCAGCGGTCCGTACGGCGGCGATCAACAGGTGGGCGCCGGCATCGCCGAGGGTCGACTCGACTGTGTCGTGTTCTTCTGGGATCCCCTCGAGACCCAGCCCCACGACGTCGACGTGAAGGCCCTGCTGCGCATCGCCGTCGTCTACGACTGCCCGATCGCGTGTAACCGCGCGACTGCGGACTTCATCCTGTCGAGCCCGCTGATGCGCGGCGTGTACGC
>JANPMG010000015.1:0-8062 GCA_031422675.1 Acidimicrobiia bacterium | reverse complement strand
GAGACCAGTACGACCCGTCCAATGTCTCGCTCACGCCACTTCCCCTCATCGCCCTGCGGGCCGGGCCGGTCGGGCCCCGCTCGACGAGATCGAGACCAGTACGACCCGTCCAATGTCTCGCTCACGCCACTTCCCCTCATCGCCCTGCGGGCCGGACCGGTCGGGCCCCGCTCGACGAGATCGAGACCAGTACGACCCGTCCAATGTCTCGCTCACGCGCCCCAGGCGGCGGTGCGGATCGCGTGGGCGGCGGCGGCGCGGTCGGGTTGACCGAAGATCGCGCTGCCGGCGACCAGGATGTCGGCGCCGGCAGCGGCGGCGAGGGGGGCGGTGTCCAGGTTGATACCACCGTCGATCTCGAGCTCGACCGGCAGACCCCGCTCGTCGACGATCGCGCGCGCGGCACGCAGTTTGTCGAGCACGTCGGGCAGGAACGCCTGACCGCCGAAACCCGGATGCACGCTCATGAACAGCAAGATGTCGATGTCCTCCAGGTATGGGAGGACGGAATCGAGCGGCGTCTCGGGGTTCAGGACCAGACCCACCCGCATGCCGTGCTTGCGCATCCGATCGAAGAGCGGACGAGGGTCACCGAGCTCCACGTGCACGGTGCAACTGTCGGCCCCGGCCGCGGCGAAGTCGTCGAGCAGGTCGCCGGGGTTGTCGATCATCAGGTGACAATCGAGGTAGAGGTCGGTGCGCGGGCGCAGACACTTCACGACCGGCGCGCCGATCGAGAGGTTCGGGACGAAGTGCCCGTCCATCACGTCGACGTGCAGCAGATCGGCTTCGCCGGCCACCGTCTCGACCTCGGCTGCGAGTTGCGAGAAGTCGCACGCGAGAATCGAAGGCGCAATCTTTCCCATCGGTCGCACGCTATCCGGGCGCCCTGACTATCCCGGGGCCTGGAGTGCGAGGACGTACATGCCGTCGGTGCCGACGGCGCCGGGCAGCAGGCGATATCCGCGGCCGACCGCTATCCAGGGCGCCGGCGGTCCAGCGATTGCGGTGAACTCGGCCAGCGCGGCGGCGGCCCACTCGTCGACCGCCACGGTCTCGGCCTGGGCCAGGGTACACACCGAGTACACGAGCCGACCGCCCGGCCGCACGAGGCCCGCGGCGGCTTCGACCAGCGCGGGTTGGAGGCGGGCCAGCTCCTCGATCATCTCCGGCCGAAGTCTCCACCGCGCCTCGGGGCGACGACGCAGGACCCCGAGACCACTGCACGGCGCGTCGACGAGCACCCGATCGAACGACCCGGCTCGGAACGGCAGCTCGGTGCCGTCGGCCACGATGGGGGCGACCGCGGCGAGGCCGAGCCGACGCGCGGCTTCACCGATCATCTGGGTGCGACCGGCATGCCGATCCAGGCCGACGACGAGACCGGCTCCGGCCAGCAGCTCCGCAATCGCGGTGGTCTTACCACCGGGCGCGGCACCGATCTCGAGGATCCGCTCCCCCGGCTGGGCGTCGAGCAACGCAGCGACCGCCTGGCTGGCCTGGTCCTGGGGCGTGGCGCGCCCGTCCGCGACACACGCGAGCGCACCGAGGTCACCGGCCCCGGTCACGAGCAACGAGTCCGGGAGTAGCGCGCCCCGGCCGACCGCGATGCCGGCGGCGGTCAGCTCGTCGGCCACCGCGTCCGGCGTGGCGCGCTGCGGGTTCACGCGCAGCGTGACCACTCCCGGTTCGTTGGCGGCGGCGCAGACTGCGGCCGCGTCGGCGGCACCCAGATCCGCGATGAGCAGCTCCACGATCCAGTCGGGCAAGGACGACCGCACACCGATCGCCGAGACGTCGTCGCCGTCCGGAAGCGACCACGGTGGTCCGGAGTCCGCGACTTTGCGCAAGACCGCGTTGACGAATCCCTTGGCGCGCGGTGACACCGAACCCATGGCGGTCACGGTTTCGCCGACGGCCGCGTGGCGAGCGATACCCGACACGAGTTGGTAGGCGCCCAGCCGGACCCCGGCCCGCACCGGTGGATCGAGACGCGCGACCGGCCGATCCAACGCGCTCGCCAGCACGAAGTCCAGCGACCGTTGCGTGCGGGTCGTCCCGTAGACCCACTCGGTGACCTGGGCGCGATCGCGCGCGGCCAGCTTCGACTCCCGCAGGAGCGCCGGCAGTGCAACGTTGGCGAACGCGCCGTCCTCGATGCGCAACAGCGCACGGATCGCCACGGCCCGGCTCGTCTCGACCGGTCGGGGGTTGCTCATGCGAACGGGTCCGCGCCGCGGTGTCCCGCTCGCCACGCTTCATAGCTCATGCGCGCCTTGCCCTCGGGTTGCACTTCGTCGGGCACGAAACGACCGTCGGCCTCGTGCGCTCGCCACACCTTGAACCGGGCGCCGTCCACCGTGAGCCATGCACCCGGGCGCGGATCGCCCGCGCGGACCACGCGCAACAGCTCGGGCGTGGACCGCGCGAGATCCAGCTCGAACTCGTCGACGGTCAACTTGGCGGCGTAGGTGACGTCCCCCGCTTGGATCTCCGGGGTGATGCTCGCCACCTGCGGCAGGGTCGCCACGAGCAAGCCGGTTCCGATCTCGTTGAGCCGGCGGTGGAGTACTCCCGCGGTCTCGGTGGCGCCGATCGTGACCGACTCGCGTGCGTAAACCGGGCCGGTGTCGAGGCTCTCCTCCACGCCCATGATGCACACGCCGGTCTCGGTGTCACCGGCCAGGATCGCCCGCTCGACGGGCGCGGCGCCGCGCCAGCGCGGCAGCCGCGAATAGTGGACGTTGACCAGACCCGAAGGGATCGCTTCGAGCAGCGCCACCGGGAGGATCTGCCCGAACGCGACGACGACGCCGAGATCGGCGTCGAGCGCCCGCACATCCTCGGCGATCTCGCGAGCGCGCGCGGGCGTGGCGACCGCCAGACCCGTGGCGTGCGCCGCTTGCTTCACGGGACTGGCGACGAGTTCGTTGCCGCGACCGCGTCGACGGTCCGGTTGGGTGACCACCAACACCACGTCGTGACCGGCGGCGACCAGCGCTTCGAGCGGTGGGACCGCCGCGACGGGGGTGCCGAAATAGACGAGCTTCAAGGCCTCACAGCCGTCGGATGTCGTCGAGGCGCTCGCGGGCCGCCGCATCGAGGTCCGCGTCTCGTAATGCGATCATCGCCTCGCGTCGGGTGTCGGGATCGAGACGCTCGAGCATGAGGACGCCGTCGAGGTGGTCGAGCTCGTGGAGAAACACCCGACCCAGGAGTTCGTCACCCTGAACCGTGATCTCGTCGCCGTCGATGTCCCGCCCGGTGATCGTCACGAGCTTGGGCCGCACGATCTCGAAGTGGAACCCGGGGATCGACAGGCACCCTTCCTCGTAGGCCCACTCGCCCTCGGTCTCGACGATTTCCGGGTTGAAGATCACCTCCGGACCCTCGCCGACGTCGTAGGTGAAGAGCCGCTTCTGCACCCCGACCTGCGGCGCAGCCAGGCCCACACCCGACGCGTCGTACATCGTCTCGACCATCGTGTTGACCACACCGACGAGCGCACCGTCGATGTCGGTCACGTCCTTCGCCCGCTGCTTGAGCACCGGGTCACCGAAGACCCGAATCGTGTACGTAGACATCAAACTGCTCGTACGTTCGCCGACCATCGGACCGCGCGCGCCCGTGGGCTCACTGCCTCGCGGCTCGCCTCCGCAAGCTCCGGCTCGGTCTTCACCGAAGCGTGATACCGCCGTAACTCCATCGCGCCAGGGTACCGGGCGGGTTATTCGTACCTCTGGCCAAGCTCGCGGAGCATGTCCATGAGATGGACCGGCGCGTCGGGTGCGGGATCCCCCGGCGTGTAGGTGACTGCGTTCAGAGTTCCCGTGTAGGGGAACGGTCCGTGTTCCTCGTAGATCTCCCACGACACCGGGGAGCGGCGGTCGATTCCCACGTCGATCCCCTGGAACGGCGCCATGCCGAAGAGCATCGGCAGGCCGGAGTGCTCCGCTCGCACGGCGCCGTCGATCAGGATCCGCACGTCCCAGAGCCGGTCGCCGGGCGCGGTGAACTCCGCCCTGACCTGTTGCGCCCCGGCCGGCATCGAGCCGGCGTTCACGTAGGTCATGTGACCCCGACCGTCGTTGTGCGCGAGGACCAGCTCACCGCTCCGCACGAACAGCGAGTATCCGGCCCCCTGGTCGCCATGCGCGCACAGCACACCCTCGTCGCCGGCGCGATGGTCGAGGTCCACGGTCATCGTGAACCCGCGGAACCAGATGAGCTGCACCGATCGCCACCGCTCCAAGGTGGGGGTCCCGCGCGGAATCCGGACCGGCGCGGCGAACACGTCGTTGCGTTCGGGCCGGGTGACGTACTTCAGACTCACACCCTCATCGAGCGGGTAGATCCGATTCGCCCACGCCGCGCGCTCCCACGCGTCGGTGAGTTCCGCCAACTTCTCCGGATGAGATTCGGCGAGATCGTGCAGCTCGGTGGGGTCGTCGTCGAGGTGGTACAGCTCCCAGGTCTCGTCGACGAACGGTGTCATCGGGTGATGCAAGGTGACCGCGTGCCAACCGTCGCGGTAGTAGCCGCGATGTCCGTTCATCTCGACGACGTGCTCGCGGTGCGTGCTCGGCGCGTCCGCGTCGGTGAGCACCGACGTGAAGCTCGCACCCTGCACGTCCACCAGCGGAACGCCGTGGCGGGTTTCAGGCCGATCCACGCCGACGATCTCCAGGAACGTCGGCAGCAGGTCGGTGACGTGTTGGTACTGGCGCCGGAACTGACCCGCCGCGTTCCCGTTCAGCTGGGCCGGCCACGCCACGATGAACGGCACCGAGTGTCCGCCCTGATGGGTGTTGATCTTGTAGAGCCGGAACGGCGTGTTGGACGCCATCGACCACCCACGCGGGTAGTGCGGCGTGGTGGTGGGTCCGCCGATCTCGTCGATCCGCGCCAAGTCCGCCTCGAGATCGTCGCCTTGGAGGAGGTGCACGTAATACGCGGTCGTGCCGGTGACTTCACCTTCGCGGGACGCGCCGTTGTCGGAGGTGAACACGAAGATGGTGTTGTCCAACTCGCCGAGCTCAGCCAGGCTGGCAACCAGGCGACCCACGTTCTGGTCGATCCGGTCGACCATCGCCGCGTAGACCTCCATGTGCCGAGCGAACAGGCGCTGCTCGTCGGCGGAGAGGTCGTCCCACGGCGCGACGTCGTGGTCCCGTTCGGTGTTGCGCGGCGCGAGCTCGACGCCGGGTGACACCACGCCGAGCGCCTGCTGGCGCGCGAACCGTTCGGCCCGCAGGACATCCCAGCCGGCGTCGTAGCGACCCTGGTACTTCGCGATGTCCTCGGGCCGCGCCTGGAGTGGTGCGTGCACGGCGCCGTGCGCGGCGTAGAGGAAGAACGGGCGCGCCGGGTTCGCCGCCTTCGCGGTCCGCACCATGGAGATGGCGCGATCGGTGATGTCGTCGGTGAAGTAGTAGTCGTCGGGATACTGGTCGATGTCCACCTGGGTGTTGTCCTGCACCAACCGGTGGGGGTGGTGCATGTTCGTGAACGCATCGATCACGCCGTAGTAGTGGTCGAAGCCGCGTTGACACGGCCAGGAATGGCGAGGTCCGTCGGCACCGTCGGAGTCCTTGGCGAGGTGCCACTTCCCCACCATCATCGTGGCGTAGCCCGCTTCGTCTCGCAGGATCTCGGCCATCGTCATCACATCAGGCGCGAGTTCCGAGGCGTAGCCCGGGAAACCCGGGTCCACGTGCGCGACGGTTCCGAGCCCGGCCCGATGCGGCTCCACGCCGGTGAGCAGCGCGGCACGAGTGGGCGAACACATCGGCGTCACGTGGAAGTTGGTGCCCCGAATACCGCGTGCGGCGAGGGCATCGAGGTGGGGCGTGTCGATCTCGCTGCCGTAGCACCCGAGATCCGCGTACCCGAGGTCGTCGGCGAGGATGATCACGATGTTCGGCGCGCCGTCCCGCGCCGCCGGTCGCTTGGGCCACGACCCCTCGGATCCGGCAAACGTGCGGCCGACCGTTCCCTCGAACCCGGGGTAGGTGCTCATCCGCCGGATCGTGGCAGTTCTGGGACCGTCACAGCAACGTCACCCCCAATCCTCACCGCAACTCGCACCAAATACGCAACCTATAGGCCGCGTATTTGGTGCGAGTTGGCGAAGGGGTTGGCGAGCTACACGCGGGGTGGGTCGACCGCGATACGCAGGCGCCCGGCGGCTCGACCCTGCGGCTGCGCGACCGCGAGCGCGCCGGCGAGCGCGTCCGAGTCTTCGGCAAACACGAGCGCACTCAGACCGGTGCCGTGTTCGGACGGCCCCAGAACCCGGAAGTCGCGACGAAGCGCGCGGACCGAAGCCTCCACCGCGGCGGCATCACCCACCAACTCGGCCACCGCGCCGTCCGGCGGGAAGCCGAGCATCGCCCGGCGCGCGCGCTCGATGACCATGATCGGGTGGGGGTCACCCGTCGCGGCGAACTCGACCACCTCGTGCGACGGCGTTCGGGTCTGGAGGAGCAACCGTCCTCCGCGCGTTCGGCTTCCCACGCCGCGCGCGGCCCGCGCGACGAGGCCGGCCGCTTGCTGCGCAGCACGTACGCGCGACGCGAACAGCTCTTGATCGAAATCGAGGAACGCGACGAACCGCGCGTCCACGCGGTGGAGCGCCGCTTCGGTCCCCACCACGACGGGCGCGATGCCGGGATCCTCGACGGTTGCGTCGAGCCAGGCGATCTCGGTGCGGGGCAGGAGTGCCGCCAATGCGTCGCGGAGGCGCTGGACCCCGAGGCGGGACGAGCGCAGCTTGGTCCCGAGGCACACCAGACAAATCCGGGGGCGTTCGAGCTGGCAGCGCGGGCAGACGAGCAGATCGTCGTCCCCCTCCACCAGCCCCGACGCGCAGCGCTCACACCCTGCAATCGTCGAGCAGGCGAGACAGGTGAGCAGCTTCGCTCGGCCTTTCCGGTTCAGAACGCACACGGCCCGATCGCCGGCGTCGATCACCTGATGCAAGGTTCGGGCCAGCGCCTCGCTCAGCAACCCGTTCCCCGGCGGCTCGTCGCGGAGGTCGACCACCTGCACCTGCGGCCAGCCGCTGCGTTGGACCGAGCCCTCGGGACGGACGACCACGCGCGTGGATGCCGCCACTGCTTCCGGGGATGGCACCGGCGCGACGAGACAGACCGGCGCGCCGGCGCGCCGCGCGCGTTCGATCGCAACATCGCGGGCGTGCCACGTGGGCGCACGCTCCTCCTGGAGGGCTTCGTCGCTCTCGTCGAGCACGATCACCGATGCGAGATCGGGAACCGGTGCCCACACTGCCGTACGACCGCCGACGACCACCACGCCACCGCGGCGGGCGCCGGACCATGCCCGGGTGCGGGCCGCGTCGTCCAGATCGGAGCGGATGACCAGCACGCGAGCCCCGCGCCGCTCGAGATCCCGTACCAGACCACCGAGCCGGGGTTCGGTGGTCAACACCAGGGTGGAACCGGTGGGTGCAACGTGCGCCGCGATCAGTTCGCGCCGATCTGCCGCCGGTGGCCACGCGACCACCTCGACCTCGGCGCCGGCGCTGCTATCGCCACCGCCGCCGATCCCGCTGGAGTTCGTCGCAACCTCGGGCCACGGCTCGCGGACCGCGTTGGGCGCCGACGCGGCGCGATACAGGGCGACCGGGCGGCCGGCCCAGCGATGTGCGGCCCAGCGGCAGAGTTCGAGCACGTCGGCGGGCGGACCGGCCCCGACGATCTTCGAGATCGGGAGGAGCCGGCCGACCGACACCGCGGACTCGACACCGACACCGACCACCCAACCCCGAACCCGGCGACCGTGCAGGGGTACCCGCACGATCGTGCCGACCCGAAGGGACCCGACGAGTGCTTCGGGGACCGAGTAGTCGAACTCGCGCTCGACCGCGGTCAGATCAGCCGCAACCCGAACGACTCTCTGGTCGCGCTCACTCGACCGAGGGATACCCTCGGCCGCCCCTGCGGGGCCGTTCGCCACTCCGGCTCTCTGGTCGCGCTCACTCGACCGAGGGATACCCTCGGCCGCCCCTGCGGGGCCGTTCGCCACTCCGGCGAGTCGGCTC
>JANPMG010000014.1:0-9759 GCA_031422675.1 Acidimicrobiia bacterium | reverse complement strand
CACCACGGTGTTTGCGACTGCCGTTCCCCACCGATACCCGCCACTCGAGTAGTTGGTGCCCTGGGTCGGCAGACAGGCGTAGGGGTACGCTCCATCGAGTCCGGCGGGGCAGAAGTGAATGCCGGTTTGGGTTCCGGTCATCGTGCGAATCCAGATGAGGCCCACGCCCGGCAGGCCGCACCCCTGGGTCACGGTCTCGGCTGCGAGGCATGGCTTGGTGGCGGTGTACGCCCCCGCATTCGAGACCTGGTTGCGCGGCACCGTGGAGACCGAGACTCCGGGATACGAGGCGGCAACCTCTCGGGCGATCGTGTCAAGCCGAATGATCCGGGCGTTCCACTCGGTGCTCAGCATTGGGGGGGCGGTGAGCCAGACGACGCTCGCGCCAGTGTCGGTGACGGTCTTGAAGAAGGAGTTGATGTCGGAGCGGTACTTGGCGAAGAAAGCATCGCTGGTTGGATCGAGTGGGTTGCCGTTGGCGTCGAACATGCACGGCCGCGTGGAGTTCCCGGCGGTTTCGACGGCGACCACGGACGGCTGGTACGCGGCGAGGTCGGCTGCGAGCCAGGCATTGAAGTCGCACAGCGAGAAGCCCGGAAAACTGTGAGGGCGGTACGACCACCCGGGCTTCTGCGTGAATCGTTGGGCGATCGCCCAGTTCGATTCCCAGGTCAACGAGTCGCCATAGACGAGTGCGGTCTTGGGCGTGATCGCGGCGGCCGGCGACGCGAAAAGTCCGCTGGCGGCGAGCATGGCGACCGCAACCGAAACGATGAGATGCCGACGCATTTGGCCCGCCCCCGTCCTTCTGTCCCCAGGTGCCGCCCGTGCAGACCTCGCGAGCTGCAGTCGGGTGGACGTTAGCAGCGGGCGGAGTTGGGCGGGCGTACCACAAGTCACAGTGATCTCGGGATTCTCACGCCGCCGGGTCGCGGAACACCGGAATCGGCCGCAAGGTGGGTGCAGTCGGATCCCCGCCGATACCGTACAGCGTCACCTCGTTCGGCCCGGCGGTGACGAGTTGCGGCGCGAGGATCGCGGTCAGCGTCCCGCTGGCGGTGCCGCCGAGCGGCAGTCCCTCACCGAGACCCACGATGCGACCGTTGAGCGCGATCGCGATCCACGTGCCCTCACCGATGTTGTCCAGAATGCCCTGCAGATAGGCCCAGGGGACTTTGTCCGCCTTGGGATCGAGCATGTCGTACTCGGGCGCGGGCCCGCCCCGGAACTGCTCCACCAGCGGTCCGCCCAGGTACACCTGCGACGGACTCGAAGTGGGCGCGGCGGCGAAGTCGGAGACGTTCTGACCCAGGAGCGGGCCATACGGACCGATGCGGTACACCCGCAGCCCGGGATCACCGGTCGCGGCCGGAACGGCTTGCTGCCGAATGACGTTCTGGAATCCCGCCGGATCGAGGAGCAGATACCGATCACCGCGCTTGGGTCCGAGCGCGTCCGGCGGCGAGAAGCTGCTGCCCTTGGTCTGGTCGAACTGGCGGGGAAAGTCCGGGCGCACCGGACCGCGCAACGAGGTGCCGTGGATCTTCCATGGGACCTTGACGCCGATGACATCCGCGATGGTGGGCAGCACGTCGATGGACTGAGCCGGACGGTCATCCACCACCCCCGACTTCTGATTCGGGTACTTGAAGAACAGCGGCGTCCACAGAATCTCTTCGTAATTGTTCTTGGTGACGCTGCGGACGCCTTCACCGGGCGTGAAGGAAACGCCGTGGTCGGCCGTCACCACCACGAGCGACTCGTCCCACGCACCTACCGCCTTCAGGCGATCGACGATCTTGCCAAGCACCGTGTCTGCCGCCTGTGCCTGCAGCAGGTGCTGGCGCCGAGCGACCTCGACCTGCCACTGGTCCGGTTGCCAGACCAGCTTGCTTGCCGCCTGCTGCGGCGCCAGATGTTCGTTGTCCTGCAACGTGGGAAGGAGATGCCACGGTTGATGCGGAAGCTCGATATGGACGAAGTCCAGTTGTGGTTTCGTCGCCGGTTGCAACGACGCGACGAACTGCCGCATCTGCGGGAGGCCGTACTGCACCACGGACGCGTTGCCGAAGTCGACCGTCGACGACTTCGGCGACGCGAAGTCACGCCACAGCGCGACGGCATCGTCGCCGAGCAGCTTCATCCGCTCGATGCCGGTGGCGTCGGTAGCCCTCGCCGCGCAGAACGACTTGGGACATAACGACGTCACGGCCTCGTGCACGTTCAGCGGGTAGACGCCGCCGAGCAACGTAAAGAGATTGCGGGGATAGTCGTCCGAGGACGGCACCACGACGCCGGTCGGCGGCAACCGGCCCGTGAGAATCGCCGGCATGGCGCGTTCGGTATACGGCGCGACGGTCGTGTCGTTGCGATACCACGTGGACTCGGTGGCAAGTTTCGCAAAGTTCGGGAACAGCTCGGCATCGACCCGGCCCGAGCCGTCGAGCAGTGACTGAGTCGGTAACTCGTCGAACGTGACCATCACGATGCGCTTCGGATTTTTCGCCGAGACATCGGAGGCCTCCTGGACCTTGCCACCGAATACCACCGACGACGCCGGCGATGCGAACAGGAACAAGGCGGCGAACAACGCCGGCGCGATGGCCAGCGCGCGCAGCCACATCCGCATCCAATCCAGATGGAAGATCGCGAGGGCGCCGCCGAGGCCGCTCAAGACTCCGAGATGCACCAGCCGCTGGGGCGCGAGATCGGTGGTCCGCTTCAAGATCTCCTCGACGAAGATCCCGAACGGGATCCCGCACGCCAACGCGTGCGCGTACCGCCGGGCGCGAGGAGCCGCGAGACCCACGAGCACCTCAATCGCGTACAGCACGATCGCCGGTACGAACAGGATTGCGAGCGACACCACGATGAGGTCGAAGGCGGTGGAACCGCGCGTCGCGAAGATCCCAGTGTTCTTGCCGAGCAGGTCGAAGGTCGGCTGGGCGAACGCGATGCCGCACAGTGCGAAGAGCTCGAGCGCGCTGCGGACCTCACGTTGGGGCGGTCCGAACCGTGCGGTCCGGTCCGACTTCGCCGCGGTCGTGGCGCCGACGGTGGCCGCGGTCACGACGTCACCTCGGCCGGCGCCTCATCCGTGGGTTTCGGCGACGGCGACTCGGTGCTCCGCGAGCCGGGCCACCGCCGATGCGACCAGCGGATCGCCGGTCGCTCGACCCAGAAGTAACTCGCGGTCGCGGTGACCACCGTGAGCCCGAACACGATGGCGAACCAGATCCAGATGTTGCCGCCGACGGTGCCGTCTTGGAACCAGACCTTCAACTGCCGGACCCAGATGATGTGCCACAGGTAGACCCCGTACGAGATCAAACCGAGATACACCATCACCCGCGTTTGGAGGAATCGCCGGATACGGCCCTCGGACTGATCGCCGAACACCAGCGGAAGGATCAAGAAGAACGCGACCAATCCGTAGAGGAACGCGATGCCGAAGTCCTGGGTGCGCGTGACCTTCGCGTAGATGCTCTCCGGCGTGTTCAGCTGGAGCGCGACCCAGAAACACATGAGCGACAGCGCCCACGAGGCCGCCGGATACTTTGCCAACGCCCGGCCGAACATGGGGATCCTGCCGCCGCCGGCGACCCACGCACTCCCGACCGCGAGCAACATGCCGAGGGCGAACCAGTCCAGGTAACCCACCAGCCACTGACCGACCTGGTGGATCGGGAACCACTCGGCACCCCGCAGATCGGCCAGGGTCGGCGTGCTCAGCCCCCAGAGGCGCCAGACCCGGACCACCATCGCGATGAGGTAGATGCCCGCCAGTCCGACGAGCTGCACCGCGAGCTTCGCCTGGCGCGACGCGGTCGCGCTGGTCATGGCGCGCAGTGCCCAGGCGATCAGTGGCAACGCCAGGTAGAAGCTCACTTCGATGACGAGTGTCCACTCCACCCCGAGACCGCTGAGGGTGAGGCCGGCGCGGTAGTTCTGCAACAGCCCGTAGGTCGTGAAGAAGATCTGGAAGTTCTTGATCTCGAGGATCGCGATGCCGTAGACCGCGACCGTGATCGCCACCCAGTACGCGGGATAGATCCGCAGGAACCGCCGGCCCCAGAACGGGATCATCCGCGGTACCGGGGTGCCGGCGAAGTGCGCGACGACGTACGGGCGATACAGCAGGAACCCCGAGATCAGGAAGAACGCCGACACACCGAAGTTGCCGAGCCGTTGCGTCCACTGCCACGTGTCGTAGTTCAGCGTCTCGAGGTTGTACGTGGTGGTGACGTGGTACACCACCACCGCGAGCGCGGCGATCGCGCGTAACCCGTCGATCGCGGGGAAGCGGTTATGTGGGACCGGTGCGGCTTCGACCAGGAGCGCGTCGGACTCCGAGTTGCCCGATTCGAGGCCGTTCGATTCGAGGACCGTCGTCACGGCGTCGCCCCTGCGATCTCCAGTGGTCCGGCCGCGAATCCGGCGAAGCGTGCGTCCTTGCCTTTGAACGACGAGACCACGATCCCGGCCCGACGCGCCTTGATCAGCTCCGTCGCGCGCATCGTGACCATCTCGAACCCGTCGATGAAGACGGTGAACTCCTCGCCGCGCATCCGGATTCCGATCGTCACATTCAACCCGACCTTCTCCGCACCGACGGCCATCGTGGCGTAGTTGGTGATTCCGGTGGAACCGACCCGCGTCTCGGCGCCGTTGATGACCTTGAACACGTTGAAGGTGGCGTAGCCCGGAACTGCCACGACCCGCCAATAGTTCTTCGGGTCCTGATAGCGGAACACCGCGCCGACACCGTCGGGCGCGGTCGACGCGGTCACCTGGATCCAGCCTTCGGTGCTCCCGATGTCGACGGTGGCGATGCTGGCCGTGTCCGTCGGTCGTGAGCTCAGGACGGCTTCCCGGTCCCGCACCGCCCACGACCCGCCGTCGACCTTCCACTGCTGCCCGGTCGGCGTTTTGCCCAACGAACCGTCGGCGCGGTCGAAGGCGTCGCGCACCGGCGCATCGGGACCGACGATGTTCACCTGGCTCGCCGCGAAGTCCGTGAATCGAGCGGTGGTCGCGCCGGCCTCGGGGTCCACCACCAGCCCGGCCGATTGCGCATCGTTGATCGACGCATCGTCCACGCGCTTGACCAACACGTCGTCGATGAACACATCGAATCCCTTGGCATCGTTCTCCACCCGGATCCGAGTCCCCGATGCCACCGGCACTTGGCCGAGGTTGCCCAACTCGGTCGGGACCGCCGCCGCGATCTTGGTGATCTTCCAGGTTCCGAGCTCAGGGATAGCGGTGATGTTCCAACAGTCGAGCAGGCCTCGGCACCGGAACGCGATCCCCATACCCTTTGTCATCGTCTGCGCCGTCACCGCGATCGAACCGGGACCCCGGCCGACCCGGACGAGCGCCAGCGCCGAACCGAGCGGGGCCATGCTCACGACTCGCGCACCGTCACCGGCCACGCCCCACACGCCGCGTGCGCTGCCCCAGCGTTGCCCGGTCGCCGCGTTGCCGAGCCCCAGCCCGCTCCGAGCTGCGAAATCGTCCGTGACTTCGCGGGGAAAGGCGACCGCAGCTGCAATCGCAACCTCTTTGCGGGTCGAGGACGTCACGCGGTCGAGTCCGATGCCGAGTCCGACGAGCAACACGATCACCACGATGAACGCAATGAGCGCAGTCGTTCGCTGCCGGGTGGTGAGGTCGGCCGCGACCATCGAGGCGGCGTCCGGAACCGTGGTTTGGGTCTGCATCAGTCGGGACTCCACTCGCTCCCGGGAACTCCAACGGGAGGGCGCACTGGCACTGGCACCGGATGAAAAGTGTAATGGCGGCCAACGGCCAAAAAAGGCGCGCTTGCCTATTACGAGTCGTCAGCGAGCTGTCCGCTACCGACGGGGCCGCGCAAGGTACAGAGTCCGGCTCCCGCTCGGGAGTTGCTCCTTGGCGTCAATCACGAACGACTGTCCGAGCAGGTCTTCGAATGCTTCGATTCGATACTCAGGAAAGAGCCCCTCCGGTTTGTTCGCAAGTAGGCGTTCCGCCATTGGATCGTGCGACTCGACGAACTCGACGACGAGTTGCGCATCAAAGGATCGGAACCATTCAACAACCTGGCGAAGGGGCACATTCGAAGCAATCGCAAGGTGATGCACCAACGCAAGCGCGAGAACCAGGTCCGGGGAGCCGCGATCGGTGAACGCCTTCCGCTCGGTCCCTCGCCACCCCCGAGCCGGCGTTGGGTCGAGGAGATTCATCACCATTGGAAGGATCCGGGTGTTCTCTTCCTCACGCAACGATCGGTACAGCGAGTCAACTGTGACGTCATCCGAGTCGAGAGCCACAACGTAAGCGCCACTCTCGGCAACGATCCTGGAGTATGCGCCGTCATTGGCCCCGAGATCCCAGGCGAGCCCAACGTCCGAGCGGGTCAAACAGTCCCGGATGAACCGTTCCTTCGTCACGCGATCGTCGTCGCTGTAGGAACAGGTCTGCCGATACGCCGCCCACGCCGAGTCGGCACGCTTCGAACTGAGGCTCCTCACCACAGCGAGCAATTTCTTGACCGTGGCGAGCGTGAGTTCCTTCCCGAAGCCCGCCGCGCCGAGGTCAGACCTCAGTTTCTGCCCGCCGCCCGTGACCTTGTTCTCGGCGACGCTGTGAAGATAAACGTTTCGGAGCACGCCCTTTTTGAATCGGTTTAGGCCCCGAAAGACCTTCCTCATGTCCGTCGGATCAAGACCGTCGAGGTTACCCAGCAGAAACTTTTGGAACGGAACCCCGAAATGTGCTTCGAGTAGGAGCGGGTAGAGAAAGGATTGACAGAACTGGCGATACCCCACCCATGGTCCGGCCTGGAGCGCTTCAAACGAACCGACATCAATAAAGGTTGGCTGCGCGCCGCGGAACTGTACGTTGAAGGAATAACCGTCCTTGGTGGTAACATCTTCTGCCAGCGCGGCTATCAGGATCTCGAGATGCAGGATTGCCGCGTCGCGCAACATCTCGAATGTCCACTCGTATGGATACGAGATGAAGGGGATTTTCTCGTGTTCGAGAACATTCTCCCAACCGGGAGGTGCCTCGTCGGACGACAACTCTCGCGTCCCGACGATCCGGCCCGCAGCCTCGGCATCGCGGAAGAAAGCAGCGTCTCGAACGCATGCCCAGTTTGCTGCGCCCTGACGATCGAGTCCACGCAGGACCGCTTCGCCTCGGTAGAAGACGGCGTTCGCTGGGTCGCGAAAGGACCCGGGCTCCTCGACCAGGTCAGTCATAGAGGCCCCCCCAAGGGAGAGATCCACTTCTCGCCGAGTACAGACCTCAGGATTTTTCCGCTGAATCGGCAGCGACGGACGCCGGCTCTGACTCCTCTGACAGCAAGGCATGGTCCAAGCCCTCGAGTTGCTCTCGTTCTTGTTTGTTGGCCCGACGTTGCTTGGGCGAGAACGCACCGAGGACACGACGCCAGCCCATCTTGGCCACGACAACGAATCCCGCCAGTCCCCCAGCGATGACCGACGCGATCAGGCTCCCCGAGTTCGCGTCCAAATAAGCCAGCATGCACTTGACCTCCAGAGATGAGAGAACCATTCTAGTCCGAACCAGGTCAGGGTCAACCCCGTCAAACGTCACCTACCTGGCGACGCCGCGCAATGCGCAACTCACCGCCGTTGCTGCTGGAGGGCCGGGTCAACCGAGTGCGGCGAGGCGCTCGGCGACGTCGGCGAATCCGGCATCATGGCGACGGATGCGGTCGAAGAGCGTCCGGGCGCGCGGCATGTTGCCGGCGCGCTCCTCGAGATCCGCGAGCGCGTACCAGAGCCGGAGGTGATGCGGTTGGATTCGCTTCACCGTGCCCGACGCGCGCCGGCCCAACATTGCAATCGCTTCGGCGAGGCGGTCGTTGTCGGCGAGACTGCCGGCGAGCACGATGCGGCCTTCGGTGACGAGTTCCGACGACGGTGAGACCTCCGCGAGCTCGGTCCAGAGCTCCTGGACCCGCCCCGGCTGACTTAGCGCCCGGGCGCAGTCCATGAGCACCGGATGCTGATTTACCTCGCCCGTGAGCTCGGAATAGACATCGAGTTCCTCGGCCGCGGCCTTGTACTGGCCGGCGCGATAGAGCGACACACCGAGGAGTTCACGGACCGACGGCGCGCCCGGGAGCGCTTGGCGGACCGGCCGCAGGATCCGGATCGCGTCACGTTCGCGGTCGTCGGCGAACGCTTCCGACGCCCGAGCCATGGCCTCGAACCACCGGTCACCGCGGGCACCGCCGTGGCGCAGGATCTCGTCGCGCACCGACATCGGACCCTTCGGACGCTTCCGGCTGCTGCCGGTCCCCGACGTCGAGCTCGCACCCCGCGTCAGGTTCTTGTTGCCGCTCCGAGTCTTGGGCGGCGCAGGCCGACCCTTGCCTCGCACCACCCGCAAGGGGACCGGTGCACCGCTACGCGCCGCGGGTGCACGCGAACCGGTGTCTCGGAACTCGGGCGCCGCCGGCGCCGGCTTCGACCGCCGCGACGTCCCCAGGGTCCCACCTTTGGGTCCGGGCCGCGGGCCGCGGTCCTCACGACCCGCGCCCCCGCCCCGCCCCGTGCGGGCCGTGCCGCCGTCGCGTCGACCGTCACTCGCAGCCGCGCCACGACCGCCCCCCGCACCGCGCCCGCTACCAGATCCGCCCGCACTTCGAACACCGCCCTCGCGTCTCAATCCGCGATCTGCACCGGTTCCGCGGCTGCCCGCCCCGGACCGGGAATCACCGTCACGGCGGGGCCCGCGATCAGAACCGGCCCCGCGGGCGCCGGACGGAGCCCGGGAACCGCGTGCGTCGCCGCTCGGTCCCGATCGTGCCGGCGGTCTGCCCAAGCTGTCTCGCTCCGGGCGGTCACGCCGGGTCTCTTCGTCGTCACTCCGTCGGCGGGCAACGCCCGACCGTGCAGCCGAGGGCGCGCCACGGCGCGTCCCCTCGCTGGGAGCGGGACGCCCGCGACCTGGCGGCGCGCCGGCGCCACTCCGACCGGCCTGCGCACCTCCGGCCCGTCCAGCTCCACCAGATCTACCGGCTCCACCAGCTCGTCCAGATCCGCCGGTTCGTCCGGCTCCACCAGATCTACCGGCTCCACCAGTTCTTCCGGCTCCACCGCCCGTCGATCCGCCACGACTGGAGCCCGCGGTCGGCCGCGGTTTCGGCGTACCCGACGACCGCCCACCCGCGCCACCGGCGCCACCACCGCTTCGCTTCCGCGGTTGACCTGCACCGCCGCTCGCCCGCCGATCCATCATTTCACCTTCCACGCCCCACGGGCAGCCAAAAACCACGAAAAAAAGAGGTTGGGAGGCGCATGATACGCCTCCCAACCTCTACAAAAAATCCCGGCGGCGACCTACTCTCCCAGGGGGCTACCCCCCAAGTACCATCGGCGCGGGCGGTCTTCACTTCCGTGTTCGGAATGGGAACGGGTGTTTCCCCGCCGCAATAGCCACCGGAAACCTATGAAATTGTGGGTGTCCCTTGAGGACTCCATAGCGAGCACGAACAACAAAGATCCCAAGCCCTCGGCCGATTAGTACCGGTCAGCTGAACACGTTACCGTGCGTACACTTCCGGCCTATCAACCAGGTAGTCTACCTGGGGCCTTACCCGGTTAACCCGGTGGGAGAAATCATCTCGAGGCAGGTTTCGCGCTTAGATGCTTTCAGCGCTTATCCTTTCCGCAGGTCGCCAACCAGCCATGCTCCTGGCGGAACAACTGGCACACGAGAGCTGCGTCCGTCCCGGTCCTC
>JANPMG010000013.1:0-69410 GCA_031422675.1 Acidimicrobiia bacterium | reverse complement strand
GTTGCGTTGGATCTCGCTTGTGCCGCCGGCGATCGTCAGGTTCCGGGAAAAGAGGAACTGCTCGGACCAGCCCGCGGCGGGTCCCTCGGCGACGGCACCGAGCGCACCGAACAGCGCGAGGCCCACCTCCTGTACCCGCTGATCGTGCTCCACACCGAGCAGTTTGCGCACCGACGCCTCCGACCCCGACGGGTCCGCGCCGCCGAGCGCGGAGAGCATCAGCCGAAATCCCAGCACCGACAGCGCGTAGTCCCGTGCCACGAGATCGCCGACCTCGCTCAGGGTCGCGGTGTCGGTCTCGAGCGAATGTTCACGGACGAGATCGAGGATCCCCCGCACGCCGCGGCCGATCGTGGCGCCACTGCCCATGAACACTCGCTCGTTCGCCAATGACGTCCGAGTCGCGCGCCAACCGTCGTGTTCACGTCCCACGAGACAATCGTCGGGGACGAACACGTCGTCGAAGAACACTTCGTTGAAGAACGCGTGGCCAGTGAGTTCACGCAGCGGACGGATATCGATCCCCGGCGTACTCATGTCGAGCATGAAAAACGAGATGCCCTGGTGTTTCGGCGCCTCCGGATCGGTCCGAGCGAGCAGGATCCCCCAGTCCGCTTCCTTCGCCATCGACGTCCAGACCTTCTGGCCGTTGACGAGCCACCCACCTTCGATCCGCTGTGCGCTCGTCGACAGGCCGGCGAGGTCCGAGCCGGCACCGGGTTCGCTGAACAACTGACACCAGCTGATGTCGCCGTCAAGCGTCGGCGGAATCCAGCGCTGCTGTTGCGCCTCGGTCCCGTAGACCATGAGCGGCGGCAGCGCCCACGCCCCGATCATCAGACTCGGACGGGCGATCTTCGCGGCGCGGAACTCCTCGTCGATCACCAGTTGCTCAACGGCACCCGCGCCCCGACCCCACGGCCGCGGCCATTGGGGTGCGAGATAGCCGTCGTCCGCGAGTGAGCGGCGGAGCGCTGACCCATCGAGAACGTCCAGCTCGGCGATGAAGGCGCGCACCTCGGCCCGCACGGGATCGGCTACTTCGGGCAGGTTGACGACGAGTCGTCGCATCGCACCATCGAGGGCCAATCGGGCGCACCGCACCCGCCACGTCGACGCCGTCCCCACCAGCGCCCGGGTGGTGATCGCGCGCCGGAGATACACGTGCGCATCGTGCTCCCACGTGAAGCCGATACCGCCGAGGACCTGCACGCAGTCCTTCGCGGTCTCGAAGAACGCGTCGACGGTCAGTGTTCCTGCGGCCGCGGCGGTGAACGACGCCGTCGCGGGATCGTCGACGGCACGCGCCGCGTCCCACACGGCCGCCCGCGCGAGTTCCGTGCGCGCCAGCATGTTGGCGCACCGATGCTTCACTCCCTGGAACTGGCCGATCGGGCGTCCGAACTGCTGCCGATCACGCGCGTAGTCGGCTGCGGTGTCCACACACCATTGCGACGCGCCCACGGCATCCGCGGCGAACATGATCAATGCGAGGTCCGTGACCCGAGCGGTCGACACCGACGCGATCCGGCGGTTCGGGGGGACGATCACGTCCACCGTGACGCGAGCGACGCGCCGGGTCAGGTCCACCGTCGGGGTCTCGACCGCCTCGTACTCGTCGGCCAACAGCACGATCCAACCGTCACCGACCGGCGCGACGAGCAGATCACTCAGATGGCCCGACTGGACGGCCGGCAGTTCACCGACGACGCGCCGGCCGTCGGCGTGATCCTCAGTCATCAGCGAGCCGGCACGCGCGACGGCGCCGATGCGTCCCCCGTCGCACATCGACGCCAACCACTCCTGTGCGTGGGACTCTCCGGCCCGCACTGCGTCGTTCAGAACCGCGACCGCGAGCGCGTGGGCGAGAAACGGGCCCGGAGCGCACGCCCGTCCCAGCTCTTCGAGGACTACGACGAGCTCCTCGAACGACGCGCCCTCACCGCCGTGCTCCTCGGCCACGGCGAGCCCCAACCACCCCTGACCCACCAACTCGCGCCAGAAGTTCGGGACCGCTTCGGTGGGCGCATCCAACAACGAGCGCGGCACCGCGGCCGGACAGTGGCGTTCGACCCATCCGCGCACCGAACGGTGGAGATGCTGGTGGTCGTCGCTGATCCCGATCGGCATCCGGTGATCGTACGGTCGGACCCGGCCGGCGCAACCAACCAACTCACTCACCGGCGAACTGTCGAGTCCGCAATAGGCTGCGCCGCCTCACAAGGACATCGCATTTTGGGGGACGTCATGGCCGATCTCGTGATCACCGGCGGCACGCTCGTCGACGGAACCGGAGCGGCGCCGCGCGCGGCCGACATCGCCGTGGATGGCGGTCACATCACGGAGGTGGCGGCACCGGGCACGCTGGCCGGGACGAACGCGACCCGCACGATCGACGCCGACGGGCTGCTCGTCACCCCTGGGTTCGTGGACGTCCACACCCACTTCGACGGCCAGATCACCTGGGATCCGCTGCTCACGCCATCGTGCTGGCACGGCGTCACGACCGTGGTGATGGGGAACTGCGGCGTGGGCTTCGCACCCGCCCGCCCCGACAAGCACGAGTGGCTGATCGGACTGATGGAGGGCGTGGAGGACATTCCCGGTGCCGCGCTGTCCGAAGGCATTCAGTGGGGATGGGAGACCTACCCCGAGTATCTCGACGCCGTCGAACAGCTTCCGAAGGCAATCGACATCGGTTCCCAGATCCCCCACGGCGCAGTCCGGGCGTACGTGATGGGCGATCGCGGTGCACGGAACCAGCCGGCCAACCCCGACGACATCGAGCAGATGGCGGACATCGTGCGCGAAGCGATCCGGGCGGGGGCCCTCGGCGTTTCGACGTCACGCACGATTGCGCACATGGCAATCGACGGTGAACCGGTCCCCGGCACCTACGCGGCCGAAGACGAGTTGTTCGGGATCGGTCAGGCGCTCGCCGATGTGGGGGCCGGGCTCTTCGAACTCGCGCCGGCCGGCGCGCTCGGCGAGGATCTCGCCGCCCCGGATCGGGAGATGGACTGGATGCGCCGACTCTCGGCCGCGATCGGCCGGCCGGTCACGTTCGCGCTCACGCAGAACGACCACGACCCCGAAAGCTGGCGGTCGATGTTGGCGCTCGCCGGCGCGGCGCGGGCCGAAGGCGCGCAGGTGCGGCCGCAGGTGGCGGGGCGCCCGGTGACGTTGCTCCTCGGGATCCAGACCTTTCACCCGTTCGCGTACTGCCCGAGCTGGGCCGAGATCGGGCTGCTGTCCGTGGCCGATCGCGTCGGTCGCCTGCGCGCGAATCCGGAGCTACGCGCTCGGCTCATCGCCGAGGCGTCCATCCCGGATCCCGCGATGGGCCAGTTCCTCGACCCGTCGCGCGCGTACCCGCTCGGCGACCCACCGAACTACGAGCCGGACCCGGCCGACAGTGTGGCGGGGCGCGCCGCGCGCGCCGGACGCGACGTGTACGAGGTATATCTCGAACTCCTCATGGAGGACGACGGCCGCGCGCTCATCATGCGACCGTTGTTGAACTACACCGACTCCAACCTCGACGCCGTGCGTGAAATGTTGCTCCATCCCACCAGTGCGTGGGGACTCGGTGACGGCGGTGCCCACTGCGGCACCACGTGCGACGCATCCACTCCCACCTTCATGCTCACCCACTGGGCCCGAGACCGCGACCACGACCAACTCCCCCTCGAATGGGTGGTCCGCAAGATGACGTCCGAAACCGCATCTCTTTACGGTCTCGGCGATCGCGGGATCGTGGCGCCCGGGATGCGCGCCGACCTGAACGTGATCGATCACGACGGGTTGGCGCTCCACGCGCCCGAGATGGCGCACGACCTCCCCGGCGATGCCCGGCGCTTCATCCAGAAGGCCGACGGGTACGTCGCGACGATCTTGGCGGGTGCGGTCACGCTAGAAGGCGGCGAGGACACCGGCGCCCGCCCCGGTCAGCTCATTCGCGGCGCCCGCTGAACCAAATTTCCGCTCATACGACTCCGTCGCAGGCCGCTCGGGCCCCGCTCGGCGAATGATCGGCTGGACTCGGACTTGCTGACGCCTCGCTTCGGTGTTCCGCTCATACGACTCGGACTCTTGGCGCCTCGGCTTCCCCCGCCCAGCGCGGTCGCGATCAACCACACGAGGATCACCGCCCGGCTGAACGTGAACACCGGGACGAGATTTCCGGCGACGCTCGGCTCGACGAGTCCATGGAACCGACCGAACACCACCACGAACATGCCCAGATCCGCCGCGCAGAACGCCACCCACTGCCGCCGCGCGAACGGCACCAGCACGAAGAACGGGACGAGCCAGAAGTCGTAGTTCGGTGAGTAGACCTTGTTGCTCAGGAGGAACACGGCAACGGCAGCCACGCCGATGGCGGCCGCGTCCAGCCGGCGACGCACACCGAGGACCGTCACCGCGGCCAGGCCGAGTCCGAGCAGGACGAAGGCGATGATGTTCGCGGTGCTGGCCGGGTCGGCGAACTCGGTGATCTGCGGGACGTCCCAGGGAGGCGACGTGATCCACGAGATGAGACTGCCCCACGTCGCTCGCCGGGCGCCCTGAAACCGGGCCGGGAAGCTCCAACCGCTCCACGATGCCAACGCGACCGGCGCGTTCACCGCGAGCGTGACCCCGATTCCGCTCGCGGCGAGCCGCCGGGCACCCCGGCGATCGCCTTCGCACCAGCGCGCCACCACCAACGGCGCCAACATCAGACCGGGAAACAACTTCGTCGAGAACCCGAGGCCGAGCCACGCGCCGGCGCACCGATCCGCGCCGCGCCGGTACGCCAGGATCCCGAGGACCGCGGGCACCATGGCGAAGAGATCCCAGTTGTGAAATGCGTACAGCAGCACCGGGAGCCCAGCGGCCCATCGGAGGATCCGATCCGGCGCGTGAGAATGCAGCAGCCGGGTCATGAAGAAAGCGAGCCCGGCGCTCATCAGCGCGGTCAACGCGAAGAAGCTCGTCGCCGTCCGCCCGACGAGCGCAGTGAGGTAGCCCACGGCGCCGATGACCGCCGGATACTCCACCGGTCGGTCGAGATACGGAAGCGCATCGGGACGCAGGCGCCAGGCGAAGAAGCGGCCGGGGATGTCACCGAGTGCGTCGTGGCCACCGTTTCGATAGACCGCGAGCTGAAGGACGGCCGAACCGACCAGAGTCAACGCAGTGAGTCCGAAGGCCTGGCGGCGTGAGATCACCGGCCGGGGTCACTCATCAAGGCCACAGCCGCCGGGTGCGATCGGCGCGCCCGCGGCGCAGCGGGCTTCGACCAAGCGGGCCAAGTTCGCGAGCTCGCGTGACTCCGCATCAGGGTCCGCAAGTACTGCGGCGAGCTCGGATGACAGCAGACCGGGCACCGGACCGCGCGCCGAGCGCAACCGCATTCGCGTGCGCGCGATCTCCGCGCTGAGCGCGCACTGTTCTGGGTCGAGATCCAACAACACATCGGCCGCCCGCATGTACCCGTAGTCGATCGACGCCGCGATCAACTCGGGATCGATGGTCAGGGCGTCGTGAACGTCCAGTTCCGGCACGATGACGGTGACCCGGCGACCCCAACCCCGCGGCGGATCGATCTCCTTGAGCAACGTCTCGTCCGGCGCGATGTCGGCGGAGACGCGCCGAGCGATCTCGAGCAGACCCCGATCCCCCGCGTCGGACCACGGGTCCACGCCCGGCGTCGACGCCACCACCGCGAAGATGTGTCCGGCTCCGAGCCCGTTGAACGCCAGGGCCAACGGCAGGATCTCACGGACGCCACCGTCCACGTAGTGCTCCCCTCCCATCAGCTTCGGCGGGAACACCACCGGGATCGAAGCGGACGCCAGGATGGCATCGAGCACGGGCACGGGTGGCACATCGAGCGCCGATCCGCTGCGTTCGTACATCCGTCCGTGCTCGTCGATGTAGCGGAGCTCGCCACTCTCGAGACTCACCGCACCCACCCGCAGCGTGAGTCCCGATTGCTGCATCAACTCGGGCGAGACATGTTGTTCCACGATGGCGCGCACCGGGTCCATATTGAGGAGAGACTTCGCGCGTAGCGCGGCGCGTAACGCCTCCACCGTCCCGTCTGTCTCCGGCGGATGGCGCACGATCTCGCCCAACATTCGCATCACGACGCGCGCCTGGCTCCCCGCGCTCCCGTGCTCGCCGGCGCGCCCGCGCAGCTCCGATGCCCAGGTGGCCTGGGCGCGCAGCTTGTCGAGCCAGGGCTCGGTGAGCCACATGTCGCGGTTTGATTTCAGGCCCCGCCAGATCGTCTCGAGTTCGTCGATGGGGTGACGGCCGGTCTCGTCGTCCTCCCCCTCGGCGAGCTTGGCCGCGATGATCGCACCGACCGAAGAACCGACGAGGATCGACGGACGCAGCCCGACGTCGTCGTACAAGTAGCGAAGCACACCGACTTCGAAACTTCCCTGCGAACCACCGCCACTCAGCACGAACGCGATCGGTCGGCGCGCCATCCGACGGCGCAGGTTCGTGCGGGCGCCGCGGACCAGCCGCGAGACATCGAGTTCGGCCATCACGTCACCGATCGTGGCGCGGGTGACCTGCGGGCCGTGCGCTCACACGACCTTTTCACCGTCGCGCGTGACCGCGATGGCCTGCGTGGGACATCCCTGGGCGGCCAGGATCACCTTGTCTTCCGAGTCACCGGCGGCATCAACGACGAACGCGATGCCGTCGTCATCGAGGTCGAAGACGGCCGGCGCCCAGAAAGAGCAGTTTCCCGAACCCATGCAGATCTCGCGGTTGATTTCGATCGACAGTGCCACAGACCGTTCCCTTCTCGATGTGCCTCGCAAGTTAGCGGTCGACGCAGGTAGCCCCACACGCCCGGCGTTCACACGCTCGCGGCGAGCTTGTTCGCGATCTTGACGAGCGGCGCCTCCCGAGGCAGCAAGTCCACTCCGATCGCGGCCGAGTAGTCGATCGTCCCCGTCGTGCCATCCTTCACGAACTGGATCGAGATCGTGCGCGCGGCAGGGTTCACCACCTTGAATGCCTTGGTCCCCAGCCCGGACAATGACTGTCGCTGCGGGTAGAGCCCGTCGCCGTAAAACTGGGGTCCCGGATAGGTGCGAATCTGGAGCAGGTTCCGGCCGGTGGGATCGTCGCCCGCGAAGCGATACAGGCAGACGCCCGACACGAGCGGATCCGCATCCGACGCTTCCGTCTCCTGCGCACTCTGGCCGAAGACCGTCGCCGCATCCGCGGCCGTGATGACCGTGCACAAGTCCTTGATTTCTCCGCTCCCGCCGGCAGGCGCAGTGGATTCGCGGCGACTCGTCGAGCTCGTCGACGTCGACCCGTCGCCGGCACCCGACGACCCGGAACTGCTCCCGCACCCGGTGAATCCCAGCACCAATCCCACCGCGATCACGACGGCGGCCCGCCCCATACCGATCCGAACTCGCCGACCTCGTGCACCCATCGCCTGCTCCCCGGAAGTCTGCTGGCGCGCGGAACGGTAGGCGCGGCCGTCTCAGGGGGCGCGGACCGGTGCCAAAATGGCGTCATGAGAGGCCGGCGGTGACCGAAACCCCATGGGATCTGCACTGGCGGCGCTCCGAAACCCATGCCCGCCTTCCCGATCCCGAACCCCGCCCGATCCGCCACACGCTCATTTCCGTCGACGATCATCTCGTCGAACCACCCGGGATGTTCGCCGGTCGACTGCCCTCGAAACTTCAGGCGGACGCGCCGCGCGTGATCGAGACCGCCGACGGTCACGAGGTCTGGGAGTTCGACAGTCGGATCCATTTTCAGGTCGGGCTGAACGCGGTGGTCGGCCGGGACCGGCGGGACTGGCTCGTCGAGCCGACCCGCTTCGCGGACATGCGCCCCGGCTGCTACGACATCGACGCGCGAATACGGGACATGGACATCAACGGCGTATGGGCGTCGGTGAACTTCCCGAGTCAGATCACCGGCTTCTGCGGCTCGGTGTTCTCACGTGCTTCGGATCCCGAACTCGGGCTCGCGGTGACTCGCGCGTGGAACGACTGGTTCTTCGACGAGTGGCACACGGCCTACCCAGAGCGCATCGTGCCGATGGGCATCACGTTCCTCGGTGACCCCACACTCGGCGCCGCCGAGATCCGGCGGAATGCGGCGCGCGGATTCACCGCAGTCACCCTGCCGGAGCAACCGCACCGCATCGACCTCCCGTCCATCTTCTCCGGCTGGTGGGACCCCATCATCGATGCGTGCGCCGAAACGGGGACCGTGATCTGTCTCCACGTGGGATCCACGGGCGTGGCGGCGATGCCGTCCGACGCGCCGATGGTGCCGCTCGCGGCCACCCTCTTCGGCCAGCTCTCGCTCTCGGCCTGCGCCGAATGGCTGTGGTCCGGATACCCCGTGCGCCATCCGGGGTTGAGGATCGCGATGAGTGAAGGCGGCATCGGCTGGGTGGCGATGTTGCACGACCGATTGCAGAACCTGGTCGATCGGTCGGGCTACGGCCACTACTTCCCGGGCGACCGCCGGCCGGCCGACGTCCTGCGAGAGAACTTCTGGTTCTGCACCATCGACGATCCGTCGACGCTGGTGACCCGGGCCACGATCGGCGTCGACCACATCATGTTCGAGACCGACTACCCCCACGGTGACGGGACCTGGCCCGATTCGCAGGCCGTCTTCGCCGAAGTCTTCGGTCACCTCCCTGCCGACGAACTTGCGAAGATCAGCCACGAGAACGCCGCCGCGCTGTTCCGTCAGCCGCTTCCTCTACCCGGAAGCCCCCACGCGGTCGGCCGACGTTTCTGAGCACGGGCGTTCTTGAACGGGCGCTTCTGAGCGCGTTTTGCACCGCCCCAGTCGGGGCGCTCGGAACGCTCAGCGGCCGCGTGCCACCTTCAACGCGCCCCAGAGCATCGGCAGCTGCATCGGGAGCCGGATCCAGGCCACCGCCGCCGAATCCATCGGCGGCTTCGCGTCCTTCATGCCACCGTCGAGCGCCATCTGCCAGTTCGCGGGCCACACCCCGAGGATGGTGACCAGCGAGGCGCCACCTCCGTAGCGACGGGTGCGCGGATGCAACATCAAACCGGCGCAGGCGAGTTCGGCGGCGCCGCTCAGATAGGTCCAGGTCCGTGCCTTGCCGGGCATCCAGCGCGGCACGATCGGGTCGTAGAAACCGGGGTTCGTGAAGTGGGTGACACCGGCGCCCCCCATCAACGCGATCATGCGCCACGGCGGGGACGACGACTCGGCCGGCGTGTCGATCAATCGTGAGCCGGTCATCGCGCGTCGAACAACACCGGCAACGTGGTCGGTGACCGGAACCGTTCACCGTGGATATGAACGTCGTCCGCGGCCCATCGGTCCGGGTCCGGGCGCAGGTTCGGACACCGGTCGAACAGCCGATTGACCGCCGTCGTCATCTCCATACGCGCCAGGTGGATTCCCAGACACATGTGCACACCGTGACCGAACGCGATGTGGGGCTGGGGCGTCCGGAAGATGTCGAAGTCATCGGCCCGATCCCATCGCGTCTCGTCATGATTGGCGGACCCGATGTTCACCGTCACGAAACCACCCTTCGGAATGACGGTCCCACCGATCTCGGTGTCCACCGCACATTCGCGTGACGTGATCAGCAACGGACCCTCCCATCGGATCGACTCTTCGATCGCCTGGGGCATCAGCTCACGGTTCGCACGCAACGCGTCGAACTGATCGGGGTTCGTGAGCAACCCGTGCAAGAAGCTGCCGGTGGCGCGGTAGGTGGTCTCGGCCCCGGCCGGGAGCAACAGGCGCAAGAAGGAGAAGATCTCCTCGTCGCCGAGACGCTCGCCGTCGAGTTCGGCCACGGTGAGCTCGCTGATGATGTCGGTTCCGGGATGGGCGCGGCGTTCGTCCATGACCCCGGCGAAATAGTCCCGCAGCTCCTCGCTCGCCACAATCCCTTCCTCGGGTCGCACGGCCACGTTGATCACTGCGAGGGCGCGAGGGTGGAAGAACGCATGGTCCTCGCGGGCCAACCCGAGGATGGCCGCGATGACCTGCGCGGGATAGTGATAGGTGAACTCGCTCACGAGGTCGGCCTCGCCGCGTTCGATGAACCCGTCGATCATGTCGTCCACGACCGGGACGACGAGGTCCTGATCCCAGTGCGCCAACGTCCGCGCCCGGAAGGCCTGCGCCACCAAGGACCGCAGCCGCCGATGCTCGGGCTCGTCCATCCCCACCAGGGGATAGGGACCCATGACCACACTCATGAACTCCCGGATCGAACCGGACGCGAACGTCACGTTGTCCCGCATCACCTGCGAGACGAGATCGTAGGTATAGACCTCATAGCTGCCGTCGGCGGTCAGCTCGACCGGCCGATCGCGCCGCTTCTCGTGGAACGACGGATACGGATCGCGCACGTCACCGGCCACCCCGGTGAACTGAGCCATCGGATCGAACGGGGTGGCGGTGAGACCAGGCATGCGGGTCAGCCTAGGACCCCGTGGTCACGGCCGAGCGCGTGCCGCGGGCCGTGGTACGCCCGTCATGTGGTCCGTCATGTGGCCCGCCACTCGGACAGGGCGAGGAATCTCTGATACCGGCGTTCGAGTGGTTCCTGCCACCGCGCGTCGGGATCGACGGTACGGCCGGGCCGGGCCCAGCGGCGGGCGTCGACCATCTGTCCCGTCTCGAGCCCGGCCGCGAGCCGGGCCAAGAACGCGGACCCGAGCGCGGCGCCTTCCGGCACCTTGGTGCACTCGACCGGGAGTCCGGTGCAGTCCGCGAGGGCTTGGACCCACTCGGTGACTCGGGTGCCACCACCGGTCGCGACGATACGCTTTGCAGTTACTCCGTGGGCGGTGCAGGCGGCTTCGATCATCCGCCGAGCGACGAAACCCGATGCCTCGAAGGTGGCCCGTCGAATGGCATCACGATCGTGGGTGAGATCGAGATCGGCGAGGACACCGCGACGGTGCGGGTCGTGCAACGGCACCCGTTCACCGCGGGGGTAGGGCGCCCACACCGGAACCCGATCGGGATGCGCCGGACGGGCGTCAGTCCCAGTATCGGCATCGGTCTCCGTCGTCGTTGTCGTCGTCGTTGTCGGCATCGGTGTCGTCAGGCCCATCACGGTCGTCGCCCAGTTGATGAAGAGTCCCCCGGCGTTGCTGGGCCCGCCGGCGAGGAACAGTGCCGGTTCGGTGTACGGCATCACCCAGTGACCGGGGACCCGGTCGTGGCGCGGCGTCACGACGTTGACGATCAGCGTGGTGCCCATGAGCACGAGCACGTCGCCCACCGCGTTGGCGCCCGACACGATCTGGTCCGTGAGGACGTCGATGCAACCGGGGGCGAGCACCGGACCGTCCGGGCCGTCGATGTGGCCGCACGACCAACCGGTCGGGACGAGGCGCGGCAACTGGTCCACCGTGATCCCCACCGCCGCCGCGACCTCGGGGTCCCACGTGGTCCAATCGAAGAGCGGGTACGCCACGCTCGCAGTGGTGGTGTCGATGACGGCTTCACCGGCGAGGGCGTGATTCGCCATCGTCGTGGCCGGCCAGAACGCAGCCGCGTCCGGTGCGGCGCGCTTCGCCCACTTCAGGAAACCGAGGAGTTCACCCGTCTCGGCGGGATTGCCGCCCGTGGCTGGGCCCGCGCCGCGCGCGTCGCCGTAGAGCAGACCCGGCGTCAGCGGATTTCCGCCGCCGTCCACTGCGGTGAGCGACGGCACCATCGCGCAGACGCTCACCCCCGCGGGAGGCGAGTCCAGTGCCAGCGCGCGGAGCGCGGCGCGCGGGCCGTCACGCCATGCCTGGCCGGGATCGTGTTCGAAGTGGTCCGGCGCAGGGATGCGGATCTCGTGGGGAACGCGTGACCGCGCGACGACATTGCCGGCTTCGTCCGCGGCGATCGCCTTCACCGACGAGGTGCCGATGTCGATCCCGACGGTGACCGGACCGCGAGTCATGCTCGTGGCCGCGCCGGTGCCAGCCGTGCGAGAACCTCCGCGTGCAGGAGGCCATTCGTCGAGACCGCGCTGCCACCGTCGGCGGTTCGCTCACCTTCGAGGTTGGTGAACCGTCCCCCGGCCTCCTCGACGATCACCATGATCGGCGCCAGATCCCAGAGATTGACGATGGGCTCGGCCGCGATGTCGGCGGCACCTTCGGCGACGAGCATGTGTTGGAGGAAGTCGCCGACGCCGCGCGTCCGCCAGACCGAGTGCAGCAGATCGATCATCGGTTGCGCCGTGGTGCGGAAGGTCGTCCACGACGGGATGTCGGAGTAACAGAGCTGCGCGTCGGCGAGGTCGGTGACGGCCGAGACGCGCATCGGCCGCCCGTTCACGAACGCGCCTTCCCCGCGCGCCGCGTACCACCGCATGTGGAGCGCCGGCGCGGAGACGACCCCGACGGTCAACTCCCCCGCCTCCTCGAGCGCGATGAGGGTGCCCCAGATCGGAAACCCGCGGACGTAGCTCGCGGTGCCGTCGATCGGATCGACGATCCAGCGCCGACCGCCCATCCCCTCGACGCCGAACTCCTCGCCGAGCACGGCGTCGCCCGGGCGCGCCGCCTGGATTCCGTCGCGGATCAGGACTTCGGTCGCCCGGTCGGCCTCGGTCACGTGGGTGGTGTCGGATTTACGCTCGATCCGGAGGTCGTCGGCCCGGAAGCGGGCCATCGTGAGTTCGTCGGCACGGTCGGCGAGTTCGAGGGCGAGGGCAAGGTCGGCGTTGATCCCGCCGAAACTAGAGGCTGCGCGCCATGCTGGAGAGATGCAGCGTTTCCGTACCGCCGTGCCGTTGGCTCTGATCGCCCTGTTGGTGCTCTCCGCCTGCACCTCCGAGACCAAAAAGTCGGACAAGAAACGACCGACCACCACCTCGACTCGGTCCAAGGCCGCGCGGACCACGACCAGCACGAGTGCGGTCCCGTCGACGACGACGACCACCACACTCGCACCCCCGCCCAGCCCGACCGCACCGGCGCCAGCACCGTCACCCATCGCACCGCCGAGGCTCGACGCGTGCGGGGCGCGGGCCGGGCCGATCTACGCCGCGGTGCAAGGGGGCGACCTCGGGCCGGTACCGCTTTCCCAGTACACGATCACGGATTGCCGCATCGCGAACTCGAACCAGATCTGGTCGGCCGTCACGCTGGCGCCGAACCCCGGGAGCGGCGTGACCCAGCTCACCGTCGCGCTCGAACGCGTCGGTTCCATCTGGCAGGTGCGGGCGTACGGACCGAACCAGGTGGCGTGCGACGCGCCCCCGCCGGTTCCCCAGGAGTTGCGCCTCGGCTGTTGAGTTGGAGCGGGGCGTCCCGCACCTGGCCGAACCGCTGATGGCTAGGCCGGCATGACCTCGAGCACGGTCGCCGAGCCCATCCCGCCACCGGCGCACATACTGGAGACGCCGATCCCACCACCTCGGCGGGCCAGCTCGTTGACCAGGGTGACGATCATGCGAGCCCCCGTCGCGGCCACCGGATGACCGAGGCTGCAACCACTCCCGTTCACATTGGTGATCGCGTGGTCGACGCCGAGAATCCGCGTACTCGCCACGCACATCGCGGCGAACGCCTCGTTGATCTCGAACAGGTCGACGTCCTGCACGCGCAGACCGGCGCGATCGAGTGCCTTGGGAATCGCGTGCGTCGGGCCGAGTCCGGTCTCGCTCGGCGGCACACCCGCCGACGCCCAGCTCTTGATCGTCGCCATCGGCTTCAGGCCGTGGGCCCGTGCGTACTCCGCGTCGACGATCATCACGGCCGCCGCCGCATCGTTGAGTCCCGAGGAGTTTCCCGCGGTGATGCTGAAGTCCTCGATCTCGGGATGCAACGGCTTCAGACTCGCGAGCTTCTCCATCGTGGTCCCACGTCTCGGGTGCTCGTCCACCGCGAACGTCACCGTCTCGCCGTCCCGTCGGGTCACGTCGATGGGAAAGATCTCGTCCTCGAACTTGCCGGTGTCGATCGCGGCAATCGCCCGCTGGTGCGACTCGTACGCCCAGTGGTCCATCTCCTCGCGCGTCACGCCAGCGCGTTGGGCGCTGTTCCACCCCACGGTGATCGACATGTCGAACGCGGGCGCGTCCGGTGTTGCCGGATGACTCGGCGACATCCACGGTTCCATGGTGTCGGTACCCATGGTCCGCTTCATCGCAGCCGGTGAACTCGAGATCGATTCCGCGCCGCCCGCGATCACCACTCGGTCCATGCCCGCGCGGATACTGGCGGCGCCACCCTGCACCGCCGCCATCCCGGATGCGCAGTGACGGTTGAGCGCGACCCCGGGGACGTTCAACAACCCCAGGTCGACGGCCGCGTACCGGGCGATGTCGCCGCCACCTTGGAGTGATTCGCCGAGCTGAAGGTCGTCGACGTCGTCGTGGTCGATCCCCGATCGGCTGAGCACTTCGCCGACGGCGTACTTCGCCAGATCGAACGCCGAGACGTCGAGCAACGTCCCTTTGCGGGCGGTGCCGATGGCGGTGCGGGCGGTCGAAACGATGACGGCGTCACCCATCGGTGATCCTCCGGAGTTCGGGGCAGGCGGGCGCCGGATCGTATCCGCACCCGCCGAACCAGTCGTCAGGCAGTCGCTCGTCAGGCGGCCGGGCGCACGTGCCCGGCGCGGATCTCGCGTGCGAGTTCGGTGGCGGAGCGGATGCTCCGGTCCAGTTCGGTGGCGTAGGTGCCGGCGAGGCCGGGTCCGTGGGCATCACTCGCGCCCACCGCAGGGCGCGGGCACACCCCGAGGGCCGCGGCGGTGAGTTCGTGTTCCAACTCGGTGGTCTGGGTGCTCGCCGCCTCGATCGCGTGGACCATCTCCCACTGCGGCAACGCCACGATCTCGGCGGCGGTCGGCGGCACCCGTCCGCCTCTGATCGCCCGTTCACCGGCGAATCGTCGCAACGGATGGGGCAAGACCAGTGCCGTGTCGGACTGCTCACACTCCTCCACCAACTCCGCGAGTGTGTAGCCCATCCACAGCGGTTTGCGCAGCGGACCGAAGGCCAGGACATGGCCGACGTCGGTGCTCAGTTCCACCCCCGGGATCAGCGGGAAGCCCAAGAGAGCGGACGCGTCCGCGAGTTCGTCGTCCGGCCACCGCACGTCGTGTTCGGTGATGCACAACGCGTCGAGGCCGCGTGCGCGTGCCGTCTCCACGAGTTCTTCGAGCGTGGTGCGTGAGCAGTTCGAACGCGGCGCGGTGTGCGCGTGGAGATCAATCCGCATGTACTCGCTCGGTGTGGAGGTGATGTTCGGCTTCGTCGGAGGTGAGGCAGCGTCCGGTAGCGAGCTCGAACCGCCAATGGTGCACCTTGCACTCGAGCACCCCGTTCGTGACCGTGCCGAACCGTTCGAGATCCGCACGGAGGTGTGGGCAACGCTTCGCCACCATGTACTCGCCGCATCGGAACATCTCGTCGACGGGTTCGGCGAGCGTGGCGTAGTAACCCTCGCAGAACGCCATTCGCTCGACCGACAAGTTCTTGAAGAACGTGTATACGTACTCGTTGTAGGGGCCCTCGCGATGAGCGGTGAACCGGCACGAGAGGAACAGCTCGTTGACCCAATCCTCCACGTGGCGATCGATCAACGATTCCACCAGCGCGCGGTCGACGTCGATGCGGTGCATCACCGGTTCTCCTTCCCAGGATCGCACCTGACCGGTTGGAAAGTCGATGATCGTGGCGGAATCACCGACGTGGATCAGCACACTCCCGTTGATGCCGCGGCGAGTGTACGGAGCGAGGTCGAGGAGCGGTTCGAACCATCGCGACAGTTCCGCGGTGATGTCGTAGGCGTCGCGCGGCCACGATGCCTTCTCGGCGATCAGCCGCGCTGACCAGTCGTTGCGATAGCACTCGAGGTACGCGCGCTTGTCGGCAAAGATCGCGTCGGGATGGGCCGCGCCCGACGGGTGTTCGACGTGGCACCCCTCGTGACCGATCTGTGCCACCGACCCCGGCACGAGCAGGCGACCGCCCGAGAGTCCGCGCGCAGTCAGATCGTCCAAGAAGGCGAGCTGATCCGGAAAGATGTTCGCGGGATCGTTGCCGAAGTCGTTCAGGTGCCAGAGATCGTCGTCGAGGAAGCACGGCGGCCCGGCGACCGGGAACAGATTCGGCGCACCCACATCTGCGAGATAGTGCGCGGCGCGGTCCATCTGCGCGGCGCGCTTGGCCACGCCCATCGCCCGTTGTTCCACCGGCGGGAAGTCATAGACCATCGGGTACCAGATCGCGCCCGAGAACTGAGTGAAGTGCGCGTCGAACGGACCGAAGGACTCCAGCTCGTCGAAGTCGCGCGGTCGGGCGTCGTTCTGGTTCAGGAGCGTGGCGGTCGAATCCGCCAGAATCAGCGCCGAGTCCCCCGCCGGCCCGTCGGCCGGCGCGGTCATCGCGAGGATGATCGCCTCCACTCCCCCGAGCCGGACCGGTTCCGCGTGGTCGGTCCGAACGAATGTCGTGAACCCAAGCTCGCGCAACGCCCGCTCGAGGTGGTCGACGCGGAATGCGGGGAGGAGGACGGTCGCCCCCTTGTCGACGTTGCGGGCCAGCCACTCGGCGTCGAAATGATCGTGATGGAGATGGGAGATGTACAGGTAGTCGGGTGCCGAGTAGGGCGAAACGTCGAACGTGTCGTTGCGGGGAAAGGGAAACCAGGACGCGAAGTACGCAGGGTTGAACCAGGGATCGCACAACACCGAGCCACCCTCGGTCTCCACGTACATGCCCACGTGACCGAGAAACGTGACCCGCATCGGTCCAGCCTGCCAGACCGAGCCGAGCCACCGAGCACTCATCCGCGTCCACCCGACGCGCTCACCTCGGCCGCTATCGTGCCGCGGCGACTTGACCGGGGGAGGTGGCGCGCATGCCCGACTGGGGCGATCTGCAGGTCGACCAGCTGCGCTACATGGCTCGCGTGCACGGTCCGGAGACTGCCTACCGCGATCTCGACGCGCGCACGTCGCTCACGTTCTCGGAGTGGGACGCCGCGTCGAATCGGATGGCACGCGGACTCGTGGAGGCCGGGATCGAAGCCGGTGATCGCGTCTCGATCTACCTGCCGGGCGACGAGGCACTGCGATGGATCGTCGCCTACGCGGCGGTGCACAAGGCCGGCGCCGTTGCGGTGCCCACGAACTCGCGGCTGTCGATCCCCGAGCTGAACGCGATCCTCGGGCACGCCTCGGTGGCGGCCGTCCTCACCGCCGGCGACCGGCTCGAAACTGCGATCGCCGTGCGTGCTGCAACCCCGTCGATCCGGTTCATCGTGAGCGCGGGCACATCCGATCTCGACGAACCCGGCGTGGTCTCGGAGGCACAGTTCCTCCCGACGGACGCGTCGGACATCCAGGTACCGCGCGACCCCGACGACCTCGCCGACATCATGTACACCTCGGGCACCACCGGCGCGCCGAAAGGGGTGGCGGTCCGGCACCGGAACGTCGCGATGATCCCCAACCACGAACCCGCGTGGGCCGGCGGTGGCTGGATCCACGGCGCGCCGATGTTCACCTTCGCGGGCATCGCCTTCATCTACAACCCGATGAAGCTGGGTCTCGTCGGGATGTACCTCCCGAAGTTCGATGCCGGTCGGTGGCTGGAGATCGTGGAGTCCGAGCGTCCGGCGATGGCGTTCCTCGTCCCCGCGATGGCCGAACTGCTCGTGACGCATCCGCACTTCGACGGGCCGGATCTGTCGAGCCTCACTTCGGTGTCGATCGGCAGCGCGCCGCTTGCTCCGCAGACCCTGCTCACCCTCCAGGCCCGCGTGCCCGACGCCACCGTGTCCAACTCCTACGGCATGACCGAAGCCGGACCCGCGTTCATCGTGATGCCGAAGGACGAGGTCACCAGGCGGATCGGCTCGGTGGGAAAACCCATCGGCGCAATGGAACTCAAGGTCGTGCGCGAGGACAACACCGAGTGCGACGCGCGCGAGGTTGGCGAACTCCTCACCAAGATGGCGGGCGCGCAGCGCGAGTACTACAACGACCCGGCGGCCACCGAGCGCACCTGGACCGCCGACGGCTGGCTGCGCAGCGGCGATCTCGCATACCTGGACGAGGACGGTTTTCTCTACATCGCCGGCCGCAAGAAGGACATGATCATCCGCGGCGGACACAACGTGTATCCCACCGATGTGGAAGCGGTGCTGCTCGAACATCCCGACGTCCAGGAGGCGGCCGTCGTCGGGATTCCCCACCCGGTGCTGGGCGAGGACATCGCCGCACACGTCGTGGTCCGCACCGGCGCCACCCTCGACTCGGCTGCGCTGCTTGCGTTCTGTGCCGAACGCCTCGCCGACTACAAGCGCCCCCGCACTCTCGTCTTTGCCGCCGAACTCCCTCGCAACGCCACCGGCAAAGTGATGAAACACAAGCTCCGCGACGAGCAGCACGGCAGCGAAGGGACCGCCCACCGCCCCGCCGGGTCGCGATAGGTTCCCCCGCCGGATCCGGCCTCACGCCATCGGAGGAACCACGTGGCAATGACCGAGTTGAAGGGCACCACTGGCGCCCCCCAGATCGTCCGGATCGAACGCGGCCCGGTGCGCGTGTTCGCGCAGGCCCTGATGGATTCGGACACGGTCTATGACGCCGCCGATGCGCCGGTCCCACCCACCTTCCCGTTCGTCATGCCGTTCTGGGGCTCCGAAGGTTCGGGCGGCGCGGCCGGGCTACCGATCGAGAAACTGCGGGGCCCGGGGCGCGCCATCCTCCACGGGGAGCAAGGCTTCGAGTACTTCCGGTGGCCGAAGGTCGGCGACGTTCTCGTGGGCACGTCCGAGATCACGGACGTGTACGAGAAGGAAAAGTCGAGCGGCGGCACCCTCGAGTTCTACGTGCAGGAGACCACCTGGCGCGACCAGGCGACCGGCGCGCCCGTGGTCAAGAACGTGTTCACCCTCGTCATCAACTGCCGGCCGCCCAAGCCCGAGTAAGAACCCTCTGTGCTTGTCGCTCGAGCCACCTCGGCGACGGTTCGGACACCAGACGCCGGCATCCGGACCATCCTGACAGGGGCGCCCTCGCCGTGGCATTGTCAGAAGCGTGACCGACCCCGTGACCCACGAGTCGGCGATTCGTCGTCTGCTCGCGGAGTACTGCCATCACTACGACGACCAGCGGCCGGCGCAGTTCGCGCAGCTCTTCACCGAGGAGGCGACGTTCCACGTCATGGGTACCACCCACCA
The DNA here is from genome assembly GCA_031422675.1 of Acidimicrobiia bacterium. GTDB lineage: Bacteria > Actinomycetota > Acidimicrobiia > IMCC26256 > JAENVU01 > JAENVU01. The sequence continues at coordinate 50,217 of JANPMG010000013.1, read as the reverse complement.
CGGCCGCCAGGACATCCATGACCACATCGGCGTTCAGCGCCCGAACCTGGCGCCCGGCCAGCACGTCACCTACAACTCGGTGATCGACGTCGCCACCGACGGTGAGCGCGCCCGCGCGTGGACCGATTTCCTCTACTTGCGCAAGGCCGACGACGGACTTCGCATCTCGACTGCCGGCCGGTACCACGACCATCTCGTTCGCGAGCCGGACCGGTGGCGGTTCGCAGCTCGCACGATCGTGTTCCTCGGTGAGCCCGTGCCCGGCGACGCGTGAACGACGCTACGTGACCGACCCCGCGTGAACGACCCCGCCGACCCCTCTCCTGCTCCGACCGTTCGCCAAGGTGATCGCCGCCTGCCGTACCGGCGCCTCATTCGCCTGGTCCGACTCGACGAGCGGACCGTATGGGGCGGGCTCGAGGACGACTTCCATCATTTCGAAGTGACGCTCGGCCACGACGGTCACCGGGTCACGCACATCTCGATGGAGGCGCTGCGCTGGCCGTGGGCGACGTGCCCGGACGCGGGCGCCAACCTCGAACTCCTCGTGGGCATGGACCTGTCCGATCGCGCCACCGCCGTCGCCGCCGTGGCCGACCCTCACTTCCAATGCACCCACCAGTTCGACCTCGCGGGACTCTGTGTCACCCATGCCGCGCGCGGTACCGAGACGCGTGAGTACGAAGTGGAGTTGGAGATCGGACCCGAGGTCAGCCGCCCGCGGCTCTGGCGTGATGGCGAGATGCTGCATGAGTGGACCCTGGCCGGGAACGGGATGGGCCGGGTCCTGGTCGAGCCGCCGCCCTTCACCGACGCCCCGTGGAAAGGTGGCTTCATCCGCTGGGCGGACCGCTCGCTTGCACCGCTCGAGGCGGAAGCGGCGATCGTGCTTCGTCGGGCCTGCGACATCGGCATGGGCCGCGGCATGGATCTCGAAGCCATCACCGCAGCCGACGAGCTGGCCGGGATCATGACCGGTGTCTGCTACTCCATGCAGCCCGAGATCATGCCCGTGGCTTTCCGCGCGCGCGGAACCATCCGAGACTTCGGTCGGCATCGAGACGCCATGCTTCGTGGTCGACCGCCGACCCCGTGACTCACAGTCCCGTCGACGGCGAGCGCGCACCTTCGTCGATGCCGACGTTCACGTCCGGAAGGAACCATCTGGATCACGGCGCCAACCGCCGGCGGCATGGTTCCCGCCGTCCACGTGCAGCGTCGTACCGGTCATGAAACCGGACAGCTCGGCGTTGGCGAGAAACACGACTGCCCCGGCCACGTCGTCCACATGGCCGGGCCGAGGCAACGGCGTCCGCACCGGCATCTCACCGATCCCCGGGGTCGGGATCACATCCGGCGCCACCGCGTTCACCCGGATCGAGCGTGCGCCGAGTTCCAACGCCAGCGTCTGAGTGAGGTTCGCGACGGCTGCCTTCATCGCGCTGTAGACCCCGTATCCCGGCGCGGCGCGATGCGCTTCGATCGACGTGATGTTGATGATCGAACCGCCCGTCTCGGGCATGTGGGGAACCACGCTCCGCACGAAGTTGGTGACGCTCTGGAAGTTCTCGCGTACCAGGGCGTCCTGACCCTTGTCGGTCACGTCGAGGAAGTCTGCGAGGAATCCGCCGCCGGCGTTGTTGACCAGGATGTCGATTCGCCCGAACTTGGCGGCCACCGCGTCCACCCACGCGCGCACCTCGTCACCGTCGCGCACGTCGAGCACCCCCGGGTAGGCGATGCCACCGCGAGTGTCGATCTCGGCGACACACTTCGCCAGGTTCAGCTCGTCGCGATCACAGGCGGCGACTGCGGACCCGAACGCGGCAAGGGTGAGTGCGCAGGCGTGTCCAATCCCGACGGCGGCGCCGGTGACGATCGCGACGGTGTCGTCGAGGTGCACGTGGTCAACGGTGAGAGTCACGACCGCGGAGGCTACCGCCGCCGTACGCTGAACAGCCCGGAGCGAGACAGGAGCAGATCGATGGGGTACTCCGTCAAGGGCAAGCACGTGCTCGTCACCGGCGCGTCCACCGGGATCGGTGCTGCGCTGGCCGTCGGATTCGCCGAGGCCGGTGCCACCGTCGGCCTGTGTGCCCGTCGTGAGCCCGAGCTCGCCGAAGTTCTCGCCCGGGTGCAGGAGCACTCGCCGGCCTCACGTATGTGGACCATCGACCTCAACGACCTCGACCAGCTCGAGATCTTTGCGGCCGATGTGAGCATCGAGCTCGGTGGCCTCGACGTCCTCGTGAACAACGCCGGCATACCGAAACGCAAACACGTCGTCGCCCTGACGCCCGAGATCGTCGAGGAGGTGATGCGGATCAACTACCTCTCCCCGGTCCGGCTCACGCTCGCGTTCTTGCCCGAGCTGATCGAACGGTCCGGCCGAATCGTGAACATCTCGTCGGTCGCGGCTCGGCTCGGTCCTCCGGGCGAAGCGGCGTACACCGCGTCGAAGGCCGCGCTCACGGGGTTCTCGGAATCGATGCAGGTGGACCTCGCGGTCGCGGGTCACGACGTACGCGTCCACGTGGTGAATCCCGGGGTCATCGACACCCGCCTGTTCCACCTCCCCGATAACGACCCGTCGCTGGCAACGATCGATGCGCTGCCCCCGAGCGCGATGGTCGAGCCGGTACTCGCCGCGCTCGACGCGGGGACGTTCGAGATCTACGTCCCCGATTGGTTCGCCGACATCGTGGGGGCCAAGTTCCCCGACACCGGCGCGTTCCTCGCCGGCACCACCGCCTGGGCGAAGGACCAAATCGCAACCCCCTGACCGCCCGAACGGTTTTGGCGTCCACAGTTGCTGCGGGGCAGCACTTCAGGACGCTAAAACCGGGGAACGGTCCCTGAGCGCGACACGGAGTGCGCCGATGAAGTGCCGGCCCCCGTCGGCGAGGTCGGCTTTGACCGCGGTGATCGGCAGCCAATGCGCTTGGATGAGCCGGTGGCGACGAGTCGAGTCGGCGGCGGTGGCGACATAGCCGGTGTGGAACTCATCGGAGTCGTACTCGATGGTGATTCGTGCATCCGGGTACGAGAGGTCCACGCGACCGAGGAACTCCCGGCCGTCGTAGATCTTGAACTGCCGCGTCGGGTCCGGCAGGCCGGCGTCGCGGATGAGCTGCATCAGCATCGTCTCGCGCGCGCTCTCAGTTGGGACCGTCGGAGTGGCCAGGCGCGCCTGGACGAGGGTCCGGAGGGTCGTGACACCGGGTCGGCCTGAGCGCGCCAAACGGGCGACCGCACGATCCAGCGCTTCGAGCGTGGTGAGTCGGCGATGCAGCGCGTGCTCGAGCGCCAACTCCACGGTTGGAAGATTGCGCACCGCGCCGAGGTCGAGCAGCGTCCGTTCGATCGTGGTGACCGGAATCCCACCGATCACGGTGGCGTCGGCCGCGGTGAGTGCCTTCGTCTCGTGGACCCGAATACCCATCTGTCGTGAACGTCGCCACCGAAGACATGAGATCTCGACGAGCGTCGCGCTGCCACCAGGGCATTCGTACAGCCAGGTCGCCGCCCGGTGCGACACGACGGCTCGAGCCCCGGCCGCCCGGCACACGGCGAGGAGGCGGCCGTGATGAGAATCCGGGGTTCCCGCGATCCGCAGCACGGTGTCGTACTCGCTGACCCACTCGCCGCGGGCCTTGCGCTGACGGATCTGCGAATACGTGAAGCCGGCCGCGATCGCGTCTGCGACTTGGAAGACGCCGTGATGCGCGGCGGTGAACCGGGCGAGTTGACGCATCGAATCGTGTCCCATGCGTCGCATTTGAGCACCGGGGTGTGACACTGCCGTCTTACCGGCGCGTCATACCGCTTCATACCGCTTCATACCGCTTCCGACCGCCGCCAGCGCGCCGACCTTGCCGTTTTGGCGTCCTGAGTTGCTGCCCCGCAGCAACTCAGGACGCTAAAACCGTGAGAAAGCGCGGTGGGGTCAGTCGAAGAGGTCGGGTTGTTCGGCGGTGATGACGTCCCAGAGCGGCTGGAACGAGAACAGGCCCGCGACGTGCGATCCCACCTGGGCCGCGGTGCGGGCGGCCATCTCCGGGTCGATCAGCACCGGCGTCCCGGCCGCCTCGGCGAGGAGCTGGGCCTGACACGACCGCTCCATGGTGATGAACCACCACACGGCTTCCTCGACGCTGTGTCCGACGGTCAAGAGCCCGTGATTGCGCAGGATGACCGCCTTGTGATCGGCGAGCGCACCACCGATCCGTCGGCCCTCCTCGACATCGAGCACGACGCCGGTGAAGTCGTCGAACAGGCCGTGATCGTCGAAGAACGCGCAGGCATCCTGGGTGATGGGATCGAGCCGCCGGCCGAGCGAGGACCACGACTTCCCGTAGATCGAATGCGAATGCGCGGCGGCCACGACGTCGGACCGCACCGCGTGCACCTGGGAGTGGATGGCGAACGCGGCACCGTTGACCGGCGCGTCGCCTTCGACGACCTCACCGGTGTGGCTCACGAGCAGGAGGTCCGATACCCGGATCTGCTTGAAGCTCTTGCCAAACGGGTTCACCCAGAAGTGATCGAGGTGTTCGGGGTCACGAGCGGTGATATGGCCCGCCACGCCTTCGTCAAAACCGAACTTGCCGAACAGCCGGAACCCGGCGGCCAACCGCTGTTTGCGGTGGAGCCGCTCCTCCTCGACCGTGCGTCCGCTGCCGTCCAGTTCCGGAACTGAGATCTCTGTCATCGCCATCGACCCAGTCTACGGACCGGGTGCAGATCGATCCCGGCCGATCCCGGCCGGAGCGCCGGCCAGTCCGGTACTTCAGCCGAGTTCTCAGCCTGCTTGCTTGCTGACCGCGGCGGCGGCCGTCGCCGCGCCGTCGGGATCGAGGTACCGCCACCCGAGAACGGCCATGTGATCGTCGAGCTCGTACACGCGCGGCTGCCCCGTGGGGATGTTGAGTTCGAGGACCTCGTCGGGCGTCATCCCTTCGAGATGCATCGCGAGTCCCCGGAGCGAGTTGCCGTGCGCGGCGACGAGGACCACGTGCCCGGCCACGAGGTCGGGCACGATGGCGTCATGCCAGTACGGCAGCATCCGGTTGACGACATCGGCAAGGCACTCGGCCTTCGGGATCACGTCGGGTGGGATCGCGGCGTAGCGCGGATCGGCGGATGCATCCCATTCCAGGTCCGGTGGCGCCACGTCGAACGAGCGGCGCCAGATCTTCACCTGATCGGCGCCGTACTGCTCGGTGGTTTCCTTCTTGTCCTTACCCTGAAGATCGCCGTAGTGCCGCTCGTTCAGCCGCCAGGAGCGCCGCACCGGGATCCAACTGCGATCGCACACGGCGAGCCCCAGCTCCGCGGTTCGAATCGCTCGCTGTTGGAGGGACGTGTGCAGAACCGTGGGCAGCACACCGTGCTCCACGAGCAGCTCGCCCCCTCGAACCGCTTCCGCCTCGCCCTTCGGCGTTAGCCCGATATCGACCCAACCGGTAAACAGGTTGGCGAGGTTCCATTCGCTCTGGCCGTGACGGAGCAGGATCAGCGTCGACATGGCGGTGCAGGTTAGAGGCCGTGCCCGCGGTACCCCGGCGAACCAGCTGGCGAACGAGGCGAGTGGCTACGCCGGCGCCGGGAGCCCGATGGTCTTGGTCTCGAGGTACTCCTCGAACCCGGCAACGCCGTGCTCCCGCCCCAACCCGCTCTGCTTGTACCCGCCGAACGGCGAGTCCGGACCGAACCACTGTCCGCCGTTCACTGCGACGGTCCCCGAACGGATGCGGCGGGCAATGCCGTAGGCCCGCTCGAGGTTGGTACCGTTCACTGCGCCGGAGAGGCCGTACTTCGAGTTGTTGGCGATCCGGATCGCGTCGTCGTCGTCGTCGTAGGGAATGACCGCGAGCACCGGACCGAAGACCTCTTCCTGAGCGAGCGCCGAATCCGGATCGACGTCGACGAACAGGGTCGGCTCCACGTAGAAGCCCTTCTCCAGATGCGCGGGTCGGCCGCCACCCACGAGCAGGCGCGCACCGTCGGCCTTGGCTTGTTCGATGTGACCGAGCACCCGCTCGCGTTGACGCGCGTTGATCAGCGGACCCTGCAAGTTCTCTGCTTCATTCGGGTCGCCGTACTTCCAGTTTTCGAACGCGGTCTTCAGCAGTTCGACACCTTCGTCGTAGCGGGACCGGGGCAGCAGCATGCGCGTGGTGATCGCGCAACCCTGACCACCGTGCATGCAGACCATCGCTCCGCTTCCACACTGCGCCGTGAGGTCGGCGTCGTCGAGGATGATGTTGGCGGACTTTCCCCCCAGTTCGAGGAACACGCGCTTCAGCGTCTCGGCACCCCGCGCCATGATCCGCTTGCCGATCGCGGTGGAACCGGTGAAGGAGATCATGTCGACGCGCGGGTCGTCGGTCAGCATCTCGCCGACGGTGGCGGGGTCGCCCGACGTCACGATGTTGAACACCCCCGCGGGGATGTCCGTGTACTCGGCGACCAGCTTGCCGATGTGGGTGGCGCTCCACGGCGTGTCGGGCGCAGGCTTCAGCACCACGGTGTTCCCCGCCGCCAGCGCCGGGACGACCTTGGAGAGGTTGAGCATGAACGGAAAGTTCCACGGTGTGATGGCGCCGATGACACCGATGGGCTCACGCACCACACGGCGGGCGCTGGTGGCGCCGAAGAACTCGTGGACCGGGAGGTCGTACTCCCACTCCACCCGGTCGATGCAGTCGATGTCCCATTCCATGTCGTCGATGCAGCTGTCCTGCTGCACCGCGTACGTGAGCATCAACGGCGCACCCACCTCGGCGACGATCTGGGGACGGAGGACTTCCCGCTCTTTACCCAACGCCGCTTGCAGCTGCCGGAGACCACGGATGCGCAGTTCGCGATCGGTGGCCCAGTCGGTCTCGTCGAAGGCGCGCCGCGACGATGCAATGGCGCGCGCCATGTCTTCGGCCCCGCCGTCGGCCACCTGGCCGATCTCTTCCTCGGTGGCCGGGTTGACGTTCGCGTATGTGGCTCCTGACGCCGCGTACGCGAGTTCACCGTCGATCAACATGCGAGCTTCACCGGATACGGACATGCTGGGCTCCCTCCGTCAGCCGGCGGCGCCGCCGACCGACGGGCACACTACGCGCATCTGCGCACCCGCAATCGTGGGCGCGCTCGATGGTCCGAGGGCCAACGCGTGCGCCGTAGCCTTCGGTCGTGCGGATCGCAGCGGTGGACCTCGGATCGAACTCGTTCCATCTCGTGATCGCCGACGTCCACTCCGACGGTTCCTTCACTCCGGTCAGCGGCGAGAAGGAGATGTTGCGCCTCGGCGATGTGGTGAGCCGGGAGGGGATGATCACGGTTGCGGCTGCCGACGCGGCCGTCGCCACGATGCGCCGGTTCCGCCTGCTCGCCGAGGCCGCCGGGGCTACCGAGATCCTGGCCTGCGCCACCAGCGCGCTCCGTACCGCCAGTAACGGCGACGAGGTCCTGGACCGCATCGAGCAGGAAGCCGGTATCAGCGCAGATGTGATCGACGGGCTCGAAGAGGCGCGGTTGATCTTCACCGCAATCCGCGCCGCGGTCACCATCGATCCCGCGCCGGCCGTGTGTTTCGACCTCGGCGGCGGCAGCCTCGAAATCATGGTCGGTGACGTCGGTGGACTCGCCTGGGCCGCCAGCGAACGACTCGGCGTGGCCCGGCTCACCGCCGAGTTCGTGCGATCGGATCCGATCTCGAGTGCCGACCGGCGACGGCTCCGCAAGCACATCGTGGATGTCTTGGGCCCGCGCGCCGTGGAGGCCGCGGAGCTCGAGCCGAAGATGGCGGTCGGGAGCAGTGGGACGATCGAGGATCTCGGCCACATGATCGCGGCACGCCGCGACACCCGAATGCCGAGAACGTTGCATCACCTCTCCTTCACCCGCGTCGAACTCGACGAACTCCGGGACCTGCTCGTGGAGTCGAGCAACGCGCAGCGCAAGAAGCTCGACGGGCTCGACGCCAAGCGCGTCGATCTCATCGTGGCCGGTGCCGAGCTCATGAGCATCACGATGGAACTCTTCGACGTGTCGGAGATGACGGTCAGCGAGTGGGCCCTGCGCGAGGGGATGGTGCTCGACGCCGTCGGACGCCACGAGGCCGCCGACTTCTCCGACGACCCGTTCGCCATCCGTCGTGCGTCCGTGCAGTCGCTCGCCCGCCGCTGTTCGTGGCCCGAGGCCCACTCCCGGCACGTGGCCGGGTTGGCGCTCACCATCTTCGACCAGACGCGCGAGTTGCACCATCTCGACGACGACGACCGCGAGCTCCTTGAGTACGGGGCCCTGCTCCACGACATCGGTGAGCACGTCGCCCACGAAGGGCACGACCGGCACGCGGCCTACCTCGTGCATCATGGGAACCTGCGCGGGCTCACGCCCGCCTCGATCAGCGTGCTGACGGGTCTCGTCCGCTGGCATCGGCGCGGCGACCCGAAACCCAACGACGATCTCGTCGGTACCCTCGAACCCGGCCAACGGGATCGCGTCCGCCGGTTGGCGGCGATCCTGCGCATCGCCGACGGACTCGACCGCAGTCGCAAGCAAGTGGTCACCGGCGTCCAGGCGCGCGTCGGTCCGGAACTCGTGCTGCTGCATATCCGGTCCGACGGCGATCCCGAGCTCGAGCTGTGGGGCGCACGCCGCAAACGGGAGTTGTTCGAGCGCACCTTCGAACGCGAGGTCGAGTTCACCGCCCACCCCGCCGGCTGAGGGCGGAGCGAGCCGGACCCCGACCTACTGCCCGGTGGCGGTGTGGTGGAGGATGCGGGCGGTCGTCTCCACCACGTCGGCGCGGGAGGTTCCGTACGCTTCGAGGTCGAAGTGGAACGCGGCCATGCGTTCGAGCATCGAGACCATCGCGGCCCCGGCGGCGTAGGGCGCGAGACCCGAGTCCTCCCGTGCCGCCACCTTCGCGCCGATGCCTTCGGTCAGCGGTCGGAGTGACTCGTTGCGCACGGAACGGAACCGCTCGTCGCCCTCTTGGGCGGCCAGGTTCCGCGTCCGCAGCACTGCGCGGTGTTCGTCCCAGTTGGTGATGAAGTCCGCCACCAGCCGGCGGGCGAACTCCAACCCTTCGGGACCATTCCAGTCTTCCGCCAGGAGCCCCGCCAGCGACGACGTCTCTTCACCGACCGCAATCGACAGTGCGAGCACTGCGGCCTCGACATCGGCGAAGTACTGGTAGAAGGTCGCAGGCGAAAGGCCGACAGCCCGGGCGATGTCGACGACGCGGAGTTCCCGGAGCCCGTTGTCTTCCAGCAGCTGCGCCGTCGCATCGAGAAGCCGGGCTCGGGTCTCGGCACCGCGCCGCCCGAGCGGCCGTCCGTCGAGGGCGACGGCACCGGCGAGTGGGCCGTCCCGGGTTTCGTCAGCCATCGCGCTCGAACTCCACGAACGCCACGGCGTCACCGGCCGGTTTGAAGCTGGCCCGGACGCGCATGCCGATAGCCACCTCGTCCACATCCAGCGTGGACATCTGCGCGATGAACCGGGCACCGGGCTCGTCCAGATCCACGAGACCGACCACGAACGGTGCCTGCTCCTTGAACGGCGGAATGCCGTGCTGACGAATCACGGTGAAGGAGTGGAGAGTTCCGAGCCCACTCGCCGTGATCCACACCAACTCGGAGGATCCACAGTGCGGGCAGGCGACGCGCGGGTAATGGTGATGACGCCGACACGCCGAACACCGCTGGATTCGCAGTTCTCCTCGTACCGTGCCGGCGAAGTACTCGGCCGCCTCCGGAGTGACGCGCGGGATGAGATACGCAGGAACGCCGGACTCCCCACCGGTCCGCGACGGTTTCTTCCCGGCCATGGTCATGCCGGCTCGGTGCCGAACACCGCGGTGCCCATCGTGGACAGCCACCCGCCGCTGCCGTGGGCGACGGCGATCTCGGCACCCTCCACCTGGCTCTCGCCGGCCTCGGCGCGCAGTTGGCGTACGGCTTCACACATCAAGAACAGGCCGCGCATACCCGGATGCGTGGCCGACAAGCCACCGCCGTCGGTATTGGTGGGCAGTGCACCCCCGAGCCGGAGCGCACCCGACGCCACGAACGGTCCGCCCTCCCCCTTGGGTGCGAACCCCAGATCTTCGAGGCAGACCAAAACCGTGTAGGTGAAGGAGTCGTACATCTGGAACGTGTCGACGTCCGCCGGCGTGATCCCCGCCGCGGCGAACGCCTTCGGTCCGGTGACGGCCGCCGCGGTCACCGTGAGATCGGGCATCGCCTGAATCGAGTGATGCGTCATCCCCGCGGCCGCGCCGCGCACGTAGACGAGCGGCCGGCCCAGATCCTTGGCCCGTGCCTCCGTGGTGAGCACGATTGCGCAGCCACCGTCGGAGACCACGCAGCAGTCGAGTTTGTGCAGCGGATCGGCGACCAGTTTCGAACTCAGGACGTCGTCGACCGTGATGGGCTCTCGATACATCGCGTTCGGATTCCGACCTGCGTGCTCACGGGTCTGTACCGCGATCGACGCGAGCTGTTCCGACGTAGTGCCGTACTGATACATGTGCCGTTGGGCCGCCATCGCGTACGCGCCGACCAGCGTTAGTCCCGTGGGCAGTTCGTAACTCATCGGGTGGGGCATGGCCGCCACCCCACCGCCGCCGGCCCGGCCGGTTCCGAGAGATCTCCCGGCGGCCGAGAGTTCGTTGTTCCCGTAGACGATCGCCACCGTGTCCACGTCGCCGGCTTGGATGGCGCGGTAGGCGTGGAGCAGATGGAACTCGAAGCTCGAACCACCACACGCGGTGGAATCGAGCCACTGCGGCGTCAACCCGAGATATTCCGCGAGCTGGACCTCGTGCATTCCTCCGTACCCGGCTGACGCGAGTCCCTCGATGTCCTGCTTGGTCATCCGGGCGTCGGCGGTGGCCCGGCCGAACGCCTGGGCTTGGAGCATCAGTGCGGTGAGACCGGGGGTCGTGGGACCGTCGGCCAGCCCGACACCCGCAACACACACCCGACGGCTCACGGCGGCGGACCCTACCGAAACGGCTGGGTCGACGCGTCGAGGCATCGACGCGTTCGGCCGATGGGGAGCGGTACCCTGCGCCGACCCCTCCACCGTTCGATGCCCCGGGAGCCGCAATGCAGACCGACGACATGATCATCGTGAGCGTGGACGACCACATCGTCGAACCTCCCAACATGTTCGACGCACACCTCCCCGCGAAGTACCAGGACATCGCGCCGAAACTCATTCGCAAGGACGACGGCACCGACGTGTGGCGGTTCCAGACCGTCGAAGTCCCGAACATCGGCCTGAACGCCGTCGCCGGTCGGCCCAAGGAGGAATACGGGATCGACCCCACGAGTTTCGACGAGATCCGACCCGGTTGCTACGACGTCGAGAAGCGCATCCTCGACATGAATGCCAACGGCACGCTGGGCTCGATGAACTTCCCAAGCCTCCCCGGCTTTGCGGGCCGCCTGTTCGCGACGCTCGACGACAAGGACACCGCCAAGGTGCTCGTCCAGGCGTACAACGACTGGCACATCGAGGAGTGGTGCGGCCACGCGCCCGATCGGTTCATCCCGCTGGCGATCCCGATGATCTGGGACCCCGAAGCGCTGGCGGACGAGGTACGCCGGGTGGCGCGCAAGGGCTGCCACGCGATCACGTTTCCCGAGAACCCCGAGCCGTTGAACCTGCCGAGCTTGCACTCGGACCACTGGGATCCATTCTGGCAGGCATGCTCGGACGAGGGCACCGTGGTGTGCATGCACATCGGGTCGTCCGGGAAGTTGGTGATGACCTCGGTCGATGCGCCGATCGACGTGCTCATCACCCTCCAGCCGATGAACATCGTGCAGTGCGCGGCGGACCTCATCCACTCTCCGGTGTTCCGCAAGTTCCCGGACGTCACGGTGGCGCTGTCCGAAGGCGGCATCGGGTGGATCCCGTACTTCCTCGAACGGCTCGACCACTCGTACCGGATCCACAAGGCGTGGACCGGCGCAGACTTCGGCTCGAAGCTCCCGAGCGAGGTCTTCCTCGAGCACGTGCTGCTCTGTTACATCAACGACGGCGTCGGTGTGAAGCTCGCGCGAGACATCGGCGTCGATCGCATCGCCGTGGAGATCGACTATCCGCATTCGGATGCCAACTGGCCCGACGCGCCCGAGGTGATCGCCGCCGAGTTCGCGACCACCGACCTCACCGACGCCGAGATCAACGCGATGACCCACGAGAACGCCATGCGCTTCTTCCAGTACGACCCGTTCGCCACCCGAACTCGTGAACACTGCACGGTCGGTGCATTGCGTGCCGAGGCTGTCGGATGGGATGTCTCGCCGCGGTCGACGGCCCGACGCCCGAAAACGCAGTTCGACGGACCGGTGAAGATCACCGACCTCTCCCCCACTGCGTGAACCACCCAAATTTCGATCCGTACGCCTACGAGACCCACGAGGACCCGTATCCGATTTACCGGATGCTCCGGGATCAGGCACCGGTCTACGTCGACGAGCGGCGCGGGTTCTGGGCGCTGTCGCGCTACGCCGACGTGCGCGGCGCGATCGACGACTGGACTACCTACTCGTCGACCGGTGGGATCACCCTCGAACGGGACGCCCAAGCCGTCGACCCGATGCTCATCGAGATGGACCCGCCCCGCCACACCGAACTGCGCGCGTTGGTCAGCCGCGCGTTCACTCCCAAGCGGGTGGCCGATCTCGCCGACCCGACCCGCGCCGTGGCCCGTGAACTCCTCACCGCGTGTGGGCCGGAGTTCGATGCCATCGAGGACTTCGCCGGCACCCTTCCGATGGCGGTGATCTCCACGATGTTGGGAATCCCGCGCGCCGATCAGGACGAAGTACGCGGCTGGACCGACGCGATGCTCCACCGGGAGGAGGGCAGCTCCGAGATCACCGCCGCCGGGCTTGCGGGGGCGACCCAGCTGTACGTGTACCTGGACCGGCTCGTTGCTCGTCGGCGCGCGGATCCCGGCGCCGACCTCACGTCCGCGTTGATCGCCGCGTCCGACGACGCACGCGCGCTCGCCGCCAACGAGGTCATGGGGTTTCTCTTTCTGCTGGTCATCGCCGGGAACGAGACCACCACGAAGTTGATCGGCAATGCGCTCTACTGGCTCTGGAGGTTTCCCGACCAACGTTCGCGTGTGCTCGACGATCCGTCGATCATCCCGATGGCCGTGGAGGAGATCCTCCGGTACGACACCTCCACCCAGTCGCTGGCCCGGCTCCTCATGCGCGACGTCCACCTCCACGACACCACACTGCCCGCCGGTATGAAGGGGTTGCTCCTGTTCGGATCGGCGAACCGGGACGAGCGGCACTGGACCAACGCCGACGCGCTGGAACTCACTCGCAACCCCGCCGGTCACCTCGCGTTCGGACACGGCATCCACCACTGCCTGGGCGCTGCGCTCGCGCGCTTGGAAACGCGTGTTGCCCTGGAGGAACTCTTGCCGCGGCTCGGTCACTACGAGATCGACGAAGCCACTGCCACTCGGGTCCACTCGGGCAACGTGCGCGGTTTCGCGCGGCTGCCGGTGATCGCAATGCCGTCATGACCGACACTGGCCGCATCACCGAGTACGAGCGGACGAATCGCGACTTCTGGGACGACGACGCCGACGACTACCAGGCCGCCCACCGGGAGCAGCTCGCGCAGCCGGGCCGCTGGGGCGTCTGGGCGACACCGGAGTCCGAGCTCGATGCCGTGGGAAAAACGACCGGCCTCGACGTACTCGAACTCGGATGCGGTGGGGCGCAACACGCGATCGGCGTCGCGGCGGCGGCTCGGCGGCGGGTCGGTCTCGACCTCTCCCGCGCGCAGCTTCGTCACGCCGTCGTCAACGTCGCCGCAGCCGATCTGCGGATGCCGGTCGTGTGCGCGAGTGGCGTTGCCACACCCTTCCGAGCCGCGAGCTTCGACCTCGTGTTCTGCGATCACGGCGCGATGAGCTTTTGTGATCCGTACGCGACGGTGCCCGAAGTCGCGCGAGTACTCCGACCCGGCGGCCAGCTCGTCTTCAACGGCTCCACCCTGTTCCGACTCCTGTGTTTCCCCACCGACGATCCCGACGCGCCGATCAGCGACCACCTTCACTCCACCTACTTCGGCGCCCGGGCCTTCGATTGGGGCGACGGCACCATCGATTTCCAGATCCCCCACGGCGAATGGATTCGGCTGTTCCACGCGCACGGCTTCGAGATCGAGGATCTGATCGAGATCCAAGCGCCCTTCGACGCCACGACGAGCTACGAGTACGCCGACCTCGAGTGGGCGCGGCGCTGGCCCACGGAAGAGATCTGGAAGGTCCGCAAGCGCGCGAGCGGGTAGGCCGTCACCCGGACTCGGCGCTCAGCGCCGGTCGAAGGTCACGCCGGCGGTCTCCCGATCCCAGGTGGTGGGAGTCACACCATCGGCGCGGAGTTCGTACTTGAGCACCCGGCCGACCGGATTGCGCGGCAGGTCGGCACGGAACTCGATGTAGCGCGGGATCGCGAAATACGGCACCCGTTCGGCACACCATCGACACAAGTCTTCCTCGGAGATCGGCGGACTCCCGGCGACCAGCACCGCGGTGACCTTCACGTCGTCTTCGCCCTGGTCACTCGCAACCGCATGCACCGCGACGTCGGCCACCGCCTGGTGGCCGATGACGGTCCGCTCCATCTCGAAGCTCGAGATGTTCTCCCCCCGCCGGCGGAGATAGTCCTTCTTGCGGTCCACGAAGAAGAGGAATCCGTCGGCGTCGAGACGCCCGAGATCACCGGTGTGAAACCACAGATTTCGTAACACCTCGACGGTGGCGTCCGGTCGATTCCAGTACCCGGAGAACATCAGGTTCGGACCGTTGGGTCGGCAGACGATCTCGCCGGTCTCACCGACGGGCACCGGCACGTCACCGTCGTCGACGATCTGCACTTGGAACTCGTGATCGTTCGGCTTCCCCGCCGCCCCGGCGCGATTGATCTGACCGGCCGGGAGCATCGAGATCAGCGACGCCTCGGTGAGCCCGTACCCCCCACTGAATGTCGCACAGCCGAACCGTTCCCGCCATGTCTGATCCGTCGCGGGTGGCATCGGCGCCGCCGCGCACAACCGCAATCGATGTCCCGCCTGCTCGGGGTCATCGTCGGCATTCGCGATCAATATCGCCAAGGATCCGAGCATCGACAGCATCGTCGCCCTTGTCCGCGCCACCTCGGGCCAGAACTTGCTGACCGAGAACTTGCGCGCGATCGCGGCGCGGCCACCGGTGAGGAGCGTGCCCACGACACAGACCGAGATCGCGTTGAAGTGGAACAGCGGCAATGGCGTGAGGACCACATCGTCGCGGCGCCGCTCCCACGCGCGGGAGATCTGTTCGGCCAACCCGACGACGTAACGGTGCGGGAGCATGCACCCCTTGGACGGTCCCGTGGTTCCCGCGGTGTAGATGAAGCACGCGAGGTCGGCGGGTCCGGCTGCGAACGCCGGCACCGGGGTGGCCGCACCGGATTCGAGCGCGGCCGCCCAGGCCACCGTGGCCAGCCCGGCACCGAGGTCGGGCGCCCCGGGTCCCGGCGCACCGACCACGATGGCCACTGCGAGTTCGGGTGCCGCCGGTCCCGCGACCGCCGCGACCCGGTCGGCCAGATCGTCCTGGACGACGATCACGCGCGCACCGCAGTCCGCGAGGACGTGGCTGAGGAACTCGCCTTTGTACGCCGTGTTGATCGGCACCTGGATCGCTCCGATCCGGAGTGCCGCGAAGAACGAGATGACCTGTTCCGCCCGGTTGTCCATCAGCGTGGCCACTCGGTCGCCGGGACCGACACCATGCGCCGCGAGCGCGCCGCTCACGGCGGTGGCCGCAGCGTCGATCGCCCGGGCGGTCCACTGATCGCCGTCGAAATCCAGGTACGGACCGTCGGGGTCCTCCGCCATCCGACTCGCGAGCGCAGCGAGGACAGTGGTCGGTCCGACGGTCATCGGTTCGAGCGTAGCGGTGGCGCTGGTGTCATCGTCGGGAACCGGGCAGACTGACCGCGCCCGACTGTCACGATCACACCAGCGGCGCCACCGAAGCGAAACCTCCATGACGAGCGACCACGCGAGCTTCGATCCCCCTCCGCCGGAGCCGCGCTCGCTGCATGCCGCCGATCCATTCGCACTCGTGTTCGAGCGCTCGCCCGTCGGCGTGGCAATCGGTCGGCCGGGCGGCGAGATCGTGTACGTCAACGACACCATGTGTCGGCTGCTCGGCACCCGCGCCGAAGACGTCACCGTCGGGAGCTTCATCGAGGCGGCCCACCCGGAACACAAGACCGGTGTACGGCGGCGGCTGCGGTCGCTCGAGACCGGCGAGTTCCAGACCTTCGTCCGCGAAACCCGGTTCCAACGCGACGACGGAACGGTGGTGAACGCGCGTTTTCACGTGGGGGCCACCCGGAATCCGGACGGCTCCATCGCCTATCTCGTCGCGCACGCCGAAGACATCACCGAGAGTCGCAATACCGAAGCCGCGCTCCAGACGAGCGAGGACCGGTTCCGCGCCGCGAGCGAAGCCAGCCTCGATTCGCTCGTCCTCATGGATGCGGTTCGGGACGAGCACGGAGCCATCGTGGACTTCGTGATCCGCGTGGCCAACGAGAATGCGGCGGCACTGTTCGGCGTGACGGTCGAGAAGATGCTCGACCAACCGGTGAGTGTGCATTTGCCCGCCGAGCATCGGGACACGCTGATCAGCAAGTACCGACGGGTGGTCGAGACCGGCGAGCCCCGGCGAGTCGAGTATCCGGTGGACCACCCCCGCGTTGCCGCGCAATGGATCCGCGAACAGATCGTGAAGGTGGACGACGGGATCGCGCTGACGTCGAGCGACATCTCCGACCACAAGCTCGCCGAACTTGCGGTGCGTGAGAGCGAGGAACGATTCCAGTCACTGCTCCGTCACGCCGTCGACGTGGTGTGCATCGTCGACGCCGGCGGATCCGTTCGCTACGCCAGCCCGGCCGTCGAGCAGGTGCTCGGATACGACCCCGAGACCTTCTGCGCCACCCACCCCTTCGAACTCGTGCATCCGGAGGATCTCGCCAGTTGCATCGAGCAATGGAACTCGATCGCCGGGAACTTCGACGCACGGTTCACGTCCGAGGTCCGGGCCAAGCACCAGGACGGCGGGTACCGCTGGGTGGAGATGAAGGTTCGTGATCTGCGGCACGAACCGACGATCCGCGGTTTCGTCGTCCATTTCTATGACGTCAGCGAACGGCGCGCCGCTCGGCAGGCGCTCGTCCATCAGACCCTGCACGACGGGCTCACCAATCTTCCGAACCGCGCCCTACTCCTCGATCGGTTGAGCCACGCATTCGATCGCGCGGTCCGGCGGGACGTGAGCGTCGGCGTCCTGTTCCTCGACATCGACCACTTCAAGGCGGTCAACGACACGCACGGACACGCGACCGGAGATGCCCTCCTCCGGGAAGTCGGCGACCGCTTGCGGCTGGCAGTCCGCCCCGAGGACACCGTGGCCCGGCTCGGGGGCGACGAGTTCGTGATCTGTTGTGAGGAGATCGAGGACACCGCGGCCGCGCTCGCTATGGCCGACCGGGTTCGGGACGCCTTCGCCGAGCCGTTCCACGCCGACGGTCACGAGTTGTCCGTGGGTACGAGCATCGGAATCGCGATCGCCGGACCGACCACCGAGAGCCCCGAGGCGGTGCTGCGCGACGCCGACGCCGCGATGTACGTCGCCAAAGCGCGCGGTCGCGACCGGTCGGTGCTCTACGACGACGCGTTGCGCCGCCGGGTACTCGAACATGTCGACACCGAGGCGGGATTGCGCAACGCCATCGCGCGTGGCGATCTGGTGGTGCACTGGCAACCCGAGTTCGATCTCGCGAGCGGCAACATCAGCGGGCTCGAAGCACTCGTGCGCTGGCAACACGAGGAACGCGGACTCCTGCTTCCCGGCGAGTTCCTCAGCGCCGCCACCCTCGCCGGCCTCGACGGCCCGCTCGGGAGCTTCGTCCTCGAAACTGCGTGCCGACAGCTGCGCCAGTGGTGCGACGACGGGATTGCGCCACCGCGGATCTGGCTCAACCTCAGCCCGGCGCAGCTCTCGTGGTCTGACACCGTGGACCGAGTCCGCTCGGCGCTGACCCAGCACGGACTGGATCCCGAACACATCGGATTCGACATCCCCGAGTTCGCGATCGCGGACATCGACCGGGCCCGCCGGGCCAGCGCGGAACTCGCCGGCCTGCGTGAACTCGGATGTGCCATCGCAATCGACGACTTCGGGACCGGCCATGCATCACCACTCGCGGTCCGTCGTTACGCCATCACCCACGTGAAACTGGATCGATCGCTCGTCCAGACCGCCGCCGACGGGGATCCGATGCTCCCGGCGCTCATGAGCCTCGCCAAGATGCTCGACGTCACTGCGATCGCTGAGGGAATCGAAACCGCCGACCAGCTCGACCGCATCCGGCGGGCCGGCTGTGTGGGTGGGACCGGCAATCACCTCGCACCGGCCGCACCGGTCGAGACCATCACCGAGCTGCTCGAAACCCACTCCCGTCGCGCCCGTTCGTCAGACTGAGCGCGCGCAGCAACTCGTTTCGTAACTCACGCGGGTCGATCACGTCGTCATAACTCAGGCGGTCCGCGGACGCGTAGGCGCCGCCCAGATCCGCATGTTCGAGCAGCGCCTGGACATCGGGTTCGATCCCGGCTGCGTCGGCGCCACTCTCGGCCGGCATCGCGCCGAGCCGCGCGCCCGGGAACGCGAGGGTGGTGGTCTGCGCGTCGAACGGATTCATCGCCATCAGCGACGAGCCGAATCCGTAGGCTTTCCGGAGCGTGACGTGGAGCTTCGGTCCCTTCACACGCGCTTGGGCCGTGTACATCCGCGCCGCGTGGCGCAAGATGCCGGACTGCTCGGCCTGCGTACCGGCGAGAACTCCCGGGTTGTCGGCCAGGAACACGACCGGGAGCCCGAACCCACCCACCACTTCGAGGAAACGCGCCGCCTTGTCGGCTGCGTCTCGATCGATCGCGCCGGCCTTCACCGCCGGGTTGTTGGCAACGATGGCGACCGCTCGGCCGCCGATGCGGCCGAGTGCAGTGACGATCGACCGCCCGAAGGACGGCTGAATCTCCAGGACCACACCGTCGTCGACGACGAGTTCGATCACCGGACCCACGTCATAGGGCTGGCGCGAATCAGCCGGGATCAGATCGAGGATGCGGTCGAGTATGCGCTCGCCATCAACATCATCGGAAGCACCATCGGTGGCAGCACCATCGGCATCATCGCCGGCACGACTGGTCGGCGCACCTTGGCCCGCGTGGGTCGGAAAGTAGGCGAGGTAGCTGCGCACGAGATCGAGCGCGGCCCGGTCGTCCGCGGCCACGTTGTGCGCCACCCCCGAGATTGCGGTGTGCATCGCGGCACCGCCCAACTCTTCCTTGGTCACCTCCTCGCCGGTGGCGGCGGCGACGAGCGGCGGACCGGCGGTGAACAGGGCCGCTCCGTCCACCATGACTGTGAAGTCCATGAGCGGTGCGGTGAGCGCGCCGTGACCGGCACTCGGTCCCATCACCACCGACACCGTGGGCACCACGCCCTGAAGCCGGACGAGCGCTTGGAGATCGTTGGGTGCGTGCGGGTAGCGCTCGAACGCGTTCTGCGCCCGCTCGCCGGCCCCCTCCAACAGCATGACGAGTGGCACCTGCTCTTGACCGGCAAGCTGTGCGAGCCGGTGCCGTTTGGCGTGGGTCGCGATGCCGATCGACCCGCCCATGACCGTGAAATCTTCGGCGCCGACGAGCACCGGGCGACCGGCGATCGACCCGTGACCCGCGACCAGACCGTCGGCGGGCGCCACCGGGGTCATGCCGCGGCCCACACTGCCGGCGTGCAAACCGATCTCACGGAACGAGCCGTCGTCGAGCAGATACTCGACCCGGGCGCGCGCATCGAGGCGGCCACCTTCGTGTTGGCGCGCCAGTCGTTCCGGGCCGCCCATGGCTGCCGCAGCCGCGCGCCGGAGCGACAGGTCATCGAGAAGCGGCTGCCAGTCGCCGGCGTTGCCCACGTCGAACTTCAGGCCGGCGCCGGCATCGTGGCGGCGACCCTGTCCGCATGGTGATCCGCTCCACCGAAGTGGGTCTCGAGCACCCAGGCTCGCTTGAGGTAGAGGTGCACGTCCACCTCCCAGGTGAAGCCCATGCCGCCATAGACCTGAGTGGCACTGCGTCCGTTGAGCACCGCCGCTTCGCCGGCCAGCAACTTCGCCCCGGCCAGCGCGCGTTCGAGTTCCCCGGTCTCGGGATCGTCCATGACGCACGCTGCCGCATGCACCGCCACCCGTGCGAGTTCCGCCCGAACTGCCATATCTGCGCAGATGTGCTTCACCGCTTGGAACGAGCTGATCGGACGGTCGAACTGCTGGCGCTCCTGCGCGTACGCGACCGCCATCTCGGTGAGTCGATCCGCCATCCCGACGCAATACGCGGCGGTCAGCAACGCGCCGCGCCGGCGCACGTCGGCGACAGTCTGCGGGAGCGAGACCATATCGGCGGCGCTCATCCCTTCGACGAGCCACACGGGGGTCAGCGGGTCGAGCGGCCACTCCTGCGCGACTCCGGTGAGCGCATCCGGCGCCGCCGCCATCACATCGTCGAGGCCGAGGACCACCAGTTCGTCCAGTGTCGCGAAGTGCTCCACGAGCGGTGCGCCCGCGACGGTGGCGTCGAAACCACCGGTCACGCGCTCAGCGCCGAAGCACCAGACGAGCGGTCCGGGCACGAGACCCCGACCGAGCTCTTCGTACACCACCGCCGCATCGGCCCAGGTGAAACCGTCGTCCCGCAACGAGAACACGCCTGCCGCGGCCAGCTCGGCGTGCACGGCCCGACCGAACCCTTCCCGCACGCGCGCCATCGGGAACCGGCCCTCGACCAGCGCCCGGATCCCGTCGCGCAACGCAACCTGATCGTCCGTAAGATCGAAGTTCATCTTCTGTCCCGGGGCATGCCGAGGACGCGTTCGCTCAGGATGTTGCGTTGGATCTGAGACGTTCCCGCCGCGATCGTGAACGCGAGCGACCGCAGTCGTTCCTCCACGAACGGACCGGCGCCATCCACGGTGAGGATGTCTCGTTCGAGCACTCGCAGCGCCAACTCCCCCAGCTTCTGGCAGGCCTCGCTGTAGGCGAGCTTGATCATGAACGGACCCCGACCGGAAACACCGTGCGCCGATTGGGTCACGTTGCGTTTGATGAGCATCCAGATCGCGTCGAGCTCGGCGGCGACATGGCCGAGCTCGCGGCGATGGGCCGGGTCCCGCACGTACGGTGCCAGGTCCTCCACCAATCGAGTGGTGTCGACGAGGTCGCTGACGAACGCGGTTCCTCGCTCGAACGACAGCGTGACGTTCGTGACCCGCCAGCCGTCGTTCTCCTCACCCACCCGGCAGTCCACCGGGACCCGCACTTCGTTGAGGAACAGCTCCGCGAACTCCGACGACCCGAGGACCGTCTTCAGCGGCCGCACCTCGATCCCGGGCAGATCCATCGGCAACATGAGCCAGGTGATGCCCTTGTGCTTGGGCACGTCCGGATCGGTCCGCACCAAGAGCTCGCCGAAATCACCGATCTGACCGTACGAGCACCAGATCTTCTGGCCCGTGACCACGTAATGATCGCCGTCGCGCACGGCCCGCGTCCGCAGCGACGCGAGGTCAGAGCCGGCCCCCGGTTCGGAGAAGCCCTGGCACCACACCTCGTCACCACGCAGGATGCGCGGCAGATGCGCGGCCTTCTGCTCATCGGTTCCTTCCGCGACGATGGTGGGACCGGCGTGCAGCAGCCCGACGAAGTTCACACCCACGTACGGTGCTCGCGCTCGAGTCGTTTCCTCGAGGAACACGAGCTGCTGGCTGGGGGGTGCAGCCCGGCCGCCGTACTCCTTCGGCCAGTTGAGCCCGGCGTATCCGGCGTCGAACAGCCGGCGCTGCCAATCGGTGTCCCACACCCGGCGGGCATTCCAATCATCACGCGCCGGCTGGGCCGCCAGGCCCGGGAGTTCGGCGGCGAGCCACGCGCGCAGCTCGGAGCGAAAGGCTTCGTCGGCCTCGGAGAAACGGAGATCCATGAGGGCGGGGATTCTAGGGACGGACCCGCGGTTCCCGGGCTTCGGGCCGGCGGGCGACCGTCGGCCTCGTATCGTGGGCGCTCGGCCGACTAACGGCCGTCGCGCCGGGCGCGCTTCGACGCCCGGCCGGTGGGGCCTTCACTCCGCGCGCGGCCCGGACCGGCCTCGGTCCGACGTGCGCCCTGATTCTCGCGGCGCGGCGTGCCGGCACCGTCCGGACGTGCGCCACCATCGGACCGCGGGTTCCCGCCGCCTTCGAGTCGCGCGTTCCCGCCGGTGCTCTTCGGGTCGCCGTTCGCCGCGTGACCGCGATGCGGCGCGTCGCGCCGAGCGCCGCCGCCCACTCCGTCGCGCCGAGCCCGGCCGCGTCCGGCACCACCGTTGGCGCCACCGGCGCCGCCCCGGCCGCTGCGCTCCGGGCGTGACCGCTTCTGCGGCGTCCGATCCGGCTCCACCAATCCGAGTTCGCGTTGGAGACTCAGACTCGAGCGAATCTGGTCCGGCAACACGAACGAGACCACCACTCCGGTCGCGCCCTTGCGCGCGGTGCGACCCGAACGATGGACGTAGGCCTTCGCATCTTCCGGCGGATCGAAGTGCACGACGCACGCGACGTCGTCCACGTGAATCCCGCGCGCCGCAACGTCGGTCGCGACGAGTGCGTTCACTCGGCCCCGAGCGAAGTCGGCGAGGGCCCGGTCACGCTTGGCTTGGGACAGTCCACCGTGGATCGGCGCCGACTCGACACCGTTCTGCGACAACTTCTTCGCCACCTTGTCCGCGCCATGCCGCGTGCGGCAGAACACGATCGTCGGACCGTGCTCACCGATCACTTCGGCGGCCCGGGTCAGCCGACCTTCGTTGCTCACGCGCTCGAAATGATGCTCCGCATCGGCGGCGTCCGTCTCCACCCCGGCGACCTCGTGGCGCACCGGAAACCGCTGGTACTCGTCGGTCAAGACGCCGACGGCACCATCGAGCGTGGCCGAGAACAGCAACGTCTGACGCTCGGGATTGGTCTGGTCGAGAATGCGTCGAACGGCCGGGAGGAAACCCATGTCGGCCATGCGGTCAGCCTCGTCGATCACGACGGTCTCGACCCGGTCCAGCACGAGTGCCCGCTGCGCAACGAGGTCTTCGAGCCGACCGGGACACGCAACGAGAATCTCGACGCCTTTACGCAACGCTCGCTTCTGCGGTTCGTACCCGACGCCGCCGTAGATGGCGAACACCCGCTGGCGACGGATGTTGGCCAGCGGCTCGATCTCCCGCATGATCTGCGCGGCGAGTTCACGGGTCGGCGCCAGGATCAGGGCGCTCGGACGCCGGGGACGCGAGGGACCCACGCGTTCAACCACCGGCGCGCCGAAGGCGATCGTCTTCCCCGAACCGGTGGGGGCCCGACCGCAGACGTCCTTGCCCGCGAGGGCGTCGGGGATCGTGGCGGCCTGGACCGGGAACGGCTCGGTGATGCCTCGCGAAATCAGCGCGGCGACGAGATCGGGCGCGAGCCCAAGATCAGAAAAGCTGGACACTGGTGACACTCCTCACCCGCGATGCGGGTTCTCTTCCGCGCGACGGAAGGACGGGAATGTCTCCAGCGCGGCTGTCCGCGAGATGCGAACGAGAGGAACCCTACTCGGTCGACTGCCCGATCAACCGACTCGCGTGACGAGCGTCTCGTTCAGCAGCGGCCGGAAACCACGTCACGAGACGATCGGGCCGAAGTCGTGGGCACCGTGAGACACGCAACACCGGACCCGGATGCTCCGCGATACGGGTCCTCGATCTGCAGCCGCCAGCCGACGCGCTCGAGCTCGGTGTCCGTAGTCCCGCGCACGTCCACACCGGAGCCGCCGAGCGTGACGGACGCGTACTGCACACCACAGCAGCCGGACCTCAATGCCCGGCGGATCACCGCGGCCGTACGCGGCGACGATCCCTCGAGTTCGGCGACCGCAACGATCTGTTCGTCGAGGTGACGGGCGGTCGCAACCGCACCGACATCGTTATCGGCGAAACGAACGAATGTCACGAACGCCCCGACGGCGACGATCGCCAAGCCGAGGGTCACGTACCCGATGATCAAGCCGGCGAGCGCGAGTCCCGACCCACCCTCGCCGGTCCGCTTGATCTGCCGGCGGGCGACGTGACCGAAGACGATGCCGAGGATCGATCCGACACCACAGGCGACGAGCGGGCAAACCAATGCCGCGATCGCGAACCCGTTCGTCGATTTTGCGGCGGGGTACGGCGGCGGACCGGCAGACATGGGTGCCAGCGGTGGAGGCGGAGGTGGCGGCGGAAGTGGCGGCGGGATCGATCCTGCGTCCAGCGGACCGTCACCAAAGCTCATCACGCCACCGTAGAACAACCCCGCCGCTCCGACGATGTTCCCTCGATAGCGTGCGTCCATGCCCGACACCGGCTTGGCCGAGACCCCGGAACCGCCGTACTACGCGGTCATCTTCTCGTCGCGCCACACCGGTGCAGCGGTCGCGGAGTACGCGTCCGTTGCCGAGTTGATGTTGAGGCTCGCATCCGAGCAGCCCGGTTACCTCGGCGTGGACACGGCGCACGGCGAGATCGGCATCACCGTGAGTTACTGGCGCGACGAAGCATCGATCCGCGCCTGGCGACACCACCTGGAGCACACCGTCGCGCGCGAACGCGGCCGATCCGAGTGGTATGCGAACTACACGCTGCGCGTCGCACGCGTGGAGCGCGCCACCAGCTTCAGCCGGTCGGATCCTTCGTGACCAGCGTGGCGCGCAGGTCGGTGATGACCCGCGGTTCGAGCCCGACCGACGCGACGTAGGCCTCGACCGAACCGAACTCGGTTCGGAGTGAGTTCAGCACGGTGGTCATTGTGAGCGCCTGCGCGCCGTACTGCTGGCCCGCGACTTCGACGGGCTCGTCAGTCCCCGCGGCCCGCTCGTGGTGGCGGGCGATGATCGTCGGCATACGAGATTCGGTGAACGCGAAGTCGGCGACGATCACCTCGTCCGGGACACCGCACAGACTCAACACCAACGCCGCAGTCAGGCCGGTTCGGTCCTTCCCCGCCGCGCAGTGGAACACGACCGGCTGGGCGTCACCATCGGCAATGACCCGCAACACCGCGGCGAACCGGTCGCCGTACTCGCGCAGCATGAACAGATAGATCTCGTCCAGCGTCTGGAACTGCACGGCCTTGCGCTCACGCCGGCTCGGCCGCGGCGGCTCCCGGGTCTGATCGACGATCGGAAGGTGCAGCTGGCGCACATGCTGTTGCAGCGCGCCGTGGCCGTACTCCTCGACCTCGTGCCCCGCGCGCAGGTCGATGACCGTCCGGATCCCGACCTCTCGGCGGAGCAGTTCGACGTCGGCTTCACTCAGCCCGCTGAGGGAGTCGCTCCGAAACACTCGCTTCCGGCGCACGAACTCGCCGGAGGCGGTCAGGTGCCCGCCGAGGTCCCGGAAGTTCGCCGGTCCGTCGAGGGCGATCAGCCGGTCAGCGGTCAAGGTCCAGTCCGAGCATCCGAATCGCGTTGCCGCGCACGATCTTGTACACGACGTCCTCGGGCAGGTGACCCATCATCGCCTCGGCGACGGCCAGGGTGTCCGGCCACGTCGAGTCCGTGTGCGGATAGTCGGTCTCGAAGGTGACGTTGTCCACGCCGATGCGGTGCAAGGACTCGAGGCCATGGATGTCACGGAAGAAGCAGCCGAACACCTGGCGGAAGTAGTAGCTCGACGGCGGCTCCGGGATCAGATCCCGCACCCCGCCCCACGCGCGGTGCTCCTTCCACACGTCGTCGACTCGTTCGAGGATGTACGGCAGCCAACCGATCTGACCCTCGGAGTACGCGAGCTTCAGATCCGGATAGCGCACCAACACCCCCGAAAAGAGGAAGTCCGACAAGCTCGCCATCGCGTTGCCGAAGCTGAGGCTGGCCGCGACGGCCACCGGCGCGTCCGCGGAGGTCGCCGGCATTCGCGAACTGGACCCGATGTGCATGCACACCACGGTCTGGGTCTCTTGACACGCGACGAAGAACGGATCCCACTCCCCCGAATGGATGCTCGGGAGTCCCAAGTGCGGCGGGATCTCCGAGAAGCACACGGCTCGGACTCCGCGCGCGGCGTTGCGTCGCACCTCGGCGGCGGCGAGTTCCGCGTCCCAGAGCGGCACGATGATCAATGGGACCAGCCGGCCGCCGCTGTCGCCACACCACTCCTCGACCATCCAGTCGTTGTACGCGTACACGCAGGCTTTCGCGACCTCACGATCCTTGGCCTCGAGGAAGGTCTGCCCGCAGAACCGCGGGAACGACGGGAAGCACAACGACGCCTCGACGTGGTTCATCTCCATATCGTCGACCCGCGCCTTGGGGTCGTAACAGCCGGGACGCATCTCGTCGTAGGTGATCGGCGACATCGTCATGTCGTCCCGATCGAACCCGACTGCGGCCACGTGGCGCTTGTTGATGTAGACGAGGTCTTCGTAGACCCAACAATCGGCCAGGGGACCGGCGGGGTCGAAGGTCTGCTCGTACGTACCGCCGCCGACGTGACGCATCGAGCCGATACCCCGCCGCTCGACCTTCGGTCCCGCCGTCCGGAATCGCTCGGGCAGCCAGGTCTGCCAGAGGTGAGCGGGCTCGACCACGTGGTCGTCGACGCTCACGATCCGCGGAATGGCCGTGTTCGTCGTCGGGGCTGGGTCCTCCGCTACGGCGGTCACGACACTCCTCCTGCGCAAATCTGACGGGTCGTCAGATTATCGAGCAGGGCACGTCGTCCCCGTTTCCGGGGCCTGAAGCGCAACGAGGTAGCGCTCGAGAATCGCATCGAGGCACGGATCCTGATTGAGGCTCGCGGTATGGGTGGTGTCGTCGACGGTCACGAGTCGCCCGACTTGGAGCTGCTCGGCCAGTCCCCGAGCCCAGGCCGGCGGGGTCGCCGGATCCCCCCGGGTCCCCACCACCACGATGGGTGGTGCGGTGGGCGCCGCGAAACTGACGGGCCCCGAACGCGTCGCCGGGTACGGCCAGAAGGAACACTCGTAGCCGAGCCCCACGTTCGCCGCGCCGAAGTACGGAGCCTCGATCCGGGCGCGCCGTTGGAGCGCCTCGGCCGCGGCGAGCGTCAAGTTCGGACCGTCGGCGCAGCTGATCGCCACGAACGCAGCCCACTCGTTGTTGTAGCGCCCGTCGGGCGACCGACCGAGGTACTCATCGACGGCGTCCTCCAACGCCGCCGACCGGCCCCGCTCGAGGTCATGCAGACCCGCGGCCAGCTCGCGATAGCTCGCCGAGCCGCCGTAGAGCAGCGCCGCCACGGCGATGTCCAGTTGCGTGGAACCGAAGCGATCAGATCCGTCGCCCAATGGATTGGCATCGATCCGTCGCACCAACGCGCGGTAGGCCGCCGCGGGGTCGCCGCCCGGACGAAAGGCACACGTGGGCCGGGCGGAGCACCACGCGAAGAACTCTGTGAGTGATGCGTCGAAGCCCTTCGATTGCTCCACGGAGACATCCTCGGCGGAGAGCGCCGGATCCAACGCGCCATCGAGCACCAACGCGCGAACACGCGTCGGGTATCTCGCGGCGTACATCCCGCCGATGTAGGTGCCGTACGACAGGCCGAGAAAGGTGAGTCGCTCGTCGCCCAATGCGGCCCGAAGCTCGTCGAGGTCCATCACCGTGTCGGCCGAAGAGATGTGGCGGAGCCGATCGCCGGTGCGGGCCACACAGGCGTCAACGAAGTCCTGCGCCGCTCCTTCGAGGGCCGCCAGCTCGCCGGGGTCCTCCGGAGTGGAATCGACCGCGAACCGGAAATCGAGTTCGCTTCCACAGTTTACGGGCGCGCTCTCCCCACTCCCACGCGGATCCCATGCGACGACATCGAAACGATCCGTGATCGCATCCGGGAGGCTGGACGCGGCGTAGTCCACGATGTTGAGTCCGGAAGCGCCCGGCCCACCGGGGTTGACGACGAGGCTGCCGATCCGTTCGCCATCGCGCGCGCGTGACGCGCGTGCCACTGCGAGATCCACCTGCGGACCGTTCGGGTCGGTGCGGTCGAGCGGAACCGTCAGGGTGGCGCACTCGATCGCGTCACACGCACGCCACTCCAGCGGGCGAACGGGGGCAATCCCAGGCCCCGGCTGATCCGTGGCGGTGGTGCTGGGCGAGCGACGCGGACGCGACTCGGCGGTCGGGTCGGAGCCGCCGCCTCCCGAACACCCCGCGAGCCCCAGTGCCACGACGAGCAGCACGGTGAACGAGTGCGCCACGCGCGGCCGGGGTGCCATCGGTTCACCCTTGCACAGGCGGCGCGCAGCAACGGGCTCGCGGCGCGCGCGGATACCGCGTTCCGCGCCCGGCCCGGTACCGTGCCGAGCATGGATCTTCTGATTGCCGGCTCTGCTCGCCCCGCCCACGACGGAGCAACGCTCCCGGTCCTGGAACCGTCGACCGGCAACGAGTTCACGACGGTTGCGTCGGGAGGTGTGGCCGATGTGGACGCCGCCGTGCGCGCTGCCCGTGACGCCTTCGACACCGGCGTCTGGGCCCATCAGAGCGCGACCGCACGCGGCAAGATACTGCTCCGAGTGGCCGGCCTGATCCGTGACCGAGCCGAGGAGATCGCCACGCTCGAAGCCCGTAACGCGGGCAAGCCGATCGGTGACGCGCGGTGGGAGATCAACGCGGCTGCCGACGTGTTCGAGTACTACGCCGGCGCTGCGAACAAGATCTTCGGCGAGACCGTCCCCGTCCAGGACTCCGGCATCGATCTGGTCCTCCGGGAACCGGTGGGGGTCTGCGCGCTGATCGTGCCCTGGAACTTCCCGCTGCTCATCACCACGTGGAAGACCGCGCCGGCCCTCGCGTGCGGCAACTCGGTCATCATCAAGCCGGCTTCACTCACGCCGCTGTCCGCGCTGGTGCTCGGTGAGATCCTGGTGGAGGCCGGCGTGCCCCCCGGATGTGTCTCGGTGCTCCCCGGTCCGGGCCGGATCATCGGCGATGCGCTCGTGAGCGATCCTCGCGTCGACAAGATCGGATTCACCGGCGAAACCACCACCGGTGCGGCGATCCTGCGGGCCAGCTCGGAGAACATCACTCGCGTCTCACTGGAACTCGGCGGGAAGTCCGCGTGTGTGGTGTTCGCCGACGCCGACTGGGAACGTTCGGCCGCCGAGACTCCGATGGCGGTCTTCGCCAACGCCGGCCAGGACTGTTGCGCACGCAGCCGCATCGTGGTGCAAGCATCCATCTACGACGACTTCGTCGCGGCGTTCACCCGGACGACGGAGGCGCTGCAGGTCGGCGCGCCGCTCACCGATACCACCGAGATCGGACCGATGATCTCGGCCGCACAGCGCCAGGTGTCGATCGATTACCTCGACATCGCGGGGACCGAAGGAGCCGAGCGGGTGACCGGCGGGGTCATGCCCGACGATCCCGGCTTCTATCTCTCACCCGCGGTGTTGGCGAACGTGGACAACTCGATGCGCGTCGCCCAAGAAGAGATCTTCGGTCCCGTCGCGTCGATCATCCCGTTCAGGGACGAAGCCGACGCCATCCGCATCGCGAACGACACGCCCTACGGCCTGTCCGGCTCCGTCTGGACGCGGGACCTCGGCCGCGCACTGCGAGTGGTGAAGGCGATCCGCACCGGAGTGATCTCGGTGAACACGAACCGATCGGTGCGCACCGAAGCGCCGTTCGGCGGATACAAGCGGTCGGGCCTCGGACGCGAACTCGGCATGCACGCCATGGCGCACTACACCGAAGTCAAGAACGTCTTCCTCTCCTCCGAGTGACCGCAGCGCACCCGCCAAAACCGTGCGATCTAGGCGCCGATCACGTCGGGACGACCGAGACCGTTGGCCTCGCAAAGGGCGAAGTACGTGTCTCGTACCAAGCCCGCGTCGATGACCATCTCCACGTTGCCGTCGGCGTCGAGATTGAGATTGGCTCCGTGGATCGCGAACCACACGTCGGTCAGCCCGTCGTTGTCTGCGGGTACGGCGAGCGTGTGGACCGAACCCGCGGGCTCGTACAGGTAGGACCCGGCGACGTTCACTTCCGGGTACTCGAGGTAGTGCCAAGAACCGCTGATCGTGAACGCGAAGATGTGACCGGTGTGCTTGTGCGTCGGCACCACCACGCCCGGTTCGAACCGGGTGCGGATCACCCATAGACCCGCTTCGATGTCGACCTGCAACAGTTGCAGATGCGTTCCGTCGCCCAACGCGACGAACGGGTTCTCGCTCTCACCACGGTGGAGCGCCTTCGGGATGTCGGTCATCGTCATGGCGAACATGGTACCGGCGTGACGGCGTGCGTCACTGGTGGGGGCAGGTCCGCATCGGTGGGCCGATTCCCAGCCGGGCCGCAACCCAGGGGAGCGAATCCGCGAACGCCTGCGACCACACTTGGAACGTGTGCTCGCCGCCGGGCACGATCACGGAGCAGACATCGAGGCCTGCCCGTTTTGCCGCGGGCACGAGCATCTTTTGTGCGGCGAGCGGATCGGCGTCCTCGCTGCCCACCACGAACCATCCGCCGAGTTCCTCGAACCCTCCGGCCGCGAGGATGGCAAGGGGTTCGTGCGCATCGAACTGGCGCTGATCGCCACCGAAGTACACGTCGACGGTGTCGCCGATGGTGTTGTCATCGGCGTTGCGCGGGCCGAGCAGACCGCCGTAGTCGATGAACGTGCGGTACTGCTCGGGATGTCGCAACGACAACATGAGCCCGCACATCCCACCCTCGGAGAGGCCACCAATGGCCCACTGCTCGGGGTCGCTGGACGTCGAGAACCGGTCGACGACGAACCGCGGCACATCGACGGTGAGGTACTGCTCCGAGGTGCCGACACACTCGGTGTCCGCGGTGTCGCTCCCGTTGTTGTCCGCCATCACCAAGATCGGTGCTCGCCCGCCGTGTTCCGCCGCGTATCGGTCGCTCGTCACGTCCGCGAACCCGCCCTGGGTCCAGTTGTCGGTCGCGCCCGGTTCACCGGCGAGGAGTTCGATGACCGGGAGTTTCGGGCGCGGCGTCTCGAACCATGCCGGTGGCAGGTACACGAGGGCATCACGCGCGGCGAACCCCGAGGTCGTCCCGGCGATCGCGATCGTGATCACCTTGCCGCGCGTGGGCACCGTCTTCTGTTTGGCAACGTCGGCCACCGAGGACTCGTCCCGTGCGGTTCGGCCGAAGAGCTCCTCGAGCGTCGGGATGTAGTCGAAGTATCGGTTGACCCAACCGGCGGCGTTGCCCCCGACCAGCGCGACGATCACGATCCAGACCGTCACCGTCACGAACCGGTTGAGTGCGTGACGGGCAACGATTGCCGCGACAACGGCGGCGAGTGTGGCCCCGCCAACGCCCACGAGGAACGGGACACCAACGATCGAAACATCAGCCGTCACGGCGGTGGAGCGTACTGTTGGGCATGATCTGGCTCGCGGTTCTTCTTGCACTCGGCGCGGCGATGGTGTTCTCGGTCGGCGCCGTCGCGCAGCAACAAGAAGCGGCCAATATCGACGCACGCGGGTCTGAGTTCGTCACGGGTCTGCTGCGGAGCCCGCGCTGGTGGGCCGCGACCGTGGGCGACGGCTGCGGTTACATTCTCCAGGCGGTCGCGCTCGGAGTGGGATCGATTCTGGTGGTCCAGCCACTCCTCATCGCGTCGCTGGTCTTCGCGCTGCCGCTGAGTGCCCGTTGGAACGCTCGCCCGATTCGCCGCAAGGACATGGCGTGGGCCGGCGTCATCGCGGTCGCACTCGCGATCTTCCTCCTCGTCGGGAATCCGGCCGAAGGCCGAGACCGAAACGATTTCGACCATTGGGTCTCGTCGCTGATCGGATGTGGCGTCCTCGCCGGTACGGGACTCGTGATCGCGTTCGCCACCGGGACGCGCGGGCGCGGCATCGGCTTGGCGATCATCGCCGGCACCCTCTTTGGGCTCGCATCGGCACTGACCAAGACCATGGTGTTCCAACTCGACCAGGGTGTCGGACCAATGTTGCGTTCCTGGGAGATCTACACCCTCGTCGGCATCGGCGGCCTCGGCTTGTTGTGCCAACAATTGGCCTTCCAGGCGGGATCGCTCGAGATCTCCTTCCCGGCCGCCGTCGTGCTCGATCCCCTGGTGAGCGTGGCAGTAGGGATCGCTGCGCTCGACGAGCGAGTGCGGGCCGACGGTTTCGAATGGATTCTGATCGGTCTGAGCGGCGCGGCGATGGTCAGTGGGACGATCGCACTCGCTCGTGCCGGCGCGCCCACGCCGACCACACCAGCGGCGGCAGGCACAGCACCAGCGTCGCTGCCGCGAGCAGGGTCACGTAGCGCGTCGCACTCCCCGTCTTCAGCTGATCCGGCGGGATGAAGCCGAGGCCGAGCGACACGACGGCCGCAAGGATCCCCACCCCGCCGACCACCCACGCCCCCACCATTCCGCCTGGCACGCGGTACGGGCGAACTCGCTCCGGCTGGGAATAGCGCAGCCGGATGAACGCCGCGAAAACGAGTCCGTACATCAGCGCGATCACTTGGGCTGTGACCGCGGAGAGCATCCAATAGCTCGTCGAAGCGTTCGGCACCAGCAAGAAGATCAACGAGAAGACGGTGCCGCCGACGGCCTGGGCGATGACCAGACCGACGGGCACGTCGTGGCGGTTCGTCCGGCCGAACCGGGCCGGTGCGCCACCGTCGTGCGCGACTGCGGCCATGCCCTTCGCCGGTCCGAGGATCCATGGACTGAGGTGGGCCAACCCCCCCAACCCGACGAGCAGGGCGAGCGGTTTGAGCAGCCAACTCGCGCCCAGTCGATCCAGCGCGCGCTGGAACAGTTCCATCGTGCCCGAGACGAGACTCAGTTCGTGGGCGGGAACGATGAACGCGAGGAACAGCGATCCGAGGACCGAGAAGATCACGATGACGACCACCGACAACGCGATCGCTCGAGGAACGTCCCGGCCGGGATTCTCGGTCTCTCGCGCGTGAAACCCGGCCATCTCCATGCCGCTGAACAAGAGGATGATCCCGCCGAGGAACGCAAGGTTTCCGAACGAGATCTCCGGTGCGAGCGCGCGGCGCGAGAACGGAATTTCGGAACCGTCGCCGGACGCGAGCCAGACGATGCCCAGTCCGACGACGAGGACCGCCGGCAGGATCGACCCGGCGAGAGTTCCGATCCCGCCCAGCCACGTGGAGGCGCCAGACCCGCGGAGGTTGACCAACGTCGCGCCCCAGAACATCACCAACATCACGACGACCAGGTACACCTTGTTGCTCGCCAACGCGGGGTCGACCACGTACGCGAGTGACGCCGCCATGAACGACAACACCGTTGGGAACCACGGGATGTTCTCCGCGTAGTCGCACCACACCGCGAGGAATCCTGTCCGACCGCCGAACGCCTCCTTGACCCAGGCGTAGACGCCGCCCTCCTTCGGCCACGCGGTCCCGAGTTCCGAGGCCACCAGTGCGATCGGGATCAAGAAGCCGACGATCGCGATACCGAAGAGTGCGAGCATCGACCAGCCGTAGACGGCCATCATCGGGAGATTGCGGGCGCTGACGATCGCAGCCACGTTGATCGACATCAGCGCGATCATTCCCAGCCCCCGGCGCGCCGGCCGCCGGAGCATCGGTGCCGGGCGGCTCCCGGCCGGCACGGCGGGCGGGTTCACCGGGCCCCGAGCCGGTCCAACGCCGCGGTGATCCGGTTCATCACCTGATCGTCGCGAGGACCGAATGCGGCGATGGTGTATTGCGCCCAGGTCCAGACCACACCATCGGCGCGGGGTCGGGAAGCCACTTCGAGGTGGCGCGCCGCGGCGTCCCGATCGTTGCGGTTGGCGAACCGGTCCACGACGATCGGCACGATCTCGTCGTGGCAATCCGCCGCCACGTTCAAGACCCGGCTGGAACGAGCCTGGTTGGCGAGCCCGGCCGTATTGGTCAGGCGGGTGCACACCTCGAGCCCACTTCGGCCGAGCGCGCGCTCGATCTCGCCGACGGATCGGCGTTCGAACCCGGCATGGGAGACGCACGCCGGCAGCGCCACGACGGCCACGAGCCCCGCGAGTACACCGGCGGTGCGAACCGGCATGCGACGCGTCATGCCACCTCGACAGCGACCGGCGCGGTGCGATCCGGTGCGCGTTCACCACCGACCGGCGCGGGAACGAAGAGCGAACGTCCGAACGGCAGGACGAGGAACCCCTCCGCGCCCGCGTACAGGGCACTCACTCGCGGGAGATCGGACGCGTCGGCGTACACGATGCTGCGGGGAAGCCAGACGGGGTCGAACTTCTCGTTGAAGGTCCGCAACGACTCGATCTGGAAGTACGGGTTCAACTTCTTCAGGCCCCACGCGATCGCGCGCTGCGTCGGACTGTGTTGGATGTCGGGATCGAGCAGCCGGCCCCACGCCGCGAAGTTCATCGAGAGTCGGCGGACGCCGCGCTCGTCGAGCGCGACTGCGGTGTTCCAGATCAGGAACTCGGTCATCCCGTTCGGCGCGTCCGGATCATGGCGCATGAGGTCGAGCGTGTACCCGCGATCGCGGCCGTAGGCAGGGACGATGCGCAGGAACCCCGTCGGCACCCCCGCCTCGTCGGAAGCCACGCAGAGCAGGAACTCCGGGTTGACGCCTTCGATGTCCTCGGAGAGTGACATCGTGAATCCCCGCTCCGGACTCTTACCCCGCCACCGTTGACTGATCGCGTTCAACGCGTCGACCAACGCCGGTGGTGCGCTCGATTCGGTCAGCACCCGGAACGAGTGCGTCTTGGCCACCCGCCGCACCGCCTGTCGGACGCTCTTGGCACCTCCACCGCGCGCGAGTTGATCGCACGGGAGGATCGCCTCGTCACCGAGGTAGATGTGGCGCAAACCGCGCGACGAGTACAGCGCCAGATCACCTTCGCGCACCGCGAGGAACGCAGGCTTCCACGCGCGGGCCCGACAGAAGGCCAGGAACTCGTCCACCACCAAGCTGACCGACTCGGGCCGACCGATGGGGTCACCCGCGGCGAGGCCGTGGCCGGCCATGTAGGTGTAGGCGATCATCGCTTCGCCGTCGGAGGCGAAGAAGAAGCTCTTGTCCTCCCGCAGCGCGAAGTACGCGAGCGTGTCCCAGCCGTAGTCGTGGACCAGACGCTCGGCGTGCTGCCACTCTTCGGCGCGGTGCGGATCCCGGCTCACCAGCGGTCGGAACACCACGACGATCAACCCGACGAGGCCGAAGATCCCCGCCGCCACCAGCGCGGCCGGATAGAAGTCCGAGAAGAACCGAGTCTGGTAGTGGTACGGCCCGGAGATCCCGACGAGACCCAGCGTGACGGTCTCGATCCCACCGGCGATCGTCGGATCCGGGACAATTTGGGAGCGGTCGGCGAAGAGCGCGGTCACGCCGAAGCCGTAGACGACGCCGACATATACCGGAATCAGGCGCAAGAGCCGCCAGATCGAGGGCGGGTCGGCGGGCGCCGCGAATCGCTCGCGGAACAGGATGAGGAGCACGAGGACCACGGTGGAGTACCCGGCGGCCACGAGATGCGGGCCTTTCGCCACCTGGAGGAGCGCACTCACGCCGGCGAGCACCGTGGCGAGTTGCCACGCTCGTCGCTTCCCGAGCCGGAGCTGGTCGGCGAGCACGAGAAAGCCCAACCCCGCCAGGACCGTGGCGACCCGGCTGGTGATCCGGAGTTCGAAGGGCAACAGCGTGGCCTGGACCGGCTCGATGTGGCGCTGCACCCAGGGCACCAACGCGGCGACCGACAGGAGGCCGGCGAACGCCACCAACCACGTGATCGCGCGCACTGCGGCGCGCGGCGCACGCGCCGGTGGCGGCGGTGCGGAGGCGATCGCGGAAACCGTCGCGTGCCGCTCCGGCGGACCCGAACCCGATGCTTCCGCCGCGCCCCCCTCGGCCCCGGAGGTACCACCGGAGCCGAGCCCGCCCATCCCGGGTTCCGGCCGCAGCGTCGGGAACAGGATGACTTCCCGAATCGACGGCGTTCCGGTGATGAGCATGACCAGCCGGTCCACCCCGATGCCCAATCCCCCCGTGGGCGGCATCCCGTACTCCAGCGCCCGCACGTAGTCGAGGTCGATGTCCCCCGCTTCCGGATCACCGTCGCGCTTGTGCATGGCCTCGGCCTCGAAACGAGCCAACTGGTCGACCGGGTCGTTGAGCTCGCTGTACGCGTTCGCGAGTTCGTGCCGGTTCACGACCATCTCGAACCGCTCGACGAGCGTGGGGTCGTCCCGGTGGGCGCGCGCCAACGGCGACACCTCCCGTGGATGGTCGGTGACGAACGTCGGCTGCACGAGCTTGTCCTCGACGAAGGCGTCGTAGACCTCGTTCGTGAGTTTGCCTGCGCCCCACGAGGGCTCGAAGGCGAGGTTCAGGTCCCGCAGCACGGCACGCGCGGACTCGATGTCCATGGCGGGGTGGATGTCGACCCCCGCGTGCTCCTTGATGAGCTCGACCATCGTGGCGCGCCGGAACGGTGGCGAGAGATCGATGGTCTCGTCGCCGCTCGTGATCACGAGATCGGGGACGATGGCTCGCGCGCTCTCCACCACCAGCCCCTCGACCAGATCCATCATGTCGTGGTAGTCGCCGTAGGCCTGGTAGGCCTCGAGCATCGTGAACTCGGGGATATGGGTGGTGTCGATGCCCTCGTTGCGGAACACGCGGCCGATCTCGAACACCCGATCCAGACCACCGACGATGAGCCGCTTGAGGTGTAACTCCAACGCGATCCGCAGGTACATGTCCTGACCGAGCGCGTTGAAGTGGGTGATGAACGGTCGGGCCGTGGCCCCGCCCTGGATGGATTGCAGGACCGGCCCTTCGACCTCACGAAACCCGCGGTCCATGAGGTGGCGACGGAGTGCCGCGATGATCTCGATCCGGGCGATCGCGATTCGGCGCGCGTCGTCGTTGACGACGAGATCGACGTACCGCTGGCGGTACCTGGTGTCGGTGTCGGTAAGGCCGTGCCACTTGTCCGGCAACGGCCGGACGGCTTTCGCGAGCAACTCGAACGACTCGACGTTGACGGAGAGTTCGCCGCGTCGAGTGGTCATGACCGTGCCCGCGACCCCCACCCAGTCACCGCGATCGAGCCGATCGAACGCGTCATGAAGCTCGGCGCCGAGGACCGCACTGCTCACGAACAGCTGGATGGGGCCGTCGCGATCGGCGAGCGTCCCGAAGCTGAGCTTTCCTTGGCGGCGGAGGAGCAAGAGGCGCCCCGCCACTCGAACCTTCGTCTCGGTGCTGGTTCCCGGCTCCAGCGCCCCGAACTCGGCGCGCAGCGCGCCGGCGCTGGTGGTGGCGTCGAACCGCACCGGATAGGGGTCGACCCCGGTGGCGCGCAACGCTTCGATCTTGTCGAGACGGAGGGCCCGCTGGTCGTGCAGATGCTCCTCGGGCGTCGGCGAGCCGGTAACTTCGCCCGGCGCGGCCGCTCGGTCGGGCGAATCCGGAGTGAACTCAGCAGCGGTCGCATCGTCGATTTCGGCCATTTGGTCGAGGCTACCGGCGCGCTGCGTTCACAACTTGGACCATTCCGAACGGAGCACGCATGTCCAGACTCGACGGCAAGGTGGCGCTCATCACCGGCGCCGGAAACGGCATGGGACAGGTCGCGTCGGTCCTCTTCGCGCAGGAAGGCGCGCGCATCGTCGTCGCCGATTTCAGTGAAGCCGGTGGCGCCGAGACGGTGGCGGCCGTCGAGGCGGTTGGGGGTGAAGCCGCGTTCGTGAAGGTGGACGTGGCCAACACCGATCAGGTGCGCGCCATGGTGGACTTCGCGATGGATCGCTTCGGAGCCCTCAACGTGCTCTACAACAACGCAGGCATCTTCCCCGGCGACGACGGCGGCGCAACCGAGACCCCCGAGCCGACGTGGGACCGCGTCATGGAGGTGAACCTCAAAGGGGTCTGGCTCGGCTGCAAGTACGGAATCCCGGCGATGCTCGCGTCCGGGGGCGGCTCCATCGTCAACGTCGCGAGTTTCGTGGCCCTGATGGGTGCCGCCACCGCGCAGATCGCGTACACCGCATCGAAGGGTGGGGTGTTGGCGATGACCCGTGAGATCGCGGTCGAGTACGGCCGACAGAACATTCGCGCCAACTCGCTGTGTCCGGGTCCGGTCTCCACGCCGATGCTCGAGGAGCTGATGAGCGATCCGGCGCGCAAGGCCCGGCGCGTCGTCCACATTCCGATGGGTCGCCTCGGTCAGGCCGAGGAGCTGGCCAAGGCCGCCCTGTTCCTCGCGTCGGACGACTCGTCGTTCATGACCGGCGCCCAACTCGTCGTGGACGGCGGTATCACCGCCGCCTACGTGACCCCCGAGTAACCCGCACTCGCCGACGTCGGCACTCAAACCACGAAGTCCGACGCTTCGAACCCCCATAAACCACGATATCCGTAGCATTTCACCCCTTCCATTGCGGACCCTGACGTGTGACGATCCCCGTCGACATACG
This sequence comes from Acidimicrobiia bacterium, assembly GCA_031422675.1. Classification (GTDB taxonomy): domain Bacteria; phylum Actinomycetota; class Acidimicrobiia; order IMCC26256; family JAENVU01; genus JAENVU01. The sequence continues at coordinate 11,557 of JANPMG010000013.1, read as the reverse complement.
CCACGAGGGAAGGGGGCCACGCGTGTCGACCCACGATGCGACTTCGGCTTCAACGGCCACCGCCGACGCGGACCGCGATCGACTGCACGAGATGGGCTACGCCCAGGAGCTCAAGCGCGGTATGGGTTGGTTCTCCAACTTTGCCGTGAGCTTCACGATCATCTCGATTCTCACCGGTGGGATCACCACGTTCTACCTCCCGCTGTTGGCCGGTGGCCCGAAAGCGGTCACGTTCAGCTGGATCGTCGTCGGCTTCTTCACGTTGCTCGTCGGGCTGGCGATGGCCGAGATCTGCTCCGCGTACCCGACCGCCGGCGGCCTCTATTACTGGTCGGCAAAGCTCGCCAAGCGCAACGCGCCCGCCTGGAGTTGGTTCACCGGCTGGTTCAACTTCGTCGGGCAGGTGGCGATCACCGCGAGCATCGACTTCGGGCTCGCGACCACGATCAACTTCCTGATCAGCTCCTACGTCGACCACAACCTGCTGAACAACTGGTGGGTCCTCACCACGTACGGCCTCGTGCTCATCCTGCACGGGCTCATCAACACGTTCCGAGTCAAGCTGGTCGCGGTCTTCAACAATGTGAGTGTCTGGTGGCACGTGACCGGGGTCGCGGTCATCGTGGGCGCACTGGTGATCCTGCCCGAGTCGCACCAAAAGCTGGACTTCATCTTCTCGTCCGCGAACGGCACCGGATGGGACTTCCCGTTCGTCGGACTTTATGTGTTCATGATCGGCATGTTGATCGCGCAATACACCATCACCGGGTTCGACGCGTCGGCTCACATGACCGAGGAGACCATCGAGGCCAACGTGGCGAGCTCGAAGGCGATCGTGCGCGCGATCTACGTCTCGGCGATCGCGGGACTCATCCTGAACCTCGCCATGCTCCGCGCGATCCCGAATGGCGCCTACGAAACGTTGTCCGTCGGCGGGTTGACCGCCGGCTTCCAGCTCTTCATCGCGGCGATCGGCCCGGCGGGCGGCAAGCTCCTCATCATCATCTCGATCGTGGCCCAGCTGTTCTGCGGCATGGCGTCGGTCACCGCGAACTCCCGCATGATCTACGCCTTCTCGCGTGACGGTGCCGTGCCCGGCCATCGGCTCTGGCACCGCATCAACCCGCGCACGCGGACGCCGACCAACTCGGTGTGGCTGGCAGTGGGACTCGCGTTCCTGCTCGGGCTGCCGTCGATCTACCAGAACGCCGGCTACTCGGTGGCGTTCTTCGCCATTGTGTCCATCGGGACCGTGGGCCTGTACGTCGCGTACATCATCCCCGTCTTCCTGCGGCTGCGGAACCGTGACTTCCAGGTGGGACCGTGGAACCTCGGACGGTGGAGCAAGCCAATCGGTTGGATCGCGTTCGTCTGGGTGGTCATCATCGGATTCGTGTTCTTCCTGCCTGCGTTCTACCCGTGGCTTCCGGGTGACCGGATCGACGGCGTCAACGTGGGACTCAACAACTTCAACTGGGCTGGTCCCTTGATGCTGCTGATCTTCACGGTCATCGGGATCTGGTGGCTGGTCTCGGCCAAGAAGTGGTTCAATGGCCCACAGGTGCAGGGATCACGTGAGGAGTTGCTGGCGATCGAACGGGAACTCGCGGCGGTCGAAGCCGGTGACGATCCCTCCACATTCCAACGGATGGAGCGCGACACCCCCGCCGAGCGCTGAGCGGCCGGATCATCGACCGATCCGGAGTCGGCGGTGGATCTGAATCCTGAATCGAACCTCGAATCGGCCCGGATCGCTGCGGTCATTGCCCGGGTGCCGGGCTGGAGTGGCCGGGCTCGGGTCGTCGGCGCACTGAGCGGCGGCATCACGAACCGCAACCATGTCGTCGATGTCGACGGTGCGCGCTTCGTCGTGCGCCTGCCCGGCGCGCACACCGACCTCCTCGAGATCGACCGGGACGCAGAGTTCACCGCCGCGTCACGCGCCGCCGCCCTCGGGATCGCACCTCCGGTCCTCGGCCTCTTCAATGGCTGCCTCGTGACCGAGTTCGTGCCCGGCGACGCGCTGCCGGCGGCACATTTGGAAGCATCGGACACCCTCGACGCGATCGCCGCGATGCTGCGCGCGTTTCATTCGTCGGGCCCACTCGACCACAGCTTCGACGCGTTCTCCGTCCCCCGCCTGCACCACGCCGCGGCGGTGGCGCTCCACGTGACGATCCCGGCGGCGTACGCGCGCGTTGCCGCGATCGTCGAGGAGATCCGCGTCGCGTTCGCGGCCACGCCCGATCCGCCGGTTCCGTGCCACAACGATCTCCTGCACGCGAACTTCCTCGGCACGAACGGGCGCGGCGCGGGTCCCCGGCTCTGGCTCCTGGACTGGGAGTATGCAGGGATGAACGATCGAGCGTTCGACCTCGGGAATCTCGCGATCAACAACTCGCTCTCCGCTGCGGCCGAGATGCACCTCGTCGGCGCGTACCACGGGAGCGTCACGCACCGGACCCTCGCACGCACGCGCCTGATGAAGATCGTGAGCGACGCTCGCGAGGCGATGTGGGGCGTAGTGCAGCAAGGGATCAGCACCATCGACTTCGATTACCGCGCCTACGCCGACGAACACTTCGACCGGCTGCTCACCAACGCGGCGACACCCGAGTACCCCGCCGATCTCGTGGCCGCAGCTGCGGTTGCAGAACCGGCATGAAGTCGCGCGCGCAGGTCGTCGTCGTCGGCGCCGGGGTCGGGGGGGCGAGCATTGCGTGGCATCTCGCCGAGGCCGGGTGCACCGATGTGCTCGTCCTCGAACGCGCCGAGGTCACGAGCGGCTCCACCTTCCATTCCGCGGGACTCGTCGGTCAGCTCCGCGGCTCGCTGCCGTTGACGCGCATGATGATGCACAGCGTCGATCTCTACCGCCGCTTGGAAACGGAGGCCGCAGAGACGGGCCGCTCCCCCGGCTGGCGTGAGGTCGGATCGCTCCGCATCGCTTCCACCACTGCTCGCATGGAGGAGCTCACTCGCCAGCACGGGTGGGCCAAGACCTTCGGTCTGCCGATGGAACTCGTCGGCCCCGGGGAGGCGGCCGAGTTGTTCCCGCTCATGGACCCCGCGGGCGTGCTCGGCGGGGTGTGGCTACCCACCGACGGCTACCTCGATCCCAGCGGCCTCACCTACGCGTTGATCGGCGGGGCCAAGGCCCGCGGCGTCACGGTGGAGACCGGTGTCCGGGTCACCGGCTTCGACGTCACGCACGGTCGGGTGCGCGCGGTCGAGACCGATAAGGGACGGGTGGAGGCGGAGACCGTCGTGCTCGCGTGCGGGATGTACACCCCCGACGTCGCGGCCCTCGCGAGCATCGCGGTGCCGATCGTGCCGATGGCCCATCAGTACGTGGTGACCGCGCCCATCGACGGCGTCACCGACTCGTTGCCGCAACTACGTGACCCCGACAACCTCGTGTACTTCCGCCGCGAATCCGGCGGGCTCGTCCTCGGCGGCTACGAACGGGATCCGGCGCCGTGGAGTGTTCATGGGGTCCCGGCCGATTTCAATAACAAGTTGCTCCCGGAAGACTGGGACCGGTTCGCGCCGATCATGACCAACGCGATCCGACGGGTTCCGGCGGCGGAGAACGCCGAGATCATCTCCTTGGTGAACGGCCCCGAGGGTTTCACGCCCGACAACGAGTTCGTCCTCGGCGAGAGCGCCGTGCACGGCCTCTTCGTGGCCGCCGGGTTCTGCGCGCACGGCATTGCGGGCGCAGGCGGGATCGGGCGCGTGATGAGCGAGTGGATTCTCGACGGCGAACCGAGCTTCGACACCTGGAAGATGGACATCCGTCGCTTCGGTCCGCAGTACGCGAGCCGCGAGCTCGCGGTCGCGCGATCGGTCGAGGTGTACTCCACTTACTACGACATCCACTTTCCGAACGAGGAGCGGACCGCGGGACGGCCGTTGCGCCGCTCGCCCGCGTACGACCGGTTGGCCGCACTGGGATGCGAGTTCGGCGAGAAGAGCATGTGGGAGCGGCCCAACTGGTTCGCGCCGCACGCGTCCCGCGGTTCCGAGGAGTTGCGACCGCATGGATGGGCGGGCGAACACTGGAGTCCGGCGATCGAGGTGGAGGCGCTCGCGTGCCGGGACTCGGTCGCGATCTTCGACGAGACGAGCTTCTCGAAGTTGGAAGTTCGCGGCGCGGGCGCGGCGAACTTTCTGCAACGGGTGTGCGCGAACGACGTGGACCGCGCCATTGGCTCGGTCATCTACACCCAGCTGTGTAACGACCGGGGTGGCATCGAGTGCGATCTCACGGTCACCCGGCTCGGCCGGGATCGTTTCCTCGTCGTCACCGGAACCGCGTTCGGCGCCCACGATCTGGGGTGGCTGCGCAAGCAACAGGATCTCCTGACCGAGGGTGACGCGGCGGAACTCGTCGACGTGACGGGTGGCTTCGCCTGTCTCGGCGTATGGGGCCCACGCGCGCGTGATCTGCTCGCGCCGCTGACCACGACGTCGTTGTCCAACGACGCGTTCCCGTACCTGAGCGCGCAGTCGCTCACGCTCGGCTCGGTTCCGATCGTCGCAGTGCGCGTGACCTACGTGGGCGAACTCGGCTGGGAGCTCTACTGTCCGTCCGAGTACGGGGTCGCGCTCTGGGATCTGCTGTGGGAGGCCGGGGCGCGCCACGACCTGTGCGCCGCCGGATATCGCGCCATCGACGCGCTGCGGGTGGAGAAGGGCTACCGCGTGTGGTCCGCCGATATCACCCCCGAGGACAACCCGTACGAGGCCGGGCTCGGGTTCGCCGTCGCGCTCGACTCGCCGACCGAGTTCGTCGGCCAGCGCGCGCTCCGAGCCGTGAAGGCGAGCGGGGTGAGCCGTCGGCTGCGCTGCGTCCGCCCGCTCGACCCGCTCGCGGTGCCGCTCGGATCCGAACCGGTGCGCGTGGGCGGCGAGATCGTCGGCCGGGTGACCAGCGGGAACTACGGCTACCGCGTGGGCGGGGCGCTCGCATTCGCCTACGTCCCCGCGAACCGGTCCGATATCGGGCGGGCGGTCGAGATCGAGATGTTCGGCACGTGGCAGCCGGCCGAGATCGTCCGGGACCCGCAGTGGGACCCGAAGGGCGCCCGCATCCGGGCGTGACGGTATCCGGGCGTGACGGTAACCGGACGTGACGGTAACCGGGCGTGACGGCGGCGCCCGGCGACCTTTCAGCAGACCACAACTGTCTGAGCGATGTATGCTCCTGATGTATGCAGCGGACCCAGATCTACCTGACCGAAGTGCAGCAGCGCGCCATCGCGCAGCGAGCGGCTGACGGTCAGATCTCCAAAGCCGAGGTGATCCGCCGGATCCTCGACGCGGACCTCGGCATCGATGACGGCACCGCCGATCGGCTCGCCGCGATCGATGCAACCGCAGGCATTCTTCCCGATGCGCCCGAATGGCCGGAATGGCTTGCCGCAGTCCGCGGCCGAGGGAGTGCCGATCGACTCGCGGACCTCGGACTGTGACCGCCGCGCTGTTCGACTCGTCGGTTCTGATCGCCCACCTGCGCGGTGACGGACGCGCGACCGAACGACTCCGTGCCGCGGCCGTCTCGGACGGCGCGTTTGCGAGTGTGCTCTCGCGCACGGAACTCGAGGGCGGCATGCGATCGACAGAACGGTCGAGCGTGAACCGACTCTTCGCCGGAGTTGCACTCGTCCCCGTCACGGACTCGATCGCGGCGCGTGCCGGTGAACACTTACGCCGCTTTCGCCGTTCGCACGGGGCAATCGACATCGTCGACTACGTCATCGCAGCCACCGCCGAAGCGTTCGATGCCGACCTCGTGACACTGAACGTTCGCCACTTCCCGATGCTTCCGAAGCTCCGGTCGGCCTTCTGAGCCCGGCGCTTCCCCGTCCGGCCGACCCGACTCGAACCTCCCCGACCCCGCCGGAAACCGCGGCGCGTGCATTCCGGGCCGTACGCTCTGCTCGCCTCGTCCGTCGAAGGAGCCCCGATGTCCGAGCGAAGCGGACCCTGCACCGACCCCAGCCCATCTACCAGTGAAGCGTGGCCCGTCCGGCCCGCTCCGAAGGAGCAAGAGGACAGATGACTGGAAACCTCACGCCCGACGCGCTGCGGGACGCGATCGCCGCCGGCGAGATCGACACAGTGCTCGTGTGCTTCCCGGATCTTCAGGGCCGGCTCATGGGCAAGCGCGTGCTCGGCCACTACTTCGTCGATCACATCCTCGACGGTGGTGGCGCGATCGAGGCGTGCAACTACCTCATCGCGCTCGACGTCGACATGACGCCGTTGCCGGGTTACGAATTCGCGAACTGGGAACAGGGCTACGGCGACTTCCGGTGCGTCCCGGATCTCGACACGCTGCGCCGCATCCCCTGGCTCGACGCCACCGCGCTCGTCCTGTGTGATCTCGTCGACGAACAGACCGGCACGCCCGTCGAAGAGTCGCCCCGCCAGATCCTCCGCACGCAGCTGGCGCGGGCGGCGGCGATGGGTTTCGAGATCAAGATCGGCGCCGAACTCGAGTTCTTCCTCTTCGAGAACACCTACCGCGACGCGGCCGCCCGCAAGTACACCGATCTCACGCCGCACTCGGATGTCATCGAGGACTACCACATCCTCCAGACGACCCGGGACGAGTACCTCATCCGCCAGATTCGCAACGGGATCCACGACGCGGCGATCCCGGTGGAGTTCTCGAAGGGCGAGGCCGGCAAGGGGCAACACGAGATCAACCTGGTGTATGCCGAGGCGCTCGAGATGGCCGACCGGCTGGTGATCTACAAGAACGGCGCGAAGGAGATCGCGTCGTTGAACGGTCGATCGCTCACGTTCATGGCGAAGTACTCGATGGACGAAGTCGGTTCGTCGTGTCACCTGCATTCGAGCGTGTGGGACGCCACGACCGGCGAGAACCTGATGTGGGACGCCGACGCGGAACACCACCTGTCCCCGGTGTTTCGCGGGTGGCTCGGAGGGATCGTCACCACCGGGCACGAGCTGGCCTGGATGTTCGCCCACTACGTGAACAGCTACAAGCGGTATCAACCCGATTCGTGGGCGCCCACTGCGCTCGCCTGGGGCTACGACAACCGCACCTGCGGCTACCGCCTGGTGGGGCACGGGCCGGCGTACCGCGTGGAATCGCGCATCCCCGGCGCCGACGTCAACCCGTACCTCGCGTACGCCGGACTCATCGCGGCCGGGCTCCACGGGGTGCGTAACGCGATCGAGCCGCCGGCGCCGTTCGTCGGCAACGCGTACGACGCGCCCGAACTCGAACACGTTCCGTCCACCCTGGTGGAAGCGATCGACGCGTTCGAGGCCAGCTCGATCGCGCGCGAGGCGTTCGGGCCCGCGGTCCACCACCATCTGTTGAACACGGCGAAGCAGGAGTGGGCGACGTTCAACCGGGTGGTCACCGACTGGGAACGTCAGCGCAACTTCGAGCAGATCTGATGCCGATGCGTTCCGGGTCGGCACCGCTGATCGCGCTGCCGGCGTACCCGATGGTGGCCGGGCGGGTGGACGGCTGGGCCGATCCCGCAGTAGCGATCCAGTCCTTGTACGTGGACGCGATCCAGCGGGCCGGCGGACAAGAAGCAGTGCTCGGGCCACGGCACCTGGACCTCGAAGCGGCGCGAGCCGTGTTGGCACACTTCGACGGCATCGTGCTGCCCGGCGGCGGCGATGTGAACCCCGAGCGGTACGGCCAAGCCGCCGCGGATCAGACCTACGGCGTCAGCGCACTGCGCGACGAGTTCGAGTTCCAACTGTGTGCCGCGGCGATCGAGCTTTCGCTCCCGATTCTCGCCATCTGTCGGGGAACTCAGGTGCTGAACGTGGCGCGCGGCGGGACGCTGCATCAACACATCGCCGACGACTTTCCCGGTCACGGCAAGCCCGGCGTGGAGGGCGGCCAGAACCTCCACGAGGTGGAAGCCGCCGCCGAGTCCCGGGTCGGCCGTGCGCTCGGAACGACCCGGCCCGCGTGTTCCTGCCATCACCACCAGTCGATCAACCGGCTCGGGACCGGGCTTCAGGTGACCGCCCGCACCGACGACGGAGTCATCGAGGCCGTGGAACTCGACGGCCCGGCATGGGTCATCGCGGTCCAATGGCACCCCGAGGACACCGCCGCCCACGACCCCGCGCAACAAGGCCTCTTCGACGCCCTCGCCGCCGCCGCTCGCCCCTGACCTTCGCCCTTCTGCCTTTCGCCCTTCTGCCTTTCGCCCGCCATTCCCCACTGCGACCTCCGTGCTTCGACCCCACCTGACTTTCGTGCACTTTGAGGACCTGGAGGTCCCCAAAGTGCACAGAAGTCCGCGACACTCGGCGACGCTCGGCGGCAGACCGGGCCGGACTCACGCCGCGGCTGCGATCCGTTCAAGGAACGGACGGACAACGGCGAGGAGTGCCTCGGGCTGATCAATCATCGAGAACGTCTTGGTGTCCTCGATCCAGTGGAGTTCGCAGTCCGGAATCGTGGCCGCCAACCGTTCGGCATCCGCGTCGGGGAAGAGGACGTCTCCTCGGGACCACGCGATCAACGCCGGGCGAGGGAACGTCTCGAGCTGCTTCGCCGCGGTGTGGGCGAGGCTCGGCCGGCACCGCCGCAGAAACTCCCGCACATCCTTCTGATTGCCGGGACGACGGAGTCCCTCCAACCACGGCTTCACGATTGCGTCGTCGATCGGCTTGTTCAGCAACAGACCGGCCCCGAGGAACGATCGCCGCACTCGAGGACTGCGGTAGAGCTGCGCGATGAGGCGCGTGGAACCGGGGAGAGCAAGGACGGGCTGGAGCGCCTTGATGATCGTGGGCGGGAAGTGATCGAACGCGTCGCACGACGTGAGCAACAGCGCTCGGACCCGATCCGGATGACGCGCCGCAAAGATCTGCGCCAGGGCACCGCCGGTATCGCTGCCGATCACTGCGGCTCGATCGACGCCGACCGCGTCGAGGAGGCCGGCGAATGAATCGGCGAGGTCCGTCGGATTGATCAGATCCCGCCGAACCACCGGAGTGCGGTGTGACCCGATCGGCAGGTCCGGCCGGATCAGATCCGCAACCGGTTCGAGACCGGGCACGATCCGATCCCACAGCGTGTGATCAACGAGCGCACCGTGGAGCATCAGAAGCGGCACGCCGGTGCCTGAGCGATGGATCTCACACGGTCCGAATGGAAGCTCGATCTGCATGTAGCAGATGCTACAGGTTTGTAGCGCCCGCTACAAGCCCTAATCTGTCCGCATGACCGACCGTCGTGAAGCGCTGACGATCGGGGCCACGGCGTGGGTGCTCGAGCACGGACTCTCAGGCCTGTCGTTGCGACCCGTCGCCAAAGGATTGGGCACCAGCGATCGCATGCTCGTCTACTACTTCGGCTCCAAGGACGGCCTCGTCGCAGCCATCACGGAGTTTGCCGGCGAGCAGCTCGTCGCCGCGATGCCGACGATCGATCCGAACCGGCCACCGCGCTCGGCTCGCGCGTGGCTGGACCAGGCGTGGGCACTGTTCAGCAACCCGGCGATTCGTCCCGCCATGCAGTTGCTGTTCGAGCTGGACGCAGTCGCAGTTCGCTCGCCCGGTCCGGCGCGCGACGCAGCCGCGGCGGTCACCGAGCGCTGGCTGCACGTCGTCGGCGACGTGCTGAGCGAGTTCGGCATCTCGGCCCGCGCTCGGCGTGGGCTCACACCGCTGGTGGCGGCATCCTTGATCGGCTTGGCGTTGGAGAACCTCATCACCGAATCGGGCACCGCACCCGACGCCCTGCGCACCCTCGCCGGCGTCATCGACGCCGCTCGCGGCTGACGCCTCGGCCACCTCTCCGACCTTCGTGCACTTTGAGGACCTGGAGGTCCTCCAAGTGCACGGAAGTCAGCGGTGGGTGACGCGTGACCTGCGCCGGACCGTCGGCCTGGCTCGCCAATCAGCGTGGTTTGGTGGCGACGAAGACGGCCCAACCGGACGGTGGCTGGGACGGCGTGGGCTTGCTGTACGCGGCACGCACCTCGACGGCGAAACCCACCGTTTCGAGAATGGTGACCACCTCGGACGCCTCGTAGAGGACGAGCTCGTGGTGCTCGTCGACCCGGCGGTAGCGACCGTCCGATTCCCGGACGAGGATGACGATGCGACGGTCGAGGCGGAGCCCGTCCTCGGTGGCGTGCATGCCGAGCATCCAGCTGTCGTGCTCGTGGAAGACGTGGCGGACATCGAGGCCGAGATTGCGGCCGGGCGTCGACAGGTCGAGGGCAAACACACCACCGACATCGAGAGCGCCGAACACACGTGTGGCCACGACGGCGAGTGCGTCGAGACCCGCACGCGGATCGGTTGCGTAGTTGAGGACCTCGCCCGTGGCGGCGACGGCCACCGAGGGAGGGATCTCCGCATCGAGCGCCGGGCCGACCGCGAACGTCCCGGACGGCGCGTTGTTTCGCGCGAGATCGACCATCGCGTCGGAGATGTCGACCCCGGTGACCGTATAGCCACACTCGATCAGGAGCGCAGCGAGGATCCCGGAGCCACAACCGAGGTCGGTCACGTGCCCCGAACCCAGCTCCGCCGCGGTCAACCGGTCGCCGATCAACCGCGCCGCGTCAGCCGCCAGGTCTCCAAAGCGCGTGTGATGGATGAGCGCCTGGTCGGGCCCGTAGTAGGGCATTCGGAGAAACGGCATTCAGATGGCGTCGGGTCGAAGCAACGCGTCGATTCCACCGTCGACGAACACGATCGAGCCGTGAACGTAGGAGGCCTCCGGTGACAGCAGAAACTCGATGACCGACGCAACCTCATCGGGAGAACCGATCTCGCCCGTCGGTACCGGCAGCCCTCGGATGAGTGGACCGAACACCGGGTCGTCAAGTCCTTCTTGCAACAGAGGGGAACGGAACGGCCCGGGTGCCACGGCGTTGATGCGCACGCCTCTGCCACCCCACTCGGTCACCCGGCGGCGCACCGATCGGGCGACGGCGACTTTGCTCGATGCGTACACGGAGTTCCCGGGGAGCCCGGCCGCGATCGACCGCGCTCGCTCCTCGTCACCGGCGAGAAAAGCCGCGACCAGATCGGCGTCGACGGTGGGGTCGATGGTGGTGGAGTTCGACGAGATGGCGACGCATGCGGAGTCGGTTCCGGCCGCGAGGACGTCGAAACAACCATCGAGGAAGGCCACGGCGCCGAAGTAGTTCACGGACGCGATCAACGCGTGATCCGGCACCTGCGGGCCGAGCCCCGCGCACGGGATGAGGCCGTCGAGCGGACCGGCGATCAACGCGAGCGACTCGGCGACCGCACGAGTCCGACCGTCGACCGTCCCGAGATCGGCGAGGACGTCGGCGTCCCGGAGGTCCACCGTGACCACGCGATCGCCGCGAGCCCGCAGGCGCGCCGTGACCGAGGCACCCAGACCCGAAGCTGCACCGGTGACCAGATACGTCGACATCGATACCTACTTCGTCGCGGTCGGTGCGACGAGGCCGCCACACGCGTGGGAGATCGGGAGGGGGGTGGCCGCGAGCAGGAACTCGTACGCGCCGTCGGCGGCGCAGTCGTCCGCGAGCTCGTC
>JANPMG010000012.1:0-1725 GCA_031422675.1 Acidimicrobiia bacterium | reverse complement strand
GAGTGCCGACCGTTGGGCGAACTCGAGTTGAAGGGCCTGCCGGACCCGGTCGAGACGGTCGAGGTCGCGTGGGAACCATTGGCGGATTCCGAATCGGATGCGGTCGCGATTCCACTGCCGGGTCGACTCGCGTTCCGTCCGACGGTCGGTGTGGTCGGACGCGAGGCCGAGACGGCGACGATCACCGACGCGTACAAGCGGATCGCAAACGGTGACGGCCGGGAGGTGTTGCTGGTCGCGGGTGAGGCCGGGTTGGGCAAGACGACCCTGGTCGGCGAAGCCGCCCGCGCCGCCTTCGATGCGGGCGCCGTGGTGCTGTTCGGGCATTGCGAGGAGGATCTCGCGACCCCGTACCAGTTGTTCGGGGAGGCGCTCGGCCAGTACGTGACCCACGCCCCTGAGGAACAACTCCAGGCGCACGTCGCCGCGTACGGTTCGGAGCTGGCCCGGTTGGTGCCGGCGTTCGCGAGTCGGATGCCGGGCCTCCCGCCGTCGAAAGCGACCGACAGCGATACGGAACGGTTCCTGCTGTTCGCGGCGGTCGTCGGGTTGCTGGCCGACGTGTCGCGCCACGCTCCAGTCGTGGTCGTGCTCGACGACCTGCACTGGGCCGACAAGGCGAGTCTGGCTCTCTTGCGACATCTCGGTGCGGCGGACTCGGCAATGCGGCTGCTCGTGGTCGCCACCTACCGCGACGACGAGCTGTCCCAGGCGGATGCGCTGCTCGAGACGCTCGCCGCGTTGCGCCGCCAGAACGGTGTGTCGCGGGTCGACTTGGCGGGCCTCGACGACACCGGGGTGCTCGCGTTCCTCGAAGCCGCCGCCGGACAGACCCTCGACACGGCCGGAGTCGACCTCGCGCACGCGGTGTATCGCGAGACCGATGGGAATCCGTTCTTCGTGAGTGAGGTGCTCCGCCATCTGGCCGAGACCGGCTCGATCTTCCAGGACGCGGCCGGCCAGTGGACATCAGACGTCTCCCTCGAGCAGATCGGGTTGCCCGACAGCGTCCGGGAGGTGATCGGCGCGCGAGTGATGCGGCTCGGCCCGGACGCGGGGCGCGTCCTGTCCACGGCGGCGGTGATCGGACGAGACTTCGACCTCGACCTGCTCGCCCGCGCCACGGGCACGTCCGATGACGCGCTCCTCGACATCCTCGACGCTGCGACGACTGCGGCCTTGGTGCGCGAACTCGCCGACACGCCGGGTCGGTACAACTTCGCCCACGCGCTCATCCAACACACCCTCTACGAAGACCTCGGCCCGACCCGTCGCGCCCGTGCTCACCGCCAGATCGGTGAAGCCCTCGAAGCGATCTGTGGTGACCGGCCGGGCGAGCGGGTGGCCGAACTCGCCCGGCACTGGACCAGCGCGACCCAGCCCGTCGAGGCGAGCAAGGCGATCGCCTACTGCCGCCAGGCCGGTGACGCGGCACTCGCGGCACTCGCGCCGGCCGATGCGCTCGGCTATTACGCCCAGGCCCTCGACCTCTATCCCCAAGTGACCGACCCGGATCCGGTCCTTGCGCTCGACCTCGCGATCGGGCTCGGCACCGCGCAACGCCTCACGGGCGATCCCGCCTTCCGGGAGACACTCCTCGACGCCGCGCACCGCGCCGCCGACCTCGACGACACCGACCGTCTGGTCGCCGCCGCTCTCGCCAACAACCGCGGCCTCTACAGCAACGCCGGCGCCCTCGACACCGACAAAGTCGAGAGCCTCGAG
>JANPMG010000011.1:0-5282 GCA_031422675.1 Acidimicrobiia bacterium | reverse complement strand
CTGTTCTCCCGACACATCCCGCTGCTGGGATCCGCATCATCCGCATCGTTCGCGGCGACGAAGCCGCTGAACAATCCGGGGCCGCTGTACTTCTACGTCGTCGGACTCCCGGTCGGAGCATTCGGAGTGGCGATCGGGACCGCAGTTGGTGCCGCGCTCGTCAACATCACCTCGATGGTCGTCGTCGGCGTCGTGGGGTGGCGGCGAGCGGGACTGCTCGGGAACGCGGTGGCCACCCTCGTGGCGGCCACGCTGGCGTGGTCCATGGGCAGCGAACTCCTCTACGACATCTGGCAACCGCACGGCTTGCTGCTGCCGTTTCTCGCGTTTCTGTTCCTCGTCTGGTCCGTAGCCGCCACCGATTTCGCAGTGCTTCCCCTCACCATCGCGGCCGGAAGTCTGTTGATGCAGACGCACCTCACGTACGGGTACCTCACGCCCCTGCTGATCGTGGCCGCGATCGCAGTGGGGCTCGTCCAGCACCGCCGTTCGCGGCTTCACCACGGTGATTCGGGCGCGGCCGATCCGAGCACGGGCGAGCCGGGCGCGGGTGAGCCGGGCGCGGGCGAGCCCCAGCCGGTGACGAGGCCGGGCCGAGCGATCGTGATCGCGCTGATCGTGGGGCTCGTGCTCTGGACCCCATCGCTCATAGAACAGGTGACCACCACCGACGGCAACATGTCCCGGTTGGTGCGACAGATCCAGGATCCGCCCACGGGGGTGATCGGCAACACCGGCGCGCTCCGGCTCACCGCGACCGTCCTCGCCGACCCCCCGTTCTGGGGTCGGGATTCGTTCCCCAACACGTTCCGGCCGGCGGGTTCGCCGTACGGCGCCACCGCGCCCACCGTGGATGGCACCGGCGCGATCGGGACCACCGCCGCGCTGCTCGCCGTCGCGATCGTGGTCGCACTGCTCGGTGGACTCGGCGTGATCGCGTGGCGCCGACGCGACCGGTCTGGCGCGTCCGGCGCCGTGATCGGGCTGGTGGCGCTGGCCGGGAGTTGGTACACCGCGTCGAAGGTGACCGTTGACATCGTCGGGGTCGCCCCGCACCAGTTTCGTTTCCTTTGGCCGCTGTGCGCGTTCCTGACGTTCGTGGTGGCGTTCGGGGTCACCCGATCGGTGGCCCGGGCGCGCGTCGGGCGGGTGGTCGGGATCATCGCGATTGTCGTGGTCGGGATGATGACCATCGCGAACCTTCCTACCTATGCCGCGACGGTGGGCCCGCAACTCGAGGCCGCGTCGATCCCGACGATTCGGGATCTCGCTCGCCAGCTCGGCCCGGCCGAGCGGGATCAACCGTTGCTCCTCGACTTCACCAAACTACGGTTCGGGGAGCCGTACAGCGGGGCGCTGATGGCCGAACTCCGCCGTCGTGATATCGAGCTCGTCACCGATGACGTTTACCTCGCGCGCCAACTGGGGCCGACCCGAGCAACGAACGGTCGGGACGCTCGCACAAAGATCTTTTACCGATCCGGCGACGAGGCGAGAGCGGGGCGCATCGGTCCTTTCCGGCGCATCGCGTTCCACAACGGCCTCGATGCGAAGGGCCGTCGGCGCCTGGCCGAGCTGAAGCAGATCATCGGGACCTTCCTCGCCCAGAACGGATTGCGATCCACCCCGCGGCTCCGAGACGGGGAGAAGTTCGGAGTCTTCTCCCAGCTGAGCGGCCCGTTCACCACCGTTGCGCAGCGGGACGCGGTGTTCGAGTCCCGACAACTCGCGTTCGCCGTTGACCAGCGGGCCCTCGCACTGCCGAAATCCTGGCAAATCCGCTTCGAGGAATACGCACGGCTTCAGGTGTTGGCGGATCGAGAGACGATCGGTGTATACCTCGGTCCCGTCGAGGCGCCGAGCCCTCCCTGAGGAGTCTCGGCTGGATCGGTCACCCGAATCGGCGTTTGAACCCGAGGAGCGGCCGTTCGAGCGCGTACCACGAGATGGATGCGGACGCGATCGTCGCGGCCAACACGACAGCTCCGAAGACGAACCACGGGACACTGATGTAGGCGTTCGTGTGCCAGGCGAACGGCGTGTCGCTGAAGTAGACGCCGCGGAAGGCCAGATCGTTCCAGTGCAGGTAGCGATCGATCCAGCCCTCGTGCCAGAGGTAGACGCCGTAGGAGATCGAGCCGAGGAACACCATGACTCGCGCCTGGAGGAACCACCGGATGCGGCTCGATCCGCGCGCCTGGTCTCCGAACACCGCGGGGAGCACGAGGAGCAGAGCCGTCGCGCCGTAGAGGTAGTGCTGACCCCAGAGCAGCTCGTGGGCGATGCCGACCGCCGTATGGTCCAGCCCCGCACCGGCGGCCACCCACCAGAATGTTCCGAGCGCGCCGAGCCAGCAGATCATCGGGGCGCGTCGGTGATCGAGACCGGCGGGGACGCTCCGATCGAGGTGCTGTACCGCGACCGATATCACCGCGATTGCCATCCCGATCGCGAAGAGGTCGAGCCACCACGGCAGCCAGAGCTTGAACTGACCGATGCGCGCGTCCGACAGCGAGGTCCCGAGCACGAGTGCCTTCCATGCCGTCGAGACTCCGATCAGCACGGCAATACCCACCAGCTCCGCTCGCACGCGTGCCCGTGCATCACCACGAACCCAACGCGCCATCAGCCACGACCACACCGGCAGCATCAGATAGAACGCGACTTCGGTTGCGAGGGTCCAGGATTGGATGAGTGGAGCGAAGACGTCGGGTTGATGCGGGCTGTAGATGTGGAGCAACGAGTAGTCGAGCAGAAAATTCTTGAAACTTGGGATCTCGGTGACGCCGAGGACGTAGACCACGACGGTCATCGCCAACCAGTACGCCGGGTAGATGCGGAGACCGCGGCGCCAGAGGTACGGAACGAGCGGCGGGCGGGGCTCATCGAGCAGATGGGCTCGTGCGAACGGACGGTAGAGCAAGGTGCCCGAGATCACGAAGAAGATGGCGACGCCGCCGTCCATGCGCGCAAAGAACACGCCGAGAAGGTTCGGCGCATTGGCGCCACCCGAATCGGCGAGGTGGGTCATGACCACCGCGAGTGCGGCGATGGCGCGCAGCCCGTTGAAGCTCGGGAATCTCGGCTCCAATGTTGCGCTCGGTTCCAGAGCTGCCGTCGACGCCATTGCGGCGATTGTACGGGCGGGTTGGTCGCCCCGACGGGCCAATGACCTACGCTCCGCGTCTCTTTCGTTCTCCGAGGTGTTTGAGTGAAGCTGTCCGATCGAACGAGTCCGGATCGCCCGGCGGTCGTCACCGGCGCCGCCGGGTGGCTGGGCACGAATCTGGTGCGCGCCCTCGTGGCACAGGGCCGTCCGGTACGCGCGCTCGTGCAACGGGACGACGAAGCTCCGATACTCCAGTTGATCGGCCCCGGAGTGTCGACGGCCACCGGCGACGTCCGGGATCCGGCCGCGCTGGACGCGTTGTTCGACGGCGTGAGCGATTCGACGGTGTTCCACTGTGCTGCGGTGATTCATCCGGCCACAGTGCGGGAGTTCTTCGATATCAACGTCGGTGGTACCGAACTCGTCTGTGATCAGGCGCGGCGATCCGGCGCGGCCCGCCTCGTGCACGTTTCCTCCAACTCGCCGTTCGGTGCCAACGCCACGCCGACGGAGCGGTTTACCGAGGACTCACCCCTCAATCCGTACATGGGCTACGGGGAGTCCAAGGTGGAAGCGGAGGCGATTGTCCGGCGCGGGGTCGATCGTGGCGACATCGACGCGGTGACCGTGCGCGCACCGTGGTTCTACGGCCCGTATCAACCGGCCCGACAGTCGCAATGGTTCAAGG
This sequence comes from Acidimicrobiia bacterium, assembly GCA_031422675.1. Lineage (GTDB taxonomy): Bacteria > Actinomycetota > Acidimicrobiia > IMCC26256 > JAENVU01 > JAENVU01. The sequence continues at coordinate 1,485 of JANPMG010000011.1, read as the reverse complement.
CCGTCCGAAAGGGGCGGTTCCCGATGGTCGGTGACGGCACGCAGCAACGGTCGATGGTGTACACCGATCACCTGGTGCAGGGGTTACTCCGAGCGGAGGCCACGCCGGCCGCGGCCGGGCGCGCGTACTGGATCGCCGATGCCGAACCGTACGAACTACGCACGGTGCTCGCAACGGTGCGAGAAGCGCTGACGGCAGAAGGATTGCCGGTATCAGGCGGTCAGCCGCGCATTCCTCGGGTCGCCGGGGTGGTGGCCGAAAAGGTCGACGGATTCCTCCAGCAGCGCGGCAAGTACCTGCAGGCGGTCCATGTGCTCGGCGAGTTGAAGGACACGATCGCCTGCGACATCAGCCGCGCCCGCGTCGAGTTGGGCTACGACCCCCAGACGAGTCTGCTCGACGGCATGCGAGCGAGCGTCCGCTACTGCCTCGACCATGGCCAGATTCTCTGATGCCGGCGGGACCACTCCGGACCGTGACCGCGGCGACCGAGAGGACCGGGTGAAGTTCGTCATCACCGGTGGCGCCGGATACTTCGGATCCGTGCTCACCGTGCGGGCCCGCGCCCAGGGTCATGACGTCCTGGTGTTCGACCTGAATCCGCCCGAGGACCGCGCGATCGACCACGTGATCGGCGACGTCCGGGACATCGAGTCGGTGCGCCGCGCCTTCGCCGGTGCCGACGCGGTGTTGCACAACGTGGCGCAAGTGCCGCTCGCGAAGGACCGGGAACTGTTCTGGTCGGTGAACGTGGTGGGGACCGCGAACGTGTTGCTCGCGGCGCGCGACGCCGGCATAGCCAAAGTGGTCCACACGTCGTCGAGCGCGATCTTCGGTATCCCCGAGAGCAACCCGGTGACCGAGACCACTCGGCCTCGACCGCTCGAGGCGTACGGCACCGCGAAGTTGGAGGCCGAGTTCCTCTGTCGGGACGCCGTTGCCGCCGGTCTCGACGTTTCCATCGTGCGGCCCCGCACGGTGCTCGGCCACGGCCGACTCGGAATCATGGCCATCCTGTTCGAGTTCGTCGCCGATGGCGCGCCGGTGTTCGTGATGGGGAGGGGCGAGAACACGTACCAGTTCGTCCACGCCGAGGATCTTGCCGAAGCGTGTCTGCTCGCGGCGCAGCGGCCCGGCCCGGCCACGTACAACATCGGCTGTCGTGACTTCGGCACGATGCGCCAGACGCTCGAAGCGCTGGTCGACCACGCCGGGACCGGCTCCCACGTGGTCGGACTCCCGTCGAGGTCCGCACAGATGGCGATGAAGGTGTTGGGACAATCCTCGCTGGTTCCCTTCGCCCCGTACCACTGGCTGCTCTACGGCGAGTCGCTCTGGTTCGACGTGAGCAAGGCCGAACACGAACTCGGATGGAAGCCCACCCACTCGAACGCGTCGGCCGTCATCGATTCCTACGAATGGTTCTTGCGCAACCGGACGACCCTCGGCGGTGCGGGAAAGTCCCACCACCAGTCGCCGGCAAAA
>JANPMG010000010.1:0-23320 GCA_031422675.1 Acidimicrobiia bacterium | reverse complement strand
ACGGACCCGTTGGCCGTGCCATCCGGCGGCTTGAGTGTGGTCCCGGATCCGGCTCCGGCCGAGGCCGCGTCGGGCGAGTAGCCCCAGGCGAACCGAACGAGTACTGCGAAAGGCGCCCGGCTTCGGCCGGGCGCCTTTGCGCGCCGGCGCTCTCGATCAGCGTGACCGGAGGATGGCCTCAGCGGTGTCGAGCGCGGCAACGAGCATCCGGGCCTTGGTTGTGATGGGCACGTCGGCCGTCTGCGGCTCGCTTGTGGCGTCGTCAGCATCAAAGAACCCGACAGGAGGTGGCAGTGCGAGTTGGCGTGGGCCCGCGCTCGCAACGAGTTCGAAACCACAGGCGAACAGCAGGCGGTGAAGGGTCTCGGCCGATGGCGCGCGGCGCCCGTTCTCGATGGCCGAGATGTTGGACTGCTCGATTCCGGCGATCGTGGCGAGCTGAGCCTGGGTGAGTCCCCGTTCCGCCCGAGCCGAACGGACGAGCGCGCCGTACATCTCGCTCAGTATATCGGCTGCGATATTCCGGCAGGTCTGATCGGTTGCTGGTGGAATACTCGAAGCGTGAGTGCGAAGGTCCAGATCGTTGTCGACGAAGCAGAGCTGGCACGTTTCCGTGCCGCGGCGGATCAGGCCGGGATGACCCTCTCGGAGTGGGCACGCCACGCGCTGCGCCTGGCCGAGCGTGATACCGCGACCAGAGGAAGCCAGCAAGAAATTGATGCGATCCATGCTGCGAGCGGGTACGAATTCCCAGCGCCAGACGTCGACAAGATGATCGCGGAAATCGACGGAGGTGCGCTCGCGTGACCTCGTCGACGGTGACATCTCCGCGACACCCGTCGAATCGGACAGCTCTCGCGGAGCCGAGCTCTTCGGAGGTGAATCCGCCGGCGACTCCACCGCTCGTGACGGAACCACGTGCCATTGATTTGCTGCTGCGGCCATGTTGAGTCTGGACCGGGTACCTGTCGTCGGGGTCTCGGGTGGTTGACGATGAGGCCAGGCGACTGCAGATGTACGCGATGAGCAACCGAGCGTCGTACACCTTTTGGGCGCCTTGTTCGTTGGAGTGACTGTCTCTCTTTCCTTCAGGAACGTGCTACCCGGACTTGTCGGTGCAGCCGTCATTGCGGTTCTGTGCCCGTGGTGGCTGAGACTCGGCGGACCCGGTCAGCGGCGATACGAGCGGAACTTCCCGGACCCACCGGAACCGGGCTAACGCCGGGAAAACTCGGCTTCCCGCGACACGCGAAATCAAAGGGCCGAGTTGATCTAGCGGAGCAAGAAGGCGTAGCCTCCACGGGCTTGTGCGACCGCCACGGTCGCCGTTGCTCGTCGCGCCGTCTGGGTGCTGCGAAGTTTCTACGAGGGTCTTCGGGCCCGCAACCAGTTGGAGAGCTGTGCCCACGATTGCCCAGTTGGTCCGTAAGGGCCGGGAGAGCAAGACCGACAAGTCGAAGACGCCTGCACTGAAGGGGTCGCCGCAGCGTCGGGGCGTGTGCACACGCGTGTTCACCACCACACCGAAGAAGCCGAACTCTGCGCTGCGCAAGGTGGCCCGGGTTCGTCTGACCACCGGGGTCGAGGTCACCGCCTACATCCCGGGGATCGGTCACAACCTCCAGGAGCACTCCATCGTTCTCGTGCGTGGCGGCCGGGTGAAGGACCTCCCGGGTGTCCGGTACAAGATCATCCGCGGCGCGCTCGACGCGAGCGGCGTCGCCAATCGCAAGCAGGCCCGTAGTCGCTACGGCGCCAAGAAGGGTTAGTCGTGCCTCGCAAGGGTCCCGCCCCCCGTCGTGAGCTCACTCCCGACCCCGTGCACCGCTCGGTGGTCGTGACCCAGCTCGTCAACAAGATCCTCCAGCGCGGCCAGCGGTCTACTGCGGAGCGCATCGTCTACACGGCGCTCGAAGAGATCGAGAAGAAGACCGGTGGGGATCCGATCCCCACGCTGAAGCGTGCGGTCGAGAACGTGCGTCCGGTGCTCGAGGTCAAGTCCCGCCGCGTCGGTGGCGCCACCTACCAGGTGCCCGTGGAGGTCCGTCCTCGTCGTGCGACCACGTTGGCGATCCGCTGGCTGGTCGGCTACTCGCGCCAGCGGCGGGAGAAGACGATGGCCGGGCGATTGGCCGCCGAGCTGATGGATGCCAGCAACGGGCTCGGCGCGGCGATCAAGCGCAAGGACGACCTCCAGAAGATGGCGGAGTCGAACAAGGCGTTCGCGCACTACCGCTGGTAATCGCGCTGGGGCTGAGCCACCGGCACGGGGCGGGCCGCCGCCGGTATCCGTCCAGTCGCTCAGACAACTGTGCTCGCCTGGTGGCTCGCACAGAACTCGCTTGGTGGACAGACACCGGCGGCGGCCCGCAAGTGTGCGCCGGAGCGATTCGAGTGAAGTGAAACCCAGCCGCGAACGGCTTGTTCGGGGGTGGGGGAGAAAAAGGAAAGAACGAAGACGTAGAGGATCAGAACTATGGCGAAGGACGGACCGGTTATCAGGGAGTATCCGCTGGCGCGGACTCGGAATATCGGGATCATGGCGCACATCGACGCCGGGAAGACCACCACCACCGAGCGGATCCTGTACTACACCGGCCGGACCTACAAGATCGGCGAGGTCCACGAGGGCGCGGCGGTCATGGACTGGATGATCCAGGAGCAAGAGCGCGGCATCACCATCACCAGCGCGGCCACCACGTGTAAGTGGCGCGACTGCTGGATCAACATCATCGACACCCCCGGCCACGTGGACTTCACCGTGGAAGTCGAGCGCTCGCTGCGCGTCCTCGATGGTGCAGTGGCGGTCTTCGACGCGGTGGCGGGCGTGGAGCCCCAAACCGAGACCGTGTGGCGCCAGGCCAACAAGTACTCGGTCCCGCGCATGTGCTTCGTCAACAAGATGGATCGCATCGGCGCCGACTTCTACCGCTGCCTCGACATGATCAAGGACCGCCTCGACGCGGAGACCGCGGTCATCCAGTTGCCCATCGGCGCGGAGAGCGAGTTCCGCGGGGTCATCGATCTGCTCGAGATGAAGGCCCTCGTGTGGGACGATGGGATGGGCGAGGAGTTCCAGTCCGTCGACATCCCCGCCGACATGCTCGAAGACGCCGAGAACTGGCGCCACCAACTCGTGGACGTCGTCTCCCAGCACGACGAGAACGTGCTCGAGAAGTACGTGGGTGAGGAAGAGATCACCGCGCAGGACCTGCGTACCGGCTTACGCCACGCGACGATCACTGCGGGCACGGTCCCGATCCTGTGCGGTACGGCCTTCAAGAACAAGGGCGTGCAGCCGCTCCTCGATGCCGTGGTCGATTACCTGCCGAGCCCGCTCGACGTAACCCAGATCGATGGCGTGGACATCAAGACCGGCGAGCCGCTGATGCGCAAGGCCGACGACTCGGAGCCGTTCTCCGCGCTCGCGTTCAAGATCATGAGCGACCCGTACGTGGGCAAGCTCACGTACTTCCGGGTCTACTCCGGCTCGCTCGTGTCCGGCGCGTCGCTGCTCAACGCCACCAAGGACAAGAAGGAACGGATCGGCCGCATCCTCCAGATGCACGCCAACCACCGGGAGGACAAGGACGCCGTCTTCGCGGGCGACATCGTTGCGGCCGTCGGCTTCAAGAACACCACCACCGGCGACACGCTGTGTGACCCGGCGCATCCGATCGTGCTCGAGCGGATGACGTTTCCCGAGCCGGTCATCTCGGTGGCGATCGAGCCCAAGACCAAGGCCGACCAGGACAAGTTGGGGAAGGCACTCGGATCACTCTCCGAGGAGGACCCCACGTTCCAGGTCCACACCGACGACGAGACCGGCCAGACGATCATCGCCGGCATGGGCGAACTCCACCTGGAGATCCTCGTGGACCGCATGATGCGCGAGTTCAGCGTGGAAGCTCACGTGGGCAAGCCCCAGGTGGCCTATCGCGAGACCATCACCAAGGCCGTCGAGAAGGTCGAAGAGAAGTACGTCCGCCAGACCGGTGGCCGCGGCCAGTACGGCCACGTGGTCATCAGCCTCGAGCCGACGGGTCCCGGCGGCGGCTACGAGTTCGTCGACAAGATCAAGGGTGGTCTCATCCCCCGGGAGTACATCCCCGCGGTGGATGCCGGCATCCAGGAAGCGCTCGAAGGGGGCGTCGTGGCCGGATACGCCCTCGTCGACGTGCGGGCGATCCTCACCTTCGGTTCCTACCACGACGTCGACTCGTCCGAAATGGCGTTCAAGATCGCCGGTTCGATGGCGGTCAAGAAGGCCGCCCGCATGGCGGATCCGGCCCTGCTCGAGCCGATGATGGCGGTCGAGGTGGTGACGCCCGAGGACTACATGGGTGACGTCATCGGCGACCTCAGCTCGCGTCGCGGCCAGGTGGAGGGCATGGAACAGCGCGGCACCTCCCACGTTGTGAACGCCAAAGTGCCGCTGGCCGAGATGTTCGGCTATGTTGGCGACCTTCGCTCCCGTACCCAGGGGCGCGCGACGTACACCATGCAGTTCGATTCTTACGCGCAAGTGCCGGAATCGATCGCGCAGGAGATCGTCAAACGAGTCCGCGGCGAGTAGTCGCACCTCAAATTCGAAGAGCACAGCGCAACGACGCGCGGTCGGTGAACCCGGCCCGCTACGAACGGAGACAGCAGAGATGGCAAAGGCCAAGTTCGAGCGGAACAAGCCGCACCTCAACATCGGGACCATGGGTCACATCGACCATGGCAAGACGACGCTGACGGCGGCGATCACCCGGGTGCTCGCAGAAGACAACCCGAACGTGCAAGCCACCGCGTTCGACATGATCGACAAGGCGCCGGAAGAGCGCGAGCGCGGCATCACGATCAACATCGCGCACGTCGAGTACGAGACCGAGCCGCGTCACTACGCGCACGTCGACATGCCCGGCCACGCCGACTACATCAAGAACATGATCACCGGTGCCGCCCAGATCGACGGCGCCATCCTCGTGGTCGCCGCCACCGACGGTCCGATGCCCCAGACCCGTGAGCACGTGGTGCTCGCCCGTCAGGTGGGCGTCCCGTCGATCGTGGTCGCCCTCAACAAGTGCGACGCGGTGGAAGACGAAGAGCTCCTCGAGCTGGTGGAACTCGAAGTCCGTGAACTCCTGAGCGAGTACGAGTACCCCGGCGACGACACCCCGGTCATCCGGGTCTCCGCCCTGAAGGCACTCGACGGCGACGCCGACGCCGCCACCGGCGTCAAGGAACTTATGGACGCGGTGGACACGTTCATCGTCGAGCCGGTCCGTGAACTCGAGAAGCCGTTCCTGATGCCGATCGAAGACGTCTTCACCATCACCGGTCGCGGCACCGTCGTCACCGGCAAGGTCGAGCAGGGTGTGGTCCACACCGGCGACGAGATCGAGATCGTCGGTCTCCGTGACACGCAGAAGACCACCTGCACCGGCGTCGAGATGTTCCGCAAGCTGTTGGACCAGGGCCAGGCCGGCGACAACATCGGCGCCCTGCTGCGCGGCACGAAGAAGGAAGACGTCGAGCGCGGTCAGGTCCTGGCCAAGCCGGGATCGATCACCCCGCACACGGACTTCGAAGCCCAGGTCTACGTGCTCACCAAGGAAGAAGGCGGCCGGCACACGCCGTTCTTCGCCAACTACCACCCGCAGTTCTACTTCCGGACCACGGACGTCACCGGCACCATCAATCTGCCGGAGGGCACGGAGATGGTCATGCCCGGCGACAACACCGAGATGACGATCCAGTTGCAGAAGGCGATCGCCATGGAGGACGGACTGCGGTTCGCCATCCGTGAAGGTGGCCGCACCGTCGGTGCGGGCCGCGTCACGAAGATCTTGAAGTAGTCGGGGTCACCATGGCGCAGAAGATCAGGATCCGGCTCAAGGCGTACGACCACGAGATCATCGATCAGTCGACCAAGAAGATCGTCGAGACGGTGGTGCGAACCGGAGCCCGGGTGCGGGGACCCGTCCCCCTCCCCACCGAGATCCACCGGTACTGCGTCGTGCGCGGACCCCACGTCGACAAGGACTCGCGCGAGCACTTCGAGATGCGGATCCACAAGCGTCTCCTGGACATCGTCGAGCCGGCGGGCAAAACCGTCGAATCACTCCAACGGCTGGACCTGCCGGCGGGAGTGGACATCGAAATCAAGATCCAGGGCGTCTAGTCCCCGGGAGGTCGTCCTCGCCAGATGGTGACGGTGGCGACCGATCGACTAGGTTGCTCGGGCTCGTCAATTGACGTCCGTGTAGGCCTCTCGCGCATCTGACGCGAAGGAACCACTCGGCACAACCCGAACCAGCGCTCCGCCGGGATCCTTCCCGACGGAGCGTTCGCGTGCCGGCCGGTCCCCGACCGGTTGGCCTCGAAGTCCGGCTCGTCCGGGACAAGAAAGCGAAACAATGGCTTCCAAGGGAATCCTCGGGCGCAAGCTCGGCATGACCCAGATGTGGGATGAGGAGAACCGGGTGATCCCGGTCACCGTCATCCAGGCCGGGCCCTGCCATGTCGTCCAGCTGAAGACGCCCGAGCGTGACGGCTATGCCGCGGTGCAGATTGCGTTCGGCGAGACCAAGGCCGGTCGGCTGAGCAAGCCCGAACTCGGCCACCTCGCCACCGCGGGCGTCGGCCCGTCCAAGCACCTCGTGGAACTGCGCGTCGACGACCTCGCGGACTTTGCGGTCGGCCAGACGATCATCGCCGACATCTTCGCCAAGGGCGACCGGGTCGACGTGAGCGGCGTCTCGAAGGGCAAGGGATTCGCCGGGGTCATGAAGCGTCACAACTTCAAGGGTCAGGGCGCGTCGCACGGTAACCACAAGAAGCACCGGGCGCCCGGTTCGATCGGCGCGTGCGCCACTCCGGCCCGCGTCTTCAAGGGCATGAAGATGGGTGGCCAGATGGGCAACGTCAAGACCACCACGTTGAACCTCGAGGTGATCGAAGGCGACGGCGAGCGCAACCTTTTGATCGTGCGCGGATCGGTCCCGGGTCCGAACGGCGGACTGCTGTTCCTGCGGGACGCGGTCAAGGCCGGTGCCCGATGAGCGCGCTGACCATGAAGACCCAGGCGGGTGCAGGTGCCGGATCGGTGGAACTGCCGGACTCGATCTTCGGGACCGAGCCCAACATCGCGGTGCTCCACCAGGTCGTGACCGCGCAGCTCGCAGCCGCTCGCGCCGGGACCCACAGCACGAAGACCCGCGCCGAAGTGCGCGGCGGTGGTGCGAAGCCGTGGCGCCAGAAGGGCACCGGCCGTGCCCGTCAGGGCTCGATCCGCGCTCCGCACTGGCGCGGTGGTGGTGTCGCTCACGGACCGAAGCCGCGGTCCTACAAGCAACGCACGCCGAAGAAGATGGTCAGGCTCGCGCTCATCGGCGCGCTGTCGGACCGGGCGTCCGAGAGCCGCGTGATGGTCCTGGACCAGTGGCGCTTCGATGCACCCAAGACCAAGGACGCGCTCGGCGCGCTGAGTGCGCTCGGCCTCCGGCCCCCCGGGCTGCGTCCGCCCCGCGTCCTGCTCGTCCTGGACCGGGACGAGCAGACGGCGTGGAAGTCGTTCCGCAACCTCGGTGAGCGGGTGCAGATCATCCTGCCGGAGGAACTGAACGCCTACGACGTGTTGGTCAACGACTGGCTCGTCTTCTCGAACGCCACCCTCGAGGTCATCGTGAGCCGCCTCACCGACGGCGTCTCCCGCCACGCATCGGCCGAGCAGGAGCAGTCATGAGCGCACTCGGGAACGCCCGTGACGTCATCATCCGGCCGGTCGTGTCGGAGAAGTCCTACGCGAGCCTCGACGCCAACGTCTACACGTTCGAAGTTGCGAGTGGCGCGAACAAGATCCAGATCCGCCAGGCCATCGAGGAGATCTTCGGCGTGACGGTGCTGAACGTGAACACCCTCAACCGCGCGGGCAAGCGCAAGCGCAACCGCCGGACCGGTACGTGGGGCAAGCGCACCGATCAGAAGCGGGCGATCGTCTCGCTCGCCGCCGGTGACTCGATCGAGATCTTCGGGAGCTGACGATGGCGATTCGTAAACGCAAGCCCACCTCACCCGGCCGCCGGTTCCAGTCGGTCTCGGACTTCGCCGACATCACGAAGTCCACCCCCGAGAAGTCTCTCGTCGGTCCGAAGCCCCGTACCGGTGGCCGGAACAGCTACGGCCGGATGACGGCGCGCCACCGCGGTGGTGGCCACAAGCGCCAGTACCGGATCGTCGACTTCCGTCGGAACAAAGACGGCGTGCCGGCGAAGGTCGCGGCGATCGAGTACGACCCGAACCGCAACGCCCGCATCGCGCTGCTGCACTACCGCGATGGCGAGAAGCGCTACATCTTGGCCCCGTCCGGCGTCGCGGTCGGCGACATGCTCCAGAGCGGGCAGGGTTCCGAGATCCGTCCCGGAAACGCGTTGCCGTTGCGTTACATCCCGGTCGGGACGGTCGTGCACAACGTGGAGATGAAGCCCGGCGCCGGCGGCAAGATGGGCCGCGGCGCGGGTGCCGCGATCCAGCTCGTCGCGAAGGAAGGCCTCTACGCCACCTTGCGCCTTCCCTCCACCGAGATGCGGCGCGTCCCTATCGACTGTCGCGCCACGGTGGGTGCGGTCGGCAACTCCGAAGCCGGACTGATCTCGATCGGTAAGGCGGGTCGGAACCGTTGGAAAGGCAAGCGTCCCCACGTTCGTGGAGTCGCCATGAACCCGGTCGACCACCCACTCGGTGGTGGTGAAGGCAAGAGCTCCGGTGGCCGTCACCCGGTTTCACCGTGGGGCAAGCCCGAAGGCCGCACTCGCAAGAAGGGCAAGGCATCTGACCAGATGATCGTTCGTCGTCGCCGCACACGCGGCAGCCGGAGGTAGGCGCGATGCCTCGCAGCCTCAAAAAAGGACCGTTCGTCGACGAGCACCTGCGGGTGAAGGTCGAGCGCATGAACGAAGCGGGCGACCGCAAGGTCATCAAGACCTGGTCGCGTCGCTCCACCATCACGCCCGATTTCGTCGGCCACACCTTCGCGGTGCACGATGGTCGCAAGCACGTCCCGGTGTACTGCACCGAAGCAATGGTCGGTCACAAGCTCGGCGAGTTCGCGCCCACGCGCACGTTCCGGTACCACGCCGGCCAAGAGAAGCAAGGGCGGCGGTAATGACGCGCGCGGTCCTTCGCAACAGTCCCGGCTCGCCCACCAAGGTGCGCCTGGTGCTCAACATGATTCGTGGCCTGGACGTGACCGAGGCTCGTGAGATCCTGCGGTTCAGTCAGCGCGGCGCGTCCGTCGAGATCGCGAAGCTGCTCGACTCGGCCGTGGCGAACGCCGAGCACAACGATCACATCCCGAGCGACGAGCTCTTCATCGGTGCCACCTGGGCCGACGAAGGGGCGACCGCCAAGCGCTTCCGGCCTCGGGCGCGCGGGCGCGGCACTCGGATCCTCAAGCGCACCAGCCACATCACGATCGTCGTGGAGCGCTACTCGGACGAAGAACTGCGCCAGCGGGCCGTCCGGGAAGAAGCATCGGGCACCGGCGCGGCAACCGAACGTCGGCGCCGCCTCAGCCGCGGCCGGCGGGTCGCCGCGAGCACGGCCAAGGCCGAAGCCGCGGCCGCCGCGGAAGCCGATCACGATCACGATCACGATGCGCCGGTGGCAACGGATGCGGTCGAGGTCGAATCCGAGACTGAGGCGGAAGCCGAGACCAGCGCCGTCACGGACGTGGTCGAGGAATCAGATGGTGGTCAGGAGTCCGACGTCGCCGACGCGGACACCGACGAGTCGGACGACTCGTCGAAGGGAGCGAAGTAATGGGTCAGAAGGTCAACCCGTACGGGTTCCGCCTCGGGATCACCACCGATTGGAAGTCGCGGTGGTTCGCAGAGGACGAGGAATACAAGGACCTCCTGGTCGAAGACTGGAAGATCCGTGACTACCTGCGCACCGAACTGCTGCGCGCCATGGTGAGCCGGGTGGAAATCGAGCGCACCCGTGATCGGCTTCGCGTCGACGTCTACACCGCGCGGCCCGGCATCGTCATCGGGCGCCGCGGCGCCGAGGCGGATCGGTTGCGGGCCGGACTGTTGAAGATCACCGGGAACCCGAAGATCCACTTCAACATCCAGGAGATCAAGCAGCCCGAACTCGATGCCACCCTGATCGCCCAGGGTGTCGCCGACCAGCTCACCGGTCGGGTCAGCTTCCGGCGCGCCATGAAGCGTGCGGTGCAGACGGCGATGAAGGCCGGCGCGCTCGGTATCCGGGTCCAGTGCGGCGGTCGCCTCGGCGGCGCCGAGATGAGCCGGAAAGAGTGGTACCGCGAAGGTCGGGTGCCGCTCCACACGCTCCGTGCCGACATCGACTACGGCCTCGCGGAAGCCCGTACGACCTTCGGTCGGATCGGGGTCAAGGTCTGGATCTACAAGGGCGAGATCCTGCCGTACAAGACCGTGGCCGAGGACAAGATCGCAAAGGAAGCGGCGATGGCCGTCGGCGACACTGCCGGCCCGACCGGTCGGCGTGTCGTGACCGCCGGCGGTGGCCGTCGTCGTCCGGCCGCCGAATCGGTACCGGTGGACGAAGCCGCAGTGGGCGACGCCGAGATCACCGAGGATGCACCGCTCGTCAAGGAAGCGGATCCTGAGCTCGAGCGGCTGCTTGCCGAAGAAGAAGAAATCGAACGCCGGACTCGCCAGCCGCACGAAGCGCCCAAGTTCCACGGCGACGAGGACTGATTCAGAATGTTGATCGAGCGACGAGCGAGCGATACGCACCAGTCGGAACCACGATGCGAGCGAGTGCGACCATGTTGATGCCGAGAAAGGTTCGCCACCGCAAGGTGCAGCGCGGCCGGATGTCGGGAGTGGCCAAGGGCGGCACGAAGGTGTCCTTCGGCGACTACGGGATCCAGGCGCTCGAGCCGGGTTGGATCACGAACCGCCAGATCGAAGCCGCTCGTATCGCGATGACCCGCCACATCAAGCGCGGCGGGAAGGTCTGGATCACCGTGTTCCCGGACAAGCCCATCACCCAGAAGCCCGCGGAAACTCGCATGGGCTCGGGCAAGGGCAACCCCGAGAGCTGGGTCGCGGTCGTCAAGCCCGGACGCGTGATGTTCGAGCTGTCCGGCGTCCCCGAACCGTTGGCGCGCGAAGCCATGCGGCTCGCGATGCACAAGTTGCCGATCAAGACGCGCTTCGTCGTGCGTCACGACGAGGCCTGATCACCATGCCGAGTACTGCACAAGAACTCCGAGAACTCAACGACGCCGAGCTGGTGCAACGGCTGGCCGAGGCGAAGGAAGAGCAGTTCAACCTGCGCTTCCAGTCCGCCACCGGCCAGCTCGACAACACCGCGCGCCTGCGTGAGATCCGGCGCGATGTCGCGCGGCTCAACACGCTGCGGCGCGAGCGCGAGATCGCCGCCGCCGAAGCGGCCGAGGGAGAGAAGTCATGAGCGACACCGAAGCCACCGAAGCCACCGGCGCCTCCGACGCGCCGGAGCGCAACCGGCGCAAGGTACGCGAAGGCATCGTGGTGTCCACGAAAATGGACAAGACGGTGGTCGTCAGTGTGGTGGACCGGGTGCAGCACCCGCGCTACCGCAAGACGCTTCAGCGCACCACGAAACTCTTCGCGCACGACGAGGCGAACGAGGTCCGCGAAGGCGACCGCGTGCGGCTCGCCGAGACCCGTCCCATGTCCCGCAACAAGCGCTGGCGGGTCGTGGAAGTTCTGGAGCGGGCCCGATGATCCAGCAGGAGAGCCGGCTCAAAGTGGCCGACAACTCGGGCGCGCGCGAGGTGCTGTGCATCAAGGTGCTCGGTGGTACGCGGCGGCGCTATGCCGGTATCGGTGACATCTTCGTGGCGACGGTGAAAGATGCCACGCCCGGTGCCGCGGTGAAAAAGGGTGACGTCGTGAAGTGCGTCGTCGTGCGGACGAAGAAGGAGCGCCGTCGTCCCGACGGCAGCTACATCCGCTTCGACGAGAACGCAGCGGTCTTGATCAACGACCAGATGCAGCCACGCGGCACCCGCATCTTCGGCCCCGTCGGTCGGGAACTGCGCGACCGCAAGTTCATGCGCATCGTCTCCCTCGCCCCGGAGGTGTTGTAAGTGAAAAAGCTGAGCGGAACCCGCCCCGGCGTCATCGCTCCTGCTGCCGTCCTAAGGGTGGATCGACCATGAAAATCCGTAAGGGTGACCAGGTGCAGGTCATCGCGGGGAAGGACGTCGGCAAGATCGGCGAGGTGACCCGCGTGCTCGTCGCCGCCGACAAGGTCATCGTCGACGGCGTCAACGTGGCCAAGCGCCATCAGCGCGCCACCAAGGCCACCATGCAGGGCGGCATCATCGACAAGGACATGCCGATCCACGTCTCGAACGTGGCGATCGTGTGCACGTCGTGCGGCAAGCACTCCCGCATCGGATATCGGATGGACGGCGACGCGAAGGTTCGCGTCTGTCGCAAATGCGGGAAGGACCTGTAGTGGCATCGACCACGGCCGTGCCGCGGCTCAAGACGAAGTACGTAGAGGAGTTGCGCGAGCAACTGCGTACCGAACTCGGTCTCGGCAATGTGATGCAGGTCCCGAACCTCGCCAAGATCGCAATCAACATGGGTGTGGGCCAGGCCACGCAACAGTCGTCGCTCCTCGACGGCGCGGTGGCGGACCTCACCCTGATCTCCGGTCAGAAGCCGGCGATCACCCGGGCCAAGAAGTCGATCGCCACCTTCAAGCTCCGCGAAGGCAATGCGATCGGGGCGAAGGTCACGTTGCGCGGCGATCGGATGTGGGAGTTCTACGACCGACTGGTCAGCGTTGCGATCCCGCGCATCCGTGACTTCCGGGGCTTGAACCCGGCATCGTTCGACGGTCGCGGTAACTACACCTTCGGCGTGACCGAGCAGCTGATCTTTCCCGAGATCGACTACGACAAGATCGACACCGTGCGAGGGATGGACATCACCATCTGCACGACTGCCCATACGAACGACGAAGGGCGCGCGTTACTCCGTGCGCTCGGGTTCCCATTCCGCCGTGAAGCTCAGGGGTAAGGCATGGCCAAGAAAGCGCTCGTCAACAAGCAGCAGGCCACACCGAAGTTCAAGGTGCGCGGTTACACGCGCTGCCGTCGGTGTGGTCGGCCGCGTTCGGTGTACCGCAAGTTCGGATTGTGCCGCATCTGCCTGCGCGAACTCACCCACGCGGGTGAGGTTCCGGGTATGACCAAGGCTTCATGGTGAGGAGGTTGCGCACGTGACAATGACCGATCCAGTTGCCGACATGCTCACTCGGATTCGCAACGCGAACATCGCGATGCACGATCTGACCGAGATGCCGTCATCCAAGTTGAAGGAAGCACTCGCCGGGATCCTCCTGCGCGAGGGCTACATCGAAGGCTTCGAGGTCGCCGACGATCCGTCGCGGCCCGGGAACAAGCTGACGATCACCATGAAGTACACCCCCGAGCGCAAGCGCACCATCTCGGGTATCAAGCGGGTCTCCAAGCCGGGTCTGCGCGTCTACATGGCTGCGAATCGCGTGCCGCGGGTGCTCGGTGGCATGGGGATCTCGGTCCTTTCGACCAATCAGGGATTGCTGACCGATCGTGAGGCGCGCAAGCGTCGCGTCGGTGGCGAAGTCCTGTGCCAGGTGTGGTGAGTCATGTCTCGCATCGGTAAGAGCCCGATCCCGGTTCCGAGCGGCGTCGAGGTCTCGATCGACGGCTCCAACGTCTCGGTGAAAGGGCCCAAGGGTCAGCTCGCGTGGACGACGCCCGAGGACATCTTCGTCAACCATGACGGTGACCAACTGCTGGTGACCCGGCCCGACGACGAGCGTCGCCATCGCGCGTTGCACGGCATGGCCCGTTCACTCGTGGCGAACATGGTGGTCGGCGTGTCCGAGGGCTTCACCAAGGAGCTCGAGATCGTCGGCGTCGGATACCGCTGCGCGGCGCAGGGCCCGTCGAAGTTGGAACTCCAGGTGGGGTTCTCCCACTCGGTGCCGATCGACGCGCCGGCCGGGATCACGTTCGAAGTACCCACCCCCAACCGCATCCTGGTTTCGGGGATCGACAAGCAGTTGGTGGGCCAGGTCGCCGCCGACATCCGCAAGATCCGAAAGCCCGAGCCGTACAAGGGCAAGGGCATCCGTTACGCCGGCGAGCGCGTGGTGCGCAAAGCCGGGAAGTCCGCGAAGTAGGGAAATAGATGCGCGTAAAGACGAACGACAGCCGTCGGCGTCGCCACCTCCGGGTACGCAAGAAGGTCCGCGGCACCGCCGCCCGGCCGCGGCTCGCGGTGTTTCGCTCGAACAAGCACATCTACGCCCAGGTGATCGACGATGTCTCCGGACGAACGATCGCGAGTGCCTCCACCATGGAGGCCTCCGAGCGCGGCGCCGGCAACGGCACCGTCGGTGCGGCTCGCTCCGTCGGCGAGCGGGTGGCAGATCGCGCCAAGGGCGAAGGGGTGGACACCGTGGTCTTCGATCGCGGTGGATTCAAGTACCACGGGCGCGTCGCCGCCGTGGCCGACGGTGCGCGCAGCGCCGGTTTGGAGTTTTAGCAACATGGCCAACGACCAATACGAAGAGCGGGTCATCGCCATCAATCGCGTGGCCAAGGTCGTCAAGGGTGGCCGGAGGTTCTCCTTCACCGCCCTCGTCGTCGTCGGCGACGGCAACGGCAACGTCGGTCTCGGATACGGCAAGGCGAAGGAAGTCCCCGCGGCCATCCAGAAGGGCATGGAAGAGGGCAAGAAGAACCTCTTCGCCGTCGCGCTCGCCGGCTCCACGATCACCCACGAAATCGTCGGCCGCCACGACTCGGCCCGGGTGCTGCTGAAGCCGGCCGCGCCCGGTACCGGGGTCATCGCGGGTGGCGCGGCACGCGCGATCCTCGAGGCCGCGGGCGTACACGACGTCCTCGCCAAGTCGCTCGGTTCGTCGAACGCGATCAACGTGTCGCGGGCCACGATTGCCGGACTCCAAGGTCTGCGCCGCCCGGACGACATCGCCAAGATGCGCGGGAAGTCTGCGGAGGAAGTCAGCACGGTCGGCATGCTCCGTGCCTACCGTGAGCGCAACGCCAAGAAGACCGAGATCACCGAGGTCGCGTGATGAAGTTGAAGGTCACTCAAGTCCGATCGTTGATCGGGATCAAGCCGAAACAGCGCGGCACCTTGCGGGCGCTCGGATTGCGCGGGATCAGCCAGACTCGTGAACACGACGACAACCCGGTCATTCGCGGGATGATCGCGAAGGTGCCGCACCTCATCACCGTGGAGGAGATCACGTGAAGATTCACGATCTGAAGCCGGCCGCGGGTTCGCACAAGAAGAAGCAGCGCATCGCGCGCGGTATCGGCGGCAAGGGCGGCAAGACCGCCGGCCGCGGGAGCAAGGGCCAGGGCGCGCGGGGCACGATCAAGCCCGGTTTCGAAGGTGGGCAGACACCGCTGCACCGTCGGACGCCAAAGCTGAAGGGTTTCAACAACCCGTTCCGGGTCGAATATCACGTGGTCAACCTCGACACGCTCGAGACCTTCGATGCCGGCACCGAGGTCAGCCCGGCCACGCTGCGCGCGCGCGGTCTCGTCGCCAAGCGCGGTCTGGTCAAGGTTCTCGGCCGAGGGGAACTCACCAAAGCGGTCACGGTCAAAGCGCACGGGTTCTCGGAGTCGGCCAAGTCCGCGATCGAGGCGGCCGGCGGTTCGGTCGAGATCGTGGCGCCACCATGGGGCGATCGTCGACCCCCGGCCAAGGGCAACGCACTGACCAACCGATAGCCTGACCCGACCGGGTCCGGAAGTCGCTCCAGGAGGTCGTACCACCCATGCTGTCCCGTCTGCGGAACATGTTCCGGGTGCCCGACCTGCGCAACAAGATCTTGTTCACGATCTTCGTGGTGTTGGTCTATCGACTCGGGACCCACATCCCGGTTCCGTACGTCGACTTCGAGCAGATCAAGCAGCTGCAATCGACGGCGAGCCAGACCGGTGGTGTGGTCGGCTTCCTCGACCTCTTCTCGGGTGGCGCGATCACGAGCGTCTCGATCTTCTTCCTCGGGATCATGCCGTACATCACGGCGTCGATCATCATGCAGTTGCTCGGGGTGGTCATCCCGAAGTTGGAGCAATGGCAGCAGGAAGGCCAATCGGGCCAGAAGAAGATCACCCAGTGGACGCGCTACGTCACGGTCGGTCTCGCGCTCGTGCAATCCTCGGGTCTGGTCATCGCGTTGCACGAAGGCCAGCAAGGTCTCCTGGGCACCGCGGGCTTCACCGGCAAGGACATGATCCCGAACTACAACGCCTATCGAGCCGCGCTGATCGTGCTCACGTGGGTGGCCGGGACGGCGCTGGTCATGTGGCTCGGTGAGTGCGTGACCCAACGCGGCATCGGCAACGGGATGTCGATCCTGATCTTCGCGTCGGTGGTGTCGCGCCTTCCCGCCCAGGGCAGCTCGATCTTCGCTGAGGGCGGTGTGTTCAAGGGATCGGTCATGGTCCTGATCGGCATCGGGATGATCGCCGGCATCGTCTACGTGGAATCTGGCCAACGCCGAATACCCGTGCAGTTCGCCAAACGGGTCGTGGGCCGGCGCATGTACGGCGGCCAGAGCACCTACATCCCGTTGAAGGTCAACCAGTCCGGTGTGATCCCGGTGATCTTCGCGAGTTCGATCCTGGCGTTCCCCGCCCTGATCGCCTCGGCCGCCAACTGGAACTGGCTCACGAAGTTCGCCAACGACAACCTCGTGCGCGGCGACACGTACATCTACATGGCCATGTACGCGCTGATGATCCTGTTCTTCGCGTACTTCTACACGGCGATCGCGTTCAACCCCCAGCAACAAGCGGACATCATTCGGAAGCAGGGCGGTTTCATCCCCGGGATCCGGCCGGGGCCGCCCACGGAGAAGTATCTGGCGAAGGTCCTGAATCGGATCACGCTGCCGGGTTCGATCTTCCTGATGTTCATCGCGTTGGCGCCCCTCCTCGTGCTCAAGCTGTGGAACATCACCCAGTTCCCGTTCGGGGGTACTGCGCTGCTCATCACCGTCGGGGTTGCGCTCGAAACCATGAAACAGATCGACAGCCAGCTGATGATGCGCAACTACGAGGGCTTCCTGTCTTAGGTCTCGATGAGCACACGACACGGGCCGCGCATGGTCCTGCTCGGTAAGCAGGGCTCGGGAAAAGGAACCCAAGGTGAGCGCCTCGCGGCCCACTTCGGGATCCAGCATCTCTCGACGGGTCAGATGTTTCGCGATTCGGCCACGGCCGGTGTGAGCGCAGGGCTCGAGGCCAAGGCGTTCATGGATCGCGGTGAGTTGGTGCCGGACGAGTTGGTCATCGCCGTCGTGCACGAGCGCTTCCAGAATCCGATCGAGGTGGCGCCGGGTTTCGTGCTCGACGGATTTCCGCGCACCGAGCAACAGGCATTGGAACTCGATCGAATCCTGGAGCGCTACCCCATCGACATCGTCATCGACCTCGACGTGCCCACGGACGTCGTGGTCGACCGGATGCGGGCACGCGGGCGCGAGGACGACACCGAGGAATCGATCCGGCGTCGGTTGGAGCTCTACGACACCGAGACCAAACCGCTCGTCGACTTCTATCGCGACCGGTCGGTGCTCGCTCGAGTGAACGGGCTCGGCACCGAGGACGAGGTCCAGGCGGCGTTGCTCGAGGCCGTCGCCGGTCGATTCCCGAACCCCGGGTGAGCGCGCGCAAATCTCCGGACGAGATCGCACTGATGACGCGCGCCGGGCGGGTCGTCGCCGAGATGCACGAAGTGTGTGCCCGCGCCGCCGCGCCGGGGGTCACCACCCGCGCCATCGATCGTGCCGCTCGCGAGGTCCTCGCCCGCCGCGGTGCCGACTCGAACTTTCTGGGCTATCACGGGTTTCCCGCGGTGATCTGCACCTCACCGAACTCCGTGGTGGTGCACGGGATCCCGGACGAAACCGTGTTACACGACGGCGATCTCATCTCCCTCGACTGCGGCGCGATCGTCGAGGGCTGGCACGCCGACGCGGCGATCACGGTTGGCATCGGTGAGATCGACGCCGAGTCCCAGCGTTTGCTCGATGTGACCCGGCGTTCGCTGGAACGGGCGATCGCCGCGCTCGTCGTCGGCAGCAACTTGGCCGACGTCGGTGGCGCGGCCGAGGCGGTGGCCACCGAGGCCGGTCTGACGATGGTGCGTGACTACGTGGGTCACGGTATCGGCGTCGCCATGCACGAGCCGCCCGAGGTGCCGAATTATCGAACTCCTCGCGGGCGTCGATACCGAGTTCGGACCGGGCTCGTGGTTGCGATCGAACCGATGGTCACCGCCGGTTCGGCCGAGACCGAGACCCTCGACGACGGTTGGACCGTGGTGACGTGTGACGGCAGCCGGGCCGCGCACTTCGAGCACACGATCGCCGTCACCGACGATGGACCGCAGATCCTGACGCAGCCGGGCTGATCAAACCCGCAGTTCGGCGGGTTCAGAGGTTGACGGCGTCGCCTTCGAGTGCGACCTCCACCTCGATGAGATCGACGCGGAGCGGCTCGTTTCCGAACGCTGCTGCGGTCGTGCGGCGGTCGATGTCGGTGACGAGCGTGGTGAGGATTTCGACGACTTCGCCGTGAGTCCCGGTCGGGTCCAGGTTGCGCACGGCGTCGGGATCCAGGGTCGGGACGTCGACGTAGCGGATCAGATCGTGGGCGCTGCGGGTCGGGGTTTCGTCGGTGCAGAACAGATCCTCGTGGAGTTTCTCGCCGGGCCGCAGGCCGGTGAACTCGATCGCGATATCGGACTGACGGGCGTTGGCGAGTTGGCGGGCCACGTCGTAGATCTTCACGGGCTCACCCATGTCGAGCACCAACGCGTGTCCGTCGCCGCCGATGGCACCGGCTTGGATGACGAGCTGCACCGCTTCTTCGATCGTCATGAAGTAGCGAGTCACTTCGGGGTGGGTCACGGTCAGCGGGCCGCCCCGGTCGAGCTGCGCGCGAAACGCGGTGAGCACCGAACCCCGGCTTCCCAGCACATTCCCGAACCGGACGCTCAGGTACCGGCCGGGGTGCTGCTGGCCGAACGATGAGGTCAGGGCCTCGGCGATGCGCTTCGAGTACCCGAGCACACTGGCCGCGTTGGCCGCCTTGTCGGTCGAGATGTTGACGAAATTCGAAACGCCGGCGCCGGCCGCGGCGTCCAAGACACTGAGCGTGCCCCACACGTTGCTCTTCAGCGCCTCCGACGGGTGGGCCTGGAGGAGTGGCAGATGCTTGAGCGCGGCCGCGTGGAAGACGACGTCGGGCTTGATCTCGGCGAAGAGGCGAGCGACGCGGGTCCGGTCACGGATGTCGAGGAGGATGAGCGAATCCGAGTCCAGGAGCGCGCGACCTTCGAGCGAGAGCTGCACGCCATGAAGTCCGGACTCGTCCCGGTCGACCATGACGAGCCGGCCGGGTGAGAACGCCGAGAGTTGGCGACAGAGCTCGGAACCGATCGAGCCGCCGGCGCCGGTGACCAGCACCGTCTTGCCCCGGATGTAGTCCGAGACACTCTGGAGGTCGGTCTCCACCTTGTGTCGACCGAGCAGGTCCGCTTCGGTGGGCTCGCGGAGGTCGCCGACGTGAACCTCACCGCCGAGGAGTTCGCGCACGGACGGGACGACCCGCACCGTCAGCCCGGCGCTCTGAGCGTCTCGGGAGAGTTCCCGAACCAGCGCGCCGTCACCGGTGGGGACTGCCATCACGAGGGTCTTGGCGCCGAAGCGGGCCGCAATCTCGGAGATATGACTGCGGTCGCCGAGCACGCGGACCCCGCGGATCGTGAGGTTGCGCTTGCGAGGGTCGTCGTCGAGGAGTGCGACGGGGACGAACGGGCTGTCCGAGTCGAACAACATCGCGCGGATGGTGCGCTCACCACCGTCGCCGGCGCCGAACACGATCACGCGCTCGCGATCGTGAGTCATCGATCGACGTTGTTGCTCGAGGAGTTGTCGGGCCACGTATCGGGCGCCGCCCATGCCGACGAAGGCCATGATCCCGGCACCGACGACGGCACTGATCGGAGCCGGTCGATCACCAGGAAAACCGAGGTCGATCGCAACGAGTGCCAGCGCTGAAATCGCGGTCGACCGGGCGAGGGCGGCAACCTCCTCGAACGATCCGTTGACCCACCAGCCCCGGTAGAGGCCGGTCCAGTAGCCGGTCGCCGCCTGGAGCAGCACGGCGGGCACGAACAAGATGGCGAGGTTGAACGAGTCGACGCGACTCACGTTGAAGTCGAGGCGCAGCAACGACGCGACGTAGAGCGCGGCGATCCACACGAGACAATCGGCGCTCATCCGCGCCAATCGTTTGCTGGTTCGTAGTTTTTCCACTGGCGCTCGCAGGACTCCGGATACGGACATCAGATGCAGCACCCGATCTCGTTGCGACGTCCCGTGTACGCTCGCTCCGCTTCGTGCACCGGCCCCCCAGCCGCCAAGAACAACGGCGCCATTGTGGCCGAGCGGCGTGGCCGGATGCAAGAGGCAGATCACGCAACGTGGTCAAATTTTGGGGATATTCCCCGCGTCGTAGGCTCCATGACCCACGGCGGCGATGGGGCAAGGGCGACCCGTGACACCAATCCAGACGCTGGTCGATTTTCCGGGCTTTCAGGACGGATTCTGGTTCGCGCTCCTCGCGGCCGGCGTGGTCCTCGCGCTCGGGTGGGCCATCACGATGCTGCCCCGACGGTCGAAGTCGCCCCTGGGCCTCACCGGTCCCGCGTGGGTGCTTGTCTCGCTCGCAGTCCTGGGCGGGTGGGCCGGGACCAGCAGTCTCGAGATCCTCCCGTCAGGGCTGCTGTGGGGCCTCGTGGTGCTCGCGCTCGGCGGCGAGCTCGCCGATCGCACGCCGAACCCGAAGGCCATCGGCGTCGTCTTCGCGCTGCCCGGCGCGTTCCTCGTCGGCCTCGCGCAAGAGTTTCCCGGACCGAGTTGGTCCAAGTGGTGCGTGATCGGCGTCGTCGCGATTGGTGGTCCCCTCGCCGCGGACCTTGATCGTCGGTCGGCCCGGCTCGGGCTCGGGCCGCTCCTGTGGTTGATCACGGTGGCCGGCGTCTACTGGACCGTGCCCGACACCGAGCGAGTTCGACCACTCATCGGGGCCGCCGTACCGCTCGCGTTCACCGGTTGGCCCACTCGGTGGAGCCGGATGGGAGCCGGTGGGATCGGCGCCTCCATCGGACTCCTCACGTGGGTGGCGGCCATCGAAGGGCGCGGCCGGCCCGGGTCGATCGTCGGCGCCGCCGCGTCGCTCGGCCTCTTCCTCGCGGAACCGATCGGTCGGCTCGTGGCCAAGGGACGGGTGGCCGCGCTGTCCCGCTCGATGACGATCGGCGCGTACGAGTGGTGTCTGCTGGGGTCGCAGTTATTGGTGGTCGGGTATGCGTCCCGGGTCGTCGGTCTCCAGGAGACCGGCGGGGCTGCGGTCGTGTTCCTCGTCCCCGCAGTGCCCGTCGCCATTGCGATCGGAGGCCTCGTTCGAGTTTCCAAACGGCTTCGTCCCGTTGCTGGGCCCAGCAAGTCCCGCCGCCGCCGGCGATCGTCGCGGCCCGCGCCAGGCTCGTAGCTATTCCGGAGTGGCGACGGTGATGAAACCGGCCCGCCAGCTGATGATCGCAATGGCGACCGCGGTGGCAACGGTTCCAGCCAGCGCCGCGATGGGAGGCGAATGGGTGAGTGCGAATCCCACGGCGGTGAAGACGAGTTGCGCGGCGACACAGGAAAGCGTGGACCGGCCGATGCTCATCCCGCGATCTACGAGTTGGTCGTAGACGTGGCTGCGGTCGCCGCTGAGGAGCGGCCGATGCGCGCGGCGTCGCCGCACGATCGCGATGGCGGTGTCCGCAATCGGCACCGCGAACAGCAGCGGCACGGCCCACCACATCGACCATCGGGACGGTGCACCATGGCTGAGCGCGGGCAGAAGAGCGAGCGTGGTGCCCACGAGATACGCGCCCGCGTCACCGAGGTAGATGCGCGCCGGCGGACGATTGAGCAGCAAGAAGCCGAGGAGTGCTCCGGCCAGTGCCAGTCCGACAGGGATTGCGGCCCCACCCTGGGCCGCGAATCCGATTCCCATCACCGCGCCCACGCCGGCGGCGAGACCGTCCTGGCCGTCGAGGAGATTGACTGCGTTCAGGAGCCCGAGCACGAGGACCGCGGTCGCCACGCGCGCGAGTCCGGGCCCGGGAACGGTCAACGCCGCGGCGCCGGCAATCGTGATCTCGACACCGATCCGTAGCGGAACGGCAAGGGGCCGGAGATCGTCGGCAAGACCGAGGGCCAATGCTGCGGCCATGGGGAGGAGAACGAGCGGACGGCCGGCCAGCAACGGTCCGATCAACGCCGCGACGAAGACCGCCAGCCCGCCGAGATACGCCACCGGGGCGCGCTGTGGCTTGAGCTCGCCGGGCCGGTCGACGATGTCGAGGCGGAGTGCGATGCTCCGCGCGATCGGGGTGAGGAATACGCCGCCGAGCAGGCCGACGATCGCGGCGATCAGGCCGTCCATACCAGCACCTCCGAGGTCCGGCCGGCGTGGACCTCCACCCCCCGGGCGGAATCGAACCCGCACGCTCGGTACATCGCCAGCGCGGCGCGGTTGTCGGCCGTGGTCACAACTTTCGCGGTGGTGATCCCTTGGCGGGTGAACTCGTCGGTCGTAGCCGTGACCAGTTGCCGGCCGATTCCCTGACCGCCTCGATCGGCCGCCACCGCAACCGCGAGGATTTCGGCGTCGGGGAGCCCACCGGTCGCGGCGGGGTAGCGCAGGGTCTCCACGACGCGCGGGATGCTGCGGAACAGACGAGGTGCCGCCCGCACGCCGGCGCGCAGTCCGTCGAGGACCATGAATCGGCGGTACAACGCACCGAGATCGGCGACCCCGGCCGCGAACCCCGTGACCACACCGTCGATGTCGTCCACCACGATGAACGCATCGGAGGAACGGAGCACTCGCCGGTACAAGCGAAAGAGGAATGGGGTTCCGAGGCTGGCGAGGAACCCCTCGTCGATTCGGGTCGCGTGGAGGTCGGCGACGGCGTGCAGGTCGGTCGCCTGCGCGGCGCGGGTGGTCATGGTCGGGCCGATCGGGCCGATCGAGATGGTCGCCCGGCGAGAAGCCGGTCGTAGGTGGCGAGGGTTGTCGCGATGACCCGCCGATCGTCGAACTCGGCCCGCGCCTTCGTGATCGCTGCCGCGCTCATGGTCTGCCGCAGCGGGGGGTCGGTGATGATCTGTGAGATGGCGGTGGCGAGCG